>NZ_JBFOFW010000002.1:0-452460 GCF_040887505.1 Enterococcus sp. C50 | reverse complement strand
AATTCAATTTAATTAGTAATTAAAAAAGGTCTGGAAGAATTCTTCCAGACCTTTTTTCAATTCACTTTAGATAAGCTATTTTAACCAAACTTAATCCATTTTACGGACAAAGAATGAAACGATTAGCACTAAGATCACTGCACCAACAATTGACGGAATGATTGCCATTCCTGCCAAACTTGGTCCCCAGCTTCCTAGTAGCCATTGCCCTAATGCAGAACCAACTAAACCTGCAGCAATATTTGCAATAATTCCCATTGAAGAACCTTTCTTCGTAATTGCACCTGCCACAGCTCCGATGATACCACCAACAATTAATGACCAAATAAAGCCCATGTCACTCACTCCTTTTCAAATTTTACAAGTTTAAATTATTTTATTATTCCACACGAGGTTCAGTGTTTTCTTTCACACGTTGCGTTCCTTTGTCGACAGCTTTTTTCGCTTTAGAGGTTTGTTTTGAAGCAAACTCACCAGTTGATTTTGCTGCGTCCGTTACTTTATCTTGAACTGTTTCACTTTCTTTTGCGTATTCTTCGCGTGTTTTGATGTCAACGACGTTCACATTAACTTCAATCACATCTAAGTGAGTCATATTTTTCACTTCACGACCAATTAACTCTTTCATTTGTTCGTAGATACCTTCAATGTCCTTGCCGTATTCAACAACAACATCCATATCAACAGCTACTTGTTTTTTACCAACTTCTGTGTCGATTCCTGCTGTTACATTATCTGTATTCACTAATTTTTCAGCAATATTGGAGAAAAATCCGCCATCCACAGTTAGCAAGCCATCCACATCTTCTAAAGCAATTCCAATAATTTTTTGAATCACTTTGTCTTCAAAAGTTAGTTCTCCATTCATTTGATCAATCCCCTTTGTATTTTTTTGTTCTGTTGCAGGTTTGAATTCGTTGTGTGCCATTATCCATTCCTCCTAAAATTTAAAATAATCATCTAAAAGATGTGTTTCTTTAAGATAAAAACCAATTGCGATACCGATTGCGGTTAAAACCAAAATGAGCAAGGTTTTAAAAAATCCTACGGTTAACCACAAAATCGCTAAAATGAGCCCAAGACCCCCAAAGATAATAGGGAGCTTGTATGTTGAAAAGAATTGATTCATTTTTTGCCCTCCTACTCTACTCGAGAGTTCTTGTTTTCTTTTGCTGCTTTTTGAAATTGCTGATAAGTGACTATCACTTGAACAGGTTCATTTACCCCTAACAATCGTTTGACTTCTGCTTCGATCTCCTTCATCAACTGGTCTGTTTGCCCAATTAGCGAAGAAGTTCGCTTCAATTCACCCTTCACTTTGATTTTGATTCGATTTTTTGTTGCACGAACCACAATTCTAGGGGAATGAATAAATTCTTCTGCCTGTAATTTCGTTCGAACTAATCCTTCAATCGCTTTTTTATCGACAGCTAAAGTTCCATGTTCTCGCTTCAAGACAAAGGTTGTCTTGGTTTTTGGATAAAAAAGGATGAATAGAATAAATATGGCAACAAGAATACTAAATACAATGGCAACCCAAAAGATATATTGTTGAAAGTAAAAACTAGTAACAATAAAGTATCGAACATTCTCTAAGAAAGTTGGCAACTGATACAGTGAATAAATCAATGCAACCGTCAACGAGATTGAAAGGATAACCAAACTTCCGATGATTCCAATCACTTTAACCCCTTTATTCATTTTCCACCTCCTAAAATTTTTTAAACAATGGCAATTTGCCAATTATTTACTAAATAAAATCTAGCCATTCAGCGAATATAACAACATTTTTATGGCAATTCACTCACAATCAAAGCGTTCTCTTTTTATGTTTTTCTAATTTATCTTAATTCCAGACTATTACTTTCAATTTTTTTTTGCAAAAGTTATGCTTACTTATTAAAAAACAAATAGACAAACTAAAAAAACCGTTCATTTCTAAAATGAACGGTTAGTTGAATCGTTTTTCAATTGTTTTTCTTAGTGACCTTTATAACTTAAATAATAAAATCCTGAAACAAAAACGCCACCACCAAGAATGTTTCCTACGTACACTAACAAGAAATTTCTAAAGAATTCTCCCCAACTTAATGAGCCTTCAAAAATGGCCGCAGGAATAACAAATGCATTTGCCACACTATGCTGAAAACCAATCGCAACGAAGATCATCACGGGAAACCAAATACCTAAAATTTTTCCAGCAGCATCTTTCGCACCATAGCATAACCATAAAGCAAGTCCAACAAACCAGTTACAACCAATACCAGAAATGACTGCTTGTTCCCACGAAACATTGACCTTATGTTCTGCTAATGACAGCACTTGGTCTAAATACACGCCACTATGCGTTAAACCCAACACATGTCCGAAAGCATAAGCAACAAAAAAAGCACCCAATAAGTTTGCTAATGTAATCGTTAACCAGTTTAGTAAAAGTTCTTTAAAAGAAACTTTCTTTGCCATCCATGCTGTGCTCACAGCCATCATGTTCCCAGTAATCAATTCTCCCCCGGCCAACAAGATCACAATTAATCCAATTGGGAAAACAGATGCGCCAACTAACGCCTGAACACTGGCTAAATCTGCTGGAATCGAAGCCGATACTCGAATATATGCTAGATAACCTAAAGAAATCATCGCGCCTCCAATGAAGCCTAAAATCCATTTGGCTATCCATGTTTTTTCAATTTTTTTCTGACCATTCTCAATGCTGATTGCTAAAATTTCACTTGGTGAATACACAAAAATCGCTCCTTTAAACTTTTCTTCTCCTTTTTACTACTTTACAGTTAAATCAACCGTTTTCAATAGTTTTGTACATTTTTTCACTAATTCCTCATTTCTATAACTCTTCCATCATTTTTCAAAAAAAAAACTGGGACTAAAAGCTGTCCCAGTTACCTAATTATCCATTTTAACAAGTAATTTGATTCTCCAAAATCTTTTCATTAGGATTTATTTAATTGATTTAAATCTTAACCGCATGTTAGACGATGATTTCGATACATCTGTTTGTTTATTAACAGAACCTTCAAATGAAACTTGTTTGATTTCTTGAGCATCTAAAGTTAGCAATAGATGTGCTCGGTTGATTTCTTGATTATTTTCGTAAAGAGTCACAGGTTGTCCATCAGCAACAATTTTCAGTAATAAATTCTTGTCTTTTAGTTCTGTATCTGGTGTAAATTGCTCAACAGATACTTCGACAGGTACAGTTGAATTGTTTTCCATTTTGTAAACAGGTGAAATGATTTTTTCTTCGTCTGAACCAAAATTCATTTTTGTTGGTATTGTTAGGTTGATTTCCGAAGTATCAATTTCGTTAACAATTCCCCCAGGAACATCAGCTGCTACTTCTGGAATATCTTGCTCGACTGAACTTTCATTTGTTGCTTTTCCTGTTACTTTAACTACTGGATTTTGATTCAACGCAGCATCTGTCACTTTTACTTTTACTTGATAAGTAAAAGTTTTACCAGGTGCTAGCTCATCAATACTCACATTTTGTTCACTTCGTGTCACGACTTCCAATCCCTCTGGTAACTCAATTGAAAGATTTCCCGACTTAAGTGACGCAACGGAGCTATTATTCGTTAGCGTGTAAACATAAAGTAATTCATCACCAACATTGGTTTCTTCCTCACTTCTTGACAGGTTTTCAACAGTTAGATCTGCAGCCAGCGTTAACTTCGGTGCTTTGACGATAAATGGTACCGTGTGGCTATATGCAAATGTTTTCCCGCTCTTCAACGTTTCGACAACGCTGATTACAGCCATACTTCCACCAAGTTTAGATGTATCTGGATACATTTCGAATTCTTTCACTGACAGTTCATTATAGTTTTCTGTCGAAAGAAATTCATTGATTCGTTGATCCAGTTCTGCTTCTGTCGTCCCTTGTTCAATTTCTTGCACTTGTGGTTTCAACCAATTAACGTGTAATAAAGAATAACCATTTGGTGTCAATTCATAGAAAGCTTCCGTCTGTCCTTCAGCTTCTTTCACTAACACTTCATTTCGACTCGTATATGTTTCTGAACCACTTAATTGCCAAGTTGGACTATCTTTCTTAGTACCCGATGCGGTTATCACATCCCCATACTCGATTGTTGCTGATTTAATCAAACCATTCCAAGTGGTTGCTAACTGATCCGGCGTTTGATAAACCGTACTTGTTTGTAGTGAAACGAGCACATTCGTCATTGAGTCACGATAAACATTCAATAGCGGACGCAATGTCAATTCATTTTTTGCCGTTCCTGGTGTTGCAACTAGCTTGGGCACTCCTCCATCGTCCAACAAGCTAAGTGCTACTAACGGATCAGTCCCCATTACGATACTATTGCTATACAATACTTTGTAATTAATCACGACATCAACTGATTGATTGAAGTTTTGGCTGGTTACGCGAACCGTTGCTTGATGCTGGCCAACAGTTGCCCCGCTAATTGGTTCACCAACCCATTCAAATGTTAATTGATCTGCTGATTCAGGACTGGCAGTCACATCAACATAATCTTTAGCTGCGACAGATAAGGTCGTTCCTAACGGAATATCAGCGATTTGTTTGGCAGAAACATTTAAGTCGCTTAGTACGTTAAAGGTCACTTCATATTCATAAGTATGAGTGATGCCTTCGATTGTTTCTTCTACCAACACTTTTCCTACTGCCTTCCCCGCTTTTGAACGATCTGGATACTGAGTCATTTTAGTTACTTTTAGTCCATTTCCAGTCATTCCAAGAAAATCAATCAGTTCATCCTTCTTCTGATCCAGCTCTTCATTCGTTGTGCTCATTAAAATTGTTGACTCTTTGGCTTCTAATTGATTTAAGCGATAAGGAACAAAGCCATTGGCGGTAACCAAGAAATAAACAATATCTTCATTTTTACCTGAATACTGAATCTCTTTTTCATCTTTCGTATAGAAGTTACGCCATTGTTCTTTATGCCAAATTTTGACGACATCACCTAGTTGAACAGATTGTTGCCCATTTGTTCCAAAATCGTTAACGATTTTATCTGTAGTTAAATTCCCAGTGTTTTCTTTATAGTAAGTCCCTGTCAAATCAGTAAGTTTACCATCCCCTCGTAGGAGCGTCATGGAGTAATAACTAGGGAATATACTGTGAATGCCGTCGACTCGATATTCTTTATCCATCCCAAAGCTCGATTGAATAGAGTAAGAGTTTCCTTTTTTGCGTAGTGTATAAGCTCCCGCCGTTTGGTCAGTCCGTCCGCGAATTTGAATCGTATTTCCCCAAATTACTTTGATTGGAACATAAACAGTTGTTTCTGCATTGTTACTTTTTCGTGTTACTTTAACTTCGATTTTTCCGGTTACTTTCATATTGTCAACATCTGGTACACTTATCACTTGCGTGGTGTAATCTGATGCAGCTAAAACTGTTCCATCACTTAAACGAACATTAGTAACCATTTTTGAAGCGTCAGTTAGTTCATCTGCTTGTGTTCCTAATTCGACAGTTTGTTCAACCACATCTGCCCAGATTTGTCGATCATCTGTTACATTAAAGGTCACTTCATATTCGTAGTTTAGCTTGACTCCGCCAATGATTTCCTCGACTAAAACTTTACCTGTCGATTTTCCTGGCTTCGATCTGTCTGGGTATTGCGTAATCTTAGAAACTTTCAATCCATTTCCAGTCATTCCGAGAAAATCAATCAGTTCATCCTTCTTCTGATCCAGCTCTTCATTCGTTGTGCTCATTAAAATCGTTGACTCTTTGACTTCTAATTGATTTAAGCGATAAGGAACAAAACCATCAGCAGTGATTGCGAAATACGTGCTGTCCTCATCTTTATTTGAATACTTTATTTCCGTTTCATCTTTCGTATAGAAGTTACGCCATTGTTCTTTATGCCAAATCTGTACGATATCACCTAATTGAACAAATTGTTTACCATTCGTACCGAAAGTGTCGACCATCGTTTTCGCAGTAACATTTCCATTTGTCCCTTTGTAGTAGGTATTTGTCAATTGATCAATTCTTCCTGATCCTCTTAACAAATTAATCGAGTGATAAGGTGTGCCAATATAGTTACTATGCACACCGTTCCCACTGTAAGAATCACTTTGACCATAATTAGAGCGGATGTAGTAAGAACTACCTATTTGGTGTAAGGTATACGCTCCTGCAGTTTGGTCATTTTTCCCACGTAACTGAATCGTACTTCCCCAAGCTACTTTGATTGGAACATAAACGGTTGTTTCTGCCTTGTTACTTTTTCGTGTTACTTTAACTTCGATTTTTTCGGCTACTTTCATATTGTCAACATCTGGTGCACTCATCACTTGCGTCGTATAATCAGATGAATTTAAAACAGTCCCGTCATCCAAACGAACATTGGTAACCATTTTTGAAGCGTCAGCTAGTTCATCTGCTTGTGTTCCCAAAGTAACGGTTTGTTCAACCACATCTGCCCGGATTTGTCGGTCATCCGTAACTTTGAAAGGCACCTCGTATTCATAAGTATATGTGTGCCCGTCAATCGTTTCTTCTACCAATACTTTTCCTTTTGCCGTTCCCGCTTTGGACCGGTCAGGATACTCAGTGATCTTAGAAACTTTCAAGCCATTCCCATTCATTCCAAGAAAGTCAATCAAATCACCTGCTTGTTTATCTAACTCAGCATCGGTGGTCTCCATTGTGATTGTGGTTTCTTTTGGTTTCAACTGATTCAAACGATACGGGATAAAACCATCCGCAGTTACTGCAAAATAGACGCTTCCTTCATCCATATCAGAATACTTCACATTACTTCCATTTCTAGTATAGGAGTTTCGCCACTGTTCTTTATGCCATATTTGGACGACATCTCCCAGTTGAATATACTGCTGTGCGTTCGTTCCAAAGCTACTGACTACTTCATTCGTTGTGATTTCACCATTGAATCCTTTATAGTATGTGCTACTTAATTGATCGATTCTTCCGGTTCCTCTTAGTAACGTGATTGACTGATAGGTCATTCCTTTACGATACTCATGGATACCGTTACTTCTATAATTTTTGTTTTCTCCATAGCTGGAACGAATACGATACGTATTTCCTATTTTATGAAGGGTATATGCACCACTTGTCCCATTATCATACCCTCGAAGTTGAATGGTATTTCCCCAAGTCATTTTAACAGGTACCTGTACATAAGTAGTGACGCCACTTGATTTACGTGTAATTTTCACACCAATTTTGTCCGTGACCGTCATATTATCGAAGCTAGGAACTGAGTTGACTTCCGCTGTGTAGTCGGAAGCATTGATTGCTGTTCCATCTTCTAAACGTACGTTAGTAATCATTTTTGAAACAGCGGGGATTTCACCTGACCATGTTCCAAGTTCGATCGTTTGTTCCACCACATCTGCCCAGATTTGTCGGTCATCATTTATGCTGAAACTTGCTGAAGCCGAATCTAATGGAATATTATCCATCGGGAGTGCCCAATAAAACAGACTTCCATCATAAATCGATATTGTACGCCCTTCAGCATCATGACGTGTATTGATTGTTACAGAACAGTCACCTGAAAAATTACCTGCTTTGACTCGCTTCATTCGATAATTTATCTTTGTGCCAGTTGAACCCGTCTTTTCAAGTTGAACATAGTTAGAAAAGTTACTGGATAAATTAACTTTAAATTGAGATAGGTCAGAGAAATAGTCTCCTATAAAATTGATCTGCCCTGTATATTGTTCACTCGCTTTACTTTCAACTGTAAAATTTACAGTATCATTCACGTTTTTTCCCAGCTTACTGTAATTGGATTTCAATGCGTCAGACAGGTTACTTGCTATTTTCCGGACAGATACTTTTCTCCACTCATCATAGAGCCAAGAATATTTACTAGGCATATCTACACTCTCAAGGTTACAAACCAATCCTGAAATACCTCGACTAACGGTACCTTTCTCAAAATAATCAACTCTGCTCCAACCACCAAACTTATATTCATCCGCTCTTAGCTCTCCATGATATTTCAAGCTTATAGAAGGAACAGTAATATTTGAACCAGGTTTCGTTCGCTTTATCACAAGATAAAAATGATTGAAAGTTTGACCATTCGTTGTTGATGTGGCGGCTGATCCAGTGAAGGTAATACCGTCACCTCCGACAAATGACACACCGTCAAAATATATACTTGTCGCATAGTCCCATTTATATATACCACTAGTTGCAGATGTTACAGGTGCATTCTCAACTGGAAGATTAAATTCAATGGTTGATGTAGCTCCGACATAATTTCCAAGTTTGGGTGCTGTTTTCACTCTGGCGCTTATTTCTCCAATCCAATATGTAGCTGCTTTATCATAAGCTACCTTAGCACCAGGGTTATCATCAACATTTCCCGCCTGTGGTTGGATACTCGTTTTCGATGTCTGTGACGCAACTTCCTCTTTTGTTGAACTTTCAGCCACCGTTTGCTCAGTGGATGTTTGTGTTTTTGATGAAACTTCATTTTCTTCTTGTTGGGAACTATTTTGTGTTTGAGTTTGACTTGTTTCGGTTGTTTTTCCAGATTGTATTTGATTCACACTAGTTTCAGTTGATGTCGTCTTTTCTTGCTTTTCAGTTGATTGAAGCGTTTCACTTTCTTCTTGTGCCCATACAACCTGATTACTAATACTCACTAAATGAGTAATTTCTGAAAGTAGCAGTGCTACTAACATCAGCCAAATGATCATCTTTTGTCTATTTTTCATTTTTGTTTCATCCTTTTTTGTTCAGCCCTTCTCCACCGTCCTTCATACATAGCAGTGCCCCCTTTACTAGCTAACATATAGTACACCGTCGATCGTTGATTGATTGATTTCCTTTTCGTCATCATAGATCGTATAAACAATCGTTACTTCATGACTACCCTTTGACAAATCTTTTGCTAGCTTGGCTTCCATTAATTGGCGATTTGCAGGTATCAGTCCAGATTTGTAAACCTGTTCATTTCCTTCTTTCAGCAAATATGCCACTTGGATGCTGTAAGCATTCGTCGGTTTGTTTTTCACCGCGATCTGAGCAACATTCGTTTCTTTTGAAACTGCGATCTCATGTTTCAGGTTGATAGTAAAATTGTCTTTGTCGACTTCTGTTTGCATGAACTTTAGCATTTCTTCATCTGTCATTTTTTCTAAATTTTGTTCAACGTCTGGCAACCCGCTGATAACTTTCGGCGTTTCTCTGAAAAAGTAAAATGAAAAAAATGATCCTAATGCAACAAGCAACAACAGTAATAAAATCAATAATCGTCTTGTTTTCTTCTTATTTTCTTTTGCTCTTTGTTCCACCATCTTTTGATATCCCCCTATGTCAAAACCCAGAAAAGGAGAAAGATTAGTCAATCTCCCTCCTTTACTTTAAAGCTCTTTATTTGCTTATTTTACTGCTGTAAAGTGTAGAGACATGTCATATGTAGGTCTCAATGCTGCATCAGTATCACCCGTTGGGAATGCACTTTGATCAATGTTTCCTGTGAATTCAAAATTTTTCGTTGATGTTTTAGGAACAGTTACCAACTTTGTTCTTGCATTAAGCATTTGACCTGCTTTGGTTTGTAAAGCAACTGCTGCTTCACCTGTCGCCACAACTGATAAATCTTGTTTCACATCAATTGCATTTTTTGAACTAAATTTTTCAACAGAAACTTTTACATCATTTGATGTTGAGTTATTTGTTAACTTATAGATTGGTGAAATAATTGTTGATGTAGGTTTTCCAGCATCATCTACGCTATTCGCATATAAAACAGTTGTTGGAATTGTGACGTCAATGACTGTTGGATCTTCCGGATCAGTTGGATCTGGAGATTCTGGATTTGATGAATCCCATGCACCAATCCAACCATTAACAGCTACATTTCCAGAATCTTGACCTTTGATCGTTTGTCCACCAGCTTCATTGGGATCTGTTTCTCCTGCTTCCCAGGCACTTGCCGTAATTGGAGCCAAAACAACCCCACCTAAAATTAATGTACTAACTAGTAATTTCTTTACCATTTTTGTATCTCCCCTATTTTATATTTTTAAAACAAAGCTATTTCTTACTAAAACAGCCACTACAAAATCAATTTTAGATAAAGTAAAAAATAGCAATTTCTATCTTTTACTTACACGAGGGTTACCTAAAACGGTTTATGCAATGTCCATTTCAGAAAAATAGCATCATTTTCAAACATAACACTTTGTTCCAAATAAATTTTCGTTTTTTGCGTAGTACGCCTTGGAACATAAATTATATTAGCAAACGAACACAAACCATTTCCAATCAGATTTTACCTAGGTGTCGGAACGAGATGTCCTTTGCAGAATCTCTACTTCTTGCTTAATCTCAAACAAGGAACTCATCGCGCTTTTCATTTTCTAAATAAAAAAAACAATGCGCGGACAGATAATAACTTTTTTCTTCTATAAAATATACATTTACAAAACTAATAAAGCCCAATGAAGCTTTATTGAAAGCAAAAAAAAATAAATTCATTGAACAAGAAATAATCAGTCACTTTCCACTAAAGTCGTTGCTTGTCTTTTGATTTCATTAAATAAACGTGCTAAATTAAGCACAAGGAGATGATTCTATGTCTGAAAGCAAGTTCGTAATCATGATGAACCAGTTGAGTGCAGCTTACTCAGATGAAAAAGTGGCGCAAATGCCTAAAATCAAAGAGATGATTTTTAGTGCAGCGCAAGAGTTAGAAAAAACTGAAAATACAAAGTTAGTTGCTACAAAGCTTTGCCATGCAATCACGCTAAGTTATCTTGAAACTAAACAACCATTTCCAGAAGCAGTCATAAACTTGTATTATCAATTAAAACATGACGCAGAAATCTACCAAGGGATTGCCATGAGTGCCATGCTCCTTCCTCTATGGTTTTAGCCAAAAAGACTGCAACAAACTGAAGTGACCTCCAAAAGTCCGTTTTCTGATCGAACTTTTGGAGGTTTTTTTGTATGAGAAAATGCAGTTTTGAATTGAAATTTGAAATTGTTCATGACTATTTATCTAGTCAAAGAAACACCTGAAGCAAGCAATCCTATCAAAGAATTAGAAAACAAGTTTGTTTGCTTCAGATTGAGAATGCCTTTTAAAAGAATGAAAGAGGCTGTGAAAATTAGAAAGCCCAACAAAGACGAAAGAATCGGTCATACGAATGATCATCAACCTCCGAAAGTCATTCAAATTAGTTGAGCCTCTTGCATTCATAACCTTCACTAAGGTGACCTATCTGTACTGGCAGAAAACTTTTGATCGTTCAATTCCAGCTCAAGCAGTTGATTCATCCTTATTTTACAGTATAAAAAAAGAGCGGATTTCTCCACTCTATAAAAGTTTAACTTTTTGAGTCACAACATTTATCTACGTCTTGTTGCTACCTATTTGAAATGAATCATTGTTGATCCGTTTTTTTATATTTACGATACCAGAAAGTACTTAATACAAGCACAATCGTAACAACTCCTGCCCACGCAATCACCGGTTTAGAATCATCATTCGTTTTAGGAAATTTATTTTTAGATTCTTTAAAACTACTATTTGATGTAGTAGATGCATAGTTTTTATTTATTTCTGAGTGAGTTGTTCCCACTACCGAGTTACTTGTGTCAGAAATACTATCCATAGGAACCGTTGTGCTACTTGAATTCATTGTACTGCTTGAATCCGTTGTGCTACTTGGGTCTGTTGTACTACTGGAGTCTGTTGTACTGCTTGAGTCTGTCGTACTGCTTAAGTCTGTTGTACTGCTTGAGTCTGTCGTACTGCTTAAGTCTGTTGTACTGCTTGAATCCGTCGTACTGCTTGAGTCTGTCGTGCTACTTGAATCTGTTGTACTGCTTGAATCTGTCGTACTGCTTAAGTCTGTTGTACTGTTTGAGTCCGTCGTACTACTTGAATCCGTTGTACTGCTTGAGTCTGTTGTACTGCTTGAATCTGTCGTGCTACTTGAATCTGTTGTACTGCTTAAGTCTGTTGTACTACTTGAGTCCGTCGTGCTACTTGAATCCGTCGTACTACTTGAATCTGTTGTGCTACTTGAATCTGTTGTGCTACTTGAATCTGTTGTACTGCTTGAGTCTGTCGTACTACTTGAATCTGTTGTGCTACTTGAATCTGTTGTGCTACTTGAATCCGTTGTACTGCTTGAGTCCGTCGTACTACTTGAATCCGTCGTACTACTTGAATCCGTTGTACTGCTTGAGTCCGTCGTGCTACTTGAATCTGAATTTTCTCCAGCAATAATCATTTCGGTTTGAGAGTATGGAGTTAAATGATTGCTGTCTCCTGGTACACCGTCTTGAATTTTGATAGTAAATAAGCAAGGATTACTAGAATAAGTGTTTAACGTAACGGAAAAACTAAACGTACCACTATTCCCAGTAATTTCTAAATCATTGTTATAGTTAATCGTCAAGTTAGGATTTACATTTTCAAACGCTACTATTGCTTGTTCAATCGCTTCCTTATCACCCGAAAAACTGATTGATGCGCTGATGTTAATTGTTTCGCCCACCGCTAATTTTTTCACACCAGAATTATAGTCAGAAAAATCTCCTGTAAATTTGATGTTATTAACATTTCCGTATGTTGACTGCGCCCAGTTAGAAACATAACTACTTTCCGTCTCTGCTTGTGTCGGTTGATTAAAAACCGTTCCGAGACTTGCCAATGGACCAATTAGTAATGATGATGCAAACAATAAACTACTGATTTTCATATATAAACCCCTTTTCTGCTCTCAAGGGTACCATATGAATAAAATGTTTCAAGGTATAGTCCGATTTTCTAATTTATTCCTTATACAACTGTTATTTATGAAAATATATTTAATCTTATTTCTCATCTAAAAGAAAATAAGTGTCATGCTTTCATTCATTTGCATACTAAAAAATCTTCTTTTTCTTTATTATCTAGTTGTCCTATAATACAGTAACATAAACACTGAATGAAGAATTTGACAAAAATAAATGACGCAAGTAGCTCTTTCCTTTGATTTATCAGTAAGCAAGCTACGCTTTCTTGAATCTATCAAAGAATTTTCTTATGCTAAAAGCACATCAATGAAAGGAAATCACTCATGGAATTCGGACAAAAAATAAAAGAAATTCGTAAACAAAATGCATTAACACAAGAGCAGTTTGCCCAACAACTAAACGTGACAAGGCAAGCTGTTTCGAACTGGGAAAACGATCGAAACCTTCCTGATTTAGAACTGTTGATTATGATTGCAGATCTCTTTCACCTTTCACTTGATGAATTGATTTTAGGAGGAACAAACATGAACAATCTGACTGAAAAACTTATCAACGATGGCAGTGAAACAAAAAGAGCGAAGTTCAACTTATTTACTACTCTCATCGGAACTTTCTTATTACTCTTTGGTTTTGCTTGCTTTTTCATCAAGGGACACTCAGTCGAGTATATCGACTCATCCGGTATCTTACACGAAAATTTCTTTTTGATTCCAATTGGCTTTTTATTCTTGTTTGCAGGTCTCATGGTATTTTTAGCAACTGGAATAACTTATTTATTAACAATATTGAAAAAACGACACTAAAATAGGGGCTGGGACAAAACTAGCCTAACCAGAAAAAAAGCCTAAAATTCGTTTTTGAAAACGTTGATTTTAGGCTTTTTTTAATTGAAAAATGGATTAAAAACGACTAGATTTTTAGTGTTGCCCTACTCTCGTTTTTGAGGTTACAGTTATCGAAGTTTTACTAATGAAAAAGTTAACTAGAAAGAAGAACATCCAATTTTACTACTCAATTTGCTTCCCATACCATAACTAATTCTTTTTCAGCGGTTTCTTCATCGATGTTCATGTGAGCCTTTTTAAAACCTAGCTTTAGATAAAAATCAATTGCGTGTTTATTTTTTTCATAAACATTTAAAGATAACTGATCATTCAATTCCATTGCTTTTTTTAAAAGTTTTTTCCCTATTTGTTGATTTCGATAGGCTTCTTCCACAAAAACACCTGCAATGTAGCCATCCATAATTCCTATAAAACCAACAATTTTGTCATCTATTTTATCGACAAAAATTTCTGCTTTAGGCAATTCTTTTTCGACCACAGAAAGATTTTTTTCCCAATAACTTTTCTCAATATAGTGATGCGTTTGGATGTTACTCTCTAACCATATACTGATAATTTCTTGTAGCTCTTTTTCCGTTATCTCTTCTATTTTTTTGATCAATTTTTTAAATCCTTCCATTTCAGCTTTGTCTCTGATGCTAACATTTTTTACCAATTTAGGTATAAATAACTCCTCTACTAGCTTTCTTATTAAGGCGAGTAGAGGAGTTCTATTTGCGAGTTTATTTACGAAAAAGCGCGTACTTTTTCTTTATCTGATTCCTAGTGCAATCCGCGCATAACGACTCATTTTATCGGTCGTCCAAGCGGGATACCAAACAAGTTTCACTTCGACTTTTTTCACTTCTTCGACTTCACGTAAAGCATCGTGAATGGAGTCTGTTAGGATATCTGCTAGTGGGCAGCCCATCGTTGTTAACGTCATTTTAATTACTGTGTCGCCATCTTCTGGGTTGAATTCAATATCATAAATTAAGCCTAGGTTCACGATGTCGATTCCCAATTCAGGGTCGATAACCGTTTCTAGTGCAGAAAGAATTCGTTCCTTGATTGCTTCTGTTTCTTGTGCAGACCAGTCTTGGTTTGCTTCTGTCATAGTCGACACTCCTTCATCTGATTTTCGTTTATCATACTCTCTTTTTAATTATTTGTAAATGAGAATTATGATGCTATGTTCTCGTTTAGCTAAGAATTTTTTTAATTACCAAGTTATTATATTAAAGTTATTATTAACTACTTATCTTTTTTTACGATTTTGTTTCTTTTTAGGTTCCGGCAAGACACCGGTTGAACGATACGTCTTTTGTTCTTGCTCGTTTGCAAAACGACCAAAAACAGATTGTGTTGGCAAAATATTAATAAAGGCATCTTCATCGACCTCATGAACGATTTGATCTAAATCGTATAACTCATAACGTGTAATTACCATCATGATCATTTTGCCATCTTTTTTTGAATAACCGCCAACTGATGGTAATAAAGTGAGTCCGCGTACCATATTTTTCATTAACTCTTCGGTTACTTGGTCTGGTTTGACCGTTACAATCATCGCCGTTACTTTCTGGTGACTTGTGTGAATCGCGTCAACGACTTGTGTCAAAGCATAAATTGAAATAATTGTATATAACGCACTCTCCCAATTGAAAAAGAAGCCAGCAATGACAACAATGATACCATTTAAGATAAACATATAATTACCAACAGTCTTCCCCGTTGTTTGCGATAGAACTAAAGAAATGATATCCATTCCACCAGTCGTAAACCCCATTTTAAGAGAAAGTCCTGCGCCAACCCCAAGCAAAACGCCTCCAACTAAAGCATTCATCAAAATATTATCTGTTACGTGTCCCACTGGCATAATGGTTGTCATCAACGACACACCGAGAACATTGATAAAACTTAAAATCGTAGATCCTTTACCAACTTTTAAAAAACCTAAAATAAATACAGGAATATTTAGTATGAAGATAAAGATTCCTGTATCAGCTTGGATATGAAACCACTCATACAACAAAGAAGCGATGATTTGTGCAATCCCATTCATCCCCGCAGAAAAAACATTTGCCGGGATCAAAAAATAGTTCAAAGCAACAGCTGCTGTTACTCCGGTTATCAAAATCACCACTAATTTCTTCAGCATTTCATTTTTTTGATAGACAGTCATCACTTTGCTCACGAGCACCTCTCCTCTACACCTTATTTCAAATGTAAGAATAACAGTTTCTTAATTAAAATAAAACACCTGTTAGATAAATGAGAAGAATTTTAACAAAGGCTACTTTATAAATGCGGTACTATGCTACAATGAAGAAAACTAATTGTAGCAATAAGGAGGATTATCCATGGCAAAAGATGCTAGTTTCGATATCGTTTCCGAGGTCAATATGGAAGAAGTAAAAAATGCCATTCAACAAACAACCAAAGAATTAACTAATCGTTTTGATTTTAAAGGTTCAACTGTTGAAATCAAATTAGAGCAAAATCGTTTAGTTGTTTTAGGTGATGACGATTTTAAATTAGAACAGATCAAAGATGTTTTATTAAGTAAATTGATTAAGCGTGGTGTTCCAATTAAAAACATTCATTTTTCTGATTCTGAACACGCACTTGGTGGAAAAGCTAAGCAAAATGCTGATTTAGTTAGTGGAATTGACCGTGAAAATGCTAAGAAAATTACTACCGCAATTAAAAATGCCAAGTTAAAAGTAAAAGCACAAATTCAAGAAGATCAAATTCGTGTGACGGGTAAAAGCCGTGATGATTTGCAAGAAGTAATTTCTTTATTAAGAAAACTTGATTTGCCGATTGAGTTGCAATTTACTAATTATCGTTAAAGGTTGTGGCTCCAAGCGGTCAACTCCGAAAAAATAATGAGCAACTGACAAAAATTGCTTTTCATATTTTTGGTCAGTTATGAATTATTTCAAGGAGTTGCTTGGGGAACACCGTAGATAAAGGTTGTGGCTCCAAGCGGTCAGCTCCGAAAAAATAATAAGCAACTGACAAAAATTGCTGCTCAATTTTTTGAACAGTTATGAATTATTTTGAGGAGTTGCTTGGGGAACATCGCGTATCAGATTATGTCGTAAAGCGCCTAGCGTCAACAAACAAAAAAACAGCCCTTGCAAACACGTATTTTGAGTTGCTTGCAAGAGTTGCCACAGAAGCTTAGCTTCACTTCCTTTCGATGAACTAACGCAAAGATTGATTTTCTTCACTAACAAAAAAGAGGCTGGAACAAAAGTAGCCTAAATAGAGAAAAAGCCTAAAATTCGTTTTTGAAAACGTTGATTTTAGGCTTTTTTTAATTGAAAAATGTGTTAAGAACAACTGGCGTTTTGTCCTGGGCTCCTTCTTTGATGTTTATTTTGTCGTTCGTTGCCAAAATTGGTTTACCGTTTCATCAAGCCCGCTTAAAGTTTGGACCTTTGCAGCATTTTGCCAATGTTTAGGAAACAGTTGACTATACTGTGGGCTAGCAAAACGCCGATCTGCTAATAAAATAATTCCTTGATCGGTCATCTCTCGAATCACTCGACCAGCAGCTTGCAATACTTTATTCATCCCTGGTAATTGATACGCGTAAGCAAATCCGAACTGCTCTTTTTCGTCATAGTATTCTTTAATCAATTCTTGTTCGTGATTCATTTGAGGTAACCCAACGCCAACAATCATACTACCAATCAGGCGCGTTCCTTTTAAATCAATGCCTTCTGAGAAAATACCACCCAATACACAAAATGCAATCAAGGTTTCCTGAGGATTTTCCTGAAAATTCAATAAAAATGTTTCGCGCTCGTTCTCATCCATCTTTGTTTCTTGAATTAGTACTTCCACCTCAGGATACTGTTCTTTAAAAACCGTTACTACTTGATCTAGATAGCTATAAGAAGGAAAGAAAACAAAATAGTTTCCTGTTTTTCCCTGCGTGAAATGTGCAATCGTTTCAACTAATGCCGGCAAGCTTGTTTCTCGTTTTCGATAAGTGGTTTCAAGATAACTTGCAACAATCACTTGCTGATTTTCTTCTGGAAATGGGCTTGGCAAACGATATGCCAAACTATCTTTTCCACCCAATGTTTCTTGATAGTAAGATAACGGAGAAAAACTAGCAGAAAACAACAAGCTACTTCGTCCTTTTGCTAATGACTGCTCAAGAAAATAACTTGGATCGATACAAAATTCTTTCACTACCAAATCATACAAACTCTTCTCAACTGTTGTTTCATAATGATCGTCATAAAACTCACTGATTTTCAAAAAATGCAACACCTCAAAATAATAGGATAATAACTGTTCTTGCACTGGATGCTCTGGATATTCAGCTAGCCATTCTTTGATATGTTCACTGACTTGATACAACGCATTGGTCAATGAATCTGCAGAAGCTTTTTGATGATGATATGTTTTGGTATCTAACGCTTGTTCAATTTGCTTGAATTCCTTTTCTACTTTTGTAAAACGTCGTCGTAACTTTGCATATTCTTTTGGAATCTCTTTTTTTATTTTTTTTGTTTTTGCATAAGAGATTTCTGCTGAATACATTTCTCTTGAACGCCCCACCAGATTATGCGCTTCATCAATCAGAAAAAGGTTCTCTTCATTTTTTTCTTCTTCAAAAAATCGTCGCAAATAAACAGTTGGATCAAACAAATAATTGTAATCACCAATAATCACATCGCACCAAAGACTTGCATCCAAAGACAATTCAAACGGACACAGAGTATGTTTTTTTGCATATTTTTCAATCACTTCTCTGGTCAGCTGATTTTCGTGATTCAGTAGATCCCATAAACCTTCATTGATCCGATTATAGTAACCATTGGCATAAGGACACTGGTCTGGATTACACGTTGTTTCTGTTAGAAAACAAATTTTATCTTTTGCAGTAATCGTTACACTTTTTGCTTGTGCTCCAACATCTTTCAAGGCAATTAAAGCATCTTCTGCCACTTGCCTCGTGATTGTTTTGGCTGTTAAATAAAAAAGTCGTTCTCCTTCACCTTCGCCAATTGCTTTCAGACTCGGAAACAACGTTGAAATCGTTTTTCCTGTTCCTGTGGGCGCTTCGACAAAAAGTTTTTGTTTTGTCCGGATCGTTTTATAAGCCGCAACTGCAAGTTCACGTTGTCCTTTTCGATACTGTTCATAAGGAAATTTCAATGCCATCAACGACGCATTCCGAACAGTCCGCCAATTCTCAGAAAAAATCAGCCATTCTTGATAATCCGCTACTAATTTTGTAAAAAAAGTATCTAACTCTTCAATCGTTTGATGCTCGATTTTCCGAGTAATAATTTCTTCCGTTGTTTGAAAATAAGTTAATTGTAAATTGATTTCTGTCAAGTCGTGCTCATGACTATAGATATAAGCATACACTCGCGCTTGATGAAAGAACAATTCAACTTGTTCTTTCTCCAAATCTTCAAAGCGTGGTTCAGAAGTCTTGATTTCGTCGATATAATAAATACCTTCTTTTTGAAAAATTCCATCTGCTCTGCCTTCAATCGTTAATTGGTAACCGTCTAAATCCACCGTTTTCTTAAGAAATACTTCTTTTTCATAAGTATCTCCACCTTGCTTTTGCAACTTCCGGTGAATTTTTGCACCTTCTAATGCGGTATGGTTACTCTTTTTGCGATTATCAATGCTTCCTCTTTTCAAAATAAATTCAACAAGATTTCGCACAGAGATTTTTGATTGTTTCACCACATCCGCCTCCTTCTTTCGTCTATAAGATTACCTGAAAAAAACTCATTCGCAAAGGATGAAATACAATAAACGAACATTTTTTCGTTTTTGGGCAAAAAAAAACACCCTGCTGGATGGGCAGGGATATAGGATATAGAATTTGGATTTTTGGATGAGTTAAATATAACAAGGACAAATTAAAATGTGATGAAAACTCACTATCCTTCCGTTTAAAATCTATAAATACTTTTCATATAGTCTGATAATTCAGATAAGTGAGCTTTTTTGTTTGATCAGGATGAATACGTTATACTATAGTAAGTAATTTGACTTGCTTGAAAACATATTGGAGGAATTCTTATGCACATTGAACGTCTAAAAACTGGGCCTATCGAAGAAAATTGTTACTTAGTTTATAACGACGAGGCACTACTAATTATCGATCCCGGAGAAGACGCTGATTTGATTCGTCAGCAAATCGCTAAAACCACTCAGCAACCTGTAGCTATTCTGTTGACACACACGCATTATGATCATATCGGTGCCGTGGAAGAACTACGTCATTTTTATGACATCCCTGTTTATGTCAGCCCACTAGAACAATCTTGGTTAGGCGATCCGATCCTTAACCTTTCTGGGCTTGGTCGTCACGATGACATCAATAATATTATCGTTGCCCCTGCTGAATACGAATTTGAAATGAAAGAATATACACTCGGTGACATTCATTTTCGGGTCGTACCTACCCCCGGACATTCAATTGGAAGTGTCAGTTTTATTTTTGATGACTTTGTCGTCTCTGGTGATGCATTATTCCGGGGAAGTATTGGACGAACAGACTTGTATACTGGTAATTTAGAACAATTACTAGATAGTATCAAAACGCAATTATTTATTTTACCAAATGAATTCGCGGTCTATCCCGGGCATGGTGACGCGACTACCATCGAACATGAAAAACAAACAAATCCATTTTTCAATGCATAATCTATTTTAGGAGGAATGTTCAAATGACTGAAACAACTCTTTATATTGTCAGACATGGAAAGACCATGTTTAATACGATCGAGCGTGTCCAAGGTTGGTGTGATACGCCACTCACACGTGAAGGAAAAGAAGGTATACGTCATCTGGGACGTGGATTAAAAGAAATTGAATTTGCTTTTGCTCATTCAAGTGATAGCGGTCGCGCAATCGAGACTGCTCGTACGATTTTAGGGGAGCATTTAAAAGGAAAAGAAATTCCATATTCAATCGACCCAAGAATTCGTGAATGGTGTTTTGGTTCACTTGAAGGTGGCTATGATAAAGAAATGTGGGGTGTCATCCCTCGTGTCTTGAATTTTCAAACACCTGATGAAATGTTTACCACTGATGTGACCTTTGAACAGATTGCAAATGCTGTCTATGATTTAGATACTGCAGGCTGGGCTGAAACTTATCAAACACTGAAAGAACGTGTCTGGAATGGCTTCGAAGATATCGCACATCACTGCGAGAAACACGGTGGCGGAAATGTTCTAGTCGTTTCACATGGTTTAACGATTGCCTTCTTACTAAATTTGATTGATGAAAAACAACCTGTACGTGCTGGTTTGCAAAATGGTAGCGTGACAAAGGTTTCTTATCAAGATGGAAAATTTACTATTTTAGGGATCAATGATGTTAGCTATATTGAAAAAGGAAAAGAACTTACTCGTGATTCTTTTCTATAATCAAAAATACTCGAAAAAACAACTACGTTGACTTTCTTGACGTAGTTGTTTTTTTTCGTTGAAAGGAACTTTAGAAATTTTTTCTTAATATTTTAAAACAGTTTGGTTTTCAAAAAAAAGAACGGTATACTATAACATGTATTTTGTTTGGAAAGGAAGGAATTTATGTTTTTTGCAAATGTTATTAAAGCAGTTATTTTGGGAATCATCGAAGGCATTACCGAGTGGTTACCTATTAGTAGCACTGGCCATTTGATTTTAGCTGACGAATTCATCAAACTGGATGCTAGCACACAATTCATGTCAATGTTCAACGTGGTCATCCAATTAGGTGCGATTCTAGCCGTCGTAGTTCTTTATTTTCATAAGCTAAACCCGTTCTCACCTAGTAAAACAGCAATTGAGAAAAAAGATACTTGGTCTTTATGGTTCAAAGTGGTGGTTGCTTGTCTACCAGCTGTAATTATTGGATTACCACTTGATGATTGGTTGGAGGAACATTTTCATAACTTCTTGTCAGTCGCTATTGTTTTGATTATTTATGGGATTGCATTTATCATCGTTGAAAAAAGAAACAAAACAAGAAAACCACGCTGGGAATCATTAAACGATTTTACTTATCAAGCCGCTTTGATGGTTGGTTTATTCCAAGTGTTGGCACTTGTTCCTGGGACTTCTCGTTCAGGCGCAACAATTTTAGGTGCAATCATTATTGGTGCTTCACGTTTTGTTGCAACTGAATTTTCATTCTTTTTAGGCATTCCAGTGATGTTTGGAGCTAGCGGGTTGAAAATCGTGAAGTATTTGATGGAAGGAAATACTTTTGGAACTGAAGAAACCGTCGTTTTACTAGTCGGTACACTTGTTTCATTCATTGTTTCTATTTTAGCAATCAAATTCTTATTAAGTTACTTGAAGAAAAATGACTTTACTGCTTTTGGTTGGTATCGAATTATTCTAGGAATTATTTTAATTGGTTATTGGTTTATTAGTATGTAGGAAATAAGAAACGAAGTTGGGGTTTCTCTTGACCCCAGCTTCTTTTTTTATTGTTTTATTGATAATAATTATTATTTGAAGAGTAGATAAAATCTAAAAATACAACTGATAACCATTATCGTTCTCAATTAGCATATTTTATTATCAATTAGATTTTGACTATGCTATAGTAATTTTGAGAAGGAGGAATGCCCAATGGAACTTTTTAAAAGAAAAGCATTTATTTCTACGATTTTTTGTTTTGTATTCATGAGTTTAGGCTTCATCTTTACTAAACTTGCCCTCCCCTTTGCACCGTTCTTGTATCTCTTGGCAATTGGAATTGGTGGCTTTAAGCAGACAAAGGAAGGTTTGACTGAATTATTTTCCGACCATACATTAAATGTCGATTTGCTCATGGCTCTCGCCGCTATTGGTGCGTGTTTGATTGGAAATTATTTTGAAGGTGCCATGCTAACATTTATTTTTTGTTTAAGTGGCGCGTTAGAAGAATATACGACAAATAAAAGTCAAAAAGAAATTACCGCTTTGATGAATTTGCAACCACAACGTGCCTTAAAACTTTTTGAGAGTGGCGAAACAAAGGAAGTCGATGTAACTGAGTTAACAATCAACGATAAAGTCTTTGTTCCTAAAGGTGCAGCAATTCCAATCGATGGTCAATTAACGAGCCCAGTAGCAACAATTGATGAAGCAGCAATCAGCGGTGAATCCGTACCAGTGGAAAAACAACAGCAAGATCCAGTTTTCGCAGGAACGTTGAATCAAGGAAACCCCTTTACGATGACCGTGACGAAACTTAGTTCGGATACAGTTTTTGCTAAAATTATCCAACTTGTTGAGGAAGCTCAAAATACGCCAACAAAAACAGCTTCCTTCATCGAACGAATCGAAAACACTTATGTCAAACTCGTACTGCTTAGCGTTCCGCTGATGATTCTTCTCCCTCCCTTTTTGGCTGGATGGACATGGGAAGAAAGTTTTTACCGAGGAATGGTCTTACTTGTTGTCGCTTCACCTTGTGCCCTCGTCGCCTCTGCAACACCCGCAACCTTAGCTGCGTTATCAAACGCTGCTAAAAACGGGATTTTAATCAAAGGTGGGATTCACTTAGAACAGTTGGCTGAATTAAAGGCAGTTGCTTTTGACAAAACTGGAACACTGACTCGTGGAAAACCAATTGTAACGGATTCTTTCTTTTTAACAGATGATCCAGTCAGCAAAAACGTTTTAGTTGCTATGGAAAGCCAAACAACACACCCATTGGCTGAAGCAATTACAACTCATTTTGGAAGTCAATCAACTAAAGAATTTCAACAATTGACTGTTGAAGAAATCACTGGTTTTGGCCTTACCACCAACTATCAAGGAAGTCAGTGGCATGTCGGAAAGCATGCTTATTCACTAGCTGAGATTAAAAAAGATGAAAAATTGGCGAGTCTTGTTGAAGAACTAGAAAAGCAAGGCAAAACTGTTATTTTCTTCTCAAAAGAAAATGAACTATTAGCGATTCTTGGTCTGTTAGACGTTCCCAAAACAAATGCGGCAGCTGCTATTCATTATTTCAACGAATCTGCTATTCATACCAGTATGATTACTGGCGATAACCTTGGGACTGCCAAAGCAATTGCTACCCAAGTAGGTCTTTCCGCTTTTCATGCTGGGTGTACACCTGAAGAAAAAACAGCGCTCATCAAACAAGAACAAATAAAGTATCAGACAAATGCAATGGTTGGTGATGGCGTGAATGATGCACCAGCTTTAGCTACCGCGACCCTTGGTATTGCTATGGGAAAAGGAACTGATATTGCGATTGACGTTGCCGACCTCGTTTTAATGAATAGTGACTTAGACAAATTAGTATACAGTCATCGTCTCTCCTTGAAATTAAAACGAATCATTAAGCAAAACATCGTCTTTTCTGTTGGTGTAATTGTTTTATTGATTCTTTCAAACTTCCTTCAATTTTTAAATTTACCTTTTGGTGTGATTGGTCATGAAGGCAGTACTATTTTAGTGATTCTCAACGGACTACGAATGTTACAACCACTAGCGCCTTTGAAAAACGATGATTCTAAACGATGCACACCTTGTCCATTGTACCAGGCGGCAATTACACATTAAAATTAAAAAGGTTGTGAACCCCCGTTTGCCTTTAAGAAATAATTTTTTTTCTGATTATTTAAAGCACGAACGAGCCTCACAGCCTTTTTGTGTTTCAATCCACGAACTTTTTTCTATTCTCTCATTGCTTCACCACATCTCCACTTTTGTTTGGATAATTGAAATGGTATGATTAACTTCTAAATAAAGGAGGTCTCTTAATGGAAAGCTGGTTATTTCTTGGTCTTATTTTATTGATTGCATTTATTGCAAAAAACCAAAGCTTACTGATTGCGACAGGTTTTGTACTCTTACTTAAATTGATTCCCCTTTCAAAAAATATCTATCCTTGGCTTCAAGGAAAAGGGATCAATATCGGAGTTACCATCATTACTGCAACAATTTTGATTCCGATCGCTACGGGCGAAATTGGTTTAAAAGACTTGTTAGAAGCTTTTAAATCACCAATGGGCTGGGTTGCTATTTTTTGTGGTGGTTTGGTTGCGGTCCTTTCTTCAAAGGGAGTTGGTCTGATTGCTTCTGATCCTCAGATTACTGTAGCTTTAGTTTTTGGAACAATTCTTGGAGTTGTTTTCCTAAAAGGAATTGCTGCTGGGCCTGTTATTGCATCTGGCATCGCCTATTGTATCTTACAACTCATTTCAATCGGAAAATAAAAAAGCTTATCTTTGGTGTGCCCAAAACAAGTCGTAATCTCGACGATTGAGTCACACTAAGATAAGCTTTTTTTCTATTTATTTGACACCTTCTGCTTCCATGACAACTTTTTTTATAAGCCAAAACATAAAAAATAACCAAAGATGAAAAACAGTAAATAACAAAATAATCAATAATTTTTCAAAACTCCATTCAAAAAAGACAATTTGAATGACCCTCAAAGGTTCTTTGAACAAATAAATTGAATGAATCCTCGGTGGAAATCTTCCTACATACACTCCAAGCGAAGATAAAAATGAAAAAATCATCAATGAACAATTTTTCAATGCTCTCGTTTGCCCAAATAGCGGGAACGTTTCAATGATTTTTTCAGCTAAAGTAAATCCTAATAAAACATACGTAAAAACCAATAACGCTAAAATCACGAACAGCGTCCAGTGTCTAACATCTGGTATCCCAGCTAACTCGGCTGGCGCATAAATGTGCAGTCTCTTTACGTGAACAAAGTCAGTTAATAAGTAAGGGATATTAGGAAAAAAGAGTAACCAGATTGGTAACAATACATAACTACTCTTTTTGGTCTTATTTCGCAAAATCTGGTAGGATAATTCTATAGGAAGATACGCAAGAAACGTGTTAACTGGTAAAAAAACTAATGGAGTATCTGGGATGAATGTGACAACCATGACAGCGGCTGTCAACAAACGAACAAACCAAATAAACATCAAACCACTCCTTTTCTCTCATATTGTAACGAATATTTTCGTGTAATGCACCTTAGTTTTCAACAAGAACATTGATATTTTGCTGTTTCTTAATAAATGATTATGCAAAATCCATGGTATACTGATAGGGAGGTGAATGCAATGTTAGAAAAAATAAAATATTTCTTTGGTACTATTGGCTGGTTTGTCTTGGCTATTCTATTGATTTTAGGCTTAGCATATGTTCTCTTTCCTGACTTGATCCAAAATGTTTTCCAATTTAAATTTTAAATCACAACGATTGATTTTTCTCAATCTTTTGTTCGTTTAAGAGTTGCTGCCTAGCCGAAAGACTTCTGGTGACAACTCTTTTCTTTTTTGGCTCAAATGCACTTTTTTTGCTATACTAAATGTTAAGAACATCAGAAAATGATGTCAGATTGTTACAATTAATAGAAAGGAAGACGCTCATGGAAACCTTTGAAGGTCTTTTAATAGATACTTATGTACTACAAGAACAACCTATGATGCTAACTGGCATCAATCTTCAGCTTGAAGATCGCGTAATTAACGGCTTGTTAAAAGATCGTTATTTAGCTAAATATATTTTACGCTTACCATTGAACAAGTATGTCCTAGAAGTTTCAGGAAAATGGAACCGTAGAAATCAATTAGTTATCAAAAAGATGATCATCAAAAATATTGATGAATATATCAAAATCGTCGGCACGCCTGAGTAACTGTTTTCATGATATTTTCAAAGTTATAAAATAACTAATGATTCCGATCATAAACATTTATTAAATCAAGAATGTAATCCCTTTTCAAAAAATACTTTGCAAACGGTAGCACTTGTTATATAATATCCATGTACCAAACATTCCCATTCAAATTTTGTTTTAAACTATAGATCTAATCTAGTTTGGTTAACGCTATTGTCTCCCACAATAGCGTTTTTTTGTTGCCTACTTCCCTAGCTCACTGTCAGGTGCTTTATTTTATTCATTTATTGATAAACAACCAAAAAAATTGCGTTCTTTTACTGTTAAGGAAAAAAACTTGTCATGTTCATATTGCAAAGCTAGCTTCCTTTAGGTATAATAATGAATGTTGAATTATGCGGTAACTCGCGTAAGAACTTAAATTATCGGAGGTGAAACTAATGCCAAACATTGAATCTGCAATTAAACGCGTTCGCACAAGCGAAAACGCTAATGTAAAGAATTCATCTCAAACAAGCGCTATGCGTACTGCTGTCAAGAAATTTGAAGACGCTGTTGCTTCAGGTGCTGAAAACGTAGATGCGTTATATAAAGAAGCTGTTAAAGCAATCGACATGGCTGAGTCAAAAGGTCTAATCCACAAAAACAAAGCTAACCGCGACAAATCTCGTTTAAGCAAAAAAATTGCTAAATAATAAAAGAATCGGCTGATGCCGATTTTTTTATTTGCTGATTATCAAACAGGGGGTTAGGACAAAACCAATATGTTTTGTCCTAACCCCCTGTTTGATTGTTTTCTTTGACTTATTAAACACACATCTATAAATTTAAGCAAAATAAGCGCGCCAAACAAAAATGACTACGTATTGTTTCATACACTTTTTTTCTCGAATCCTATGTCACGAATTCTATGTTCAGTTATGTTTTTGTCTACTTCCTAACTAATTGTCCAGCTTGCAAAACAAATAGTTGGAAACTTAATTCTTTATCAATTTGCCCTGTTTTGATTTGGTAATCCAACTCCACCAATCGATCAAATAGTCGTATCAATAATCCTTCGTCAAAACGACGAACTTCTTGCATCGCTAACTTGACCCGGTAAGGATGGACCTTTAATGTTTCTGCAATATTTGCTTGCTGGTAGCCAATTTTAATTAAAAATTTTGTTTGTAGTAATAAGCGCAATTGTGCCAATAAAATGGCATTGATTTTGATTGTTTCTTCTCCTTGCAAGACTAAATCTTCATATAGTCGCAATGCCTGTTCTGTATTCCCAGTTAACACATATTGTGTCATATCGAAAAGATTATGCTCCAGCGTTTTAGGCACAAGCTGTTCCACTTCTTTGGTCGTGATTTTCTTTTGGTCTTGTGCAAAAAGCATTAATTTTTGCAGTTCTCGCATCAATTTTGATAAATCTAGATCCGTTAATCGTAAAAATAAATCGATTGCGTAACGATCCATCTCAATTTCTGAGTTATTTAGCGTGTTCATCAAATATTGACGGACTTCTTTTTCATTTAGTTGCTTAACATCAATTGTGATTGCTGTCTTTTTTAACTGCTTTGTTACTTTTTTTCGTTCATCTAGCTTCTCATACGGTGCAAAGAAAACCAACACGGTGGACTCTAATGGTGCTTTTAAATAATCGACTAATAAATCGGTATTTTGCTCAATCCCATTATTAACTTTCTCACCAGTTAAAAAATAAGGATTTTCTACGAATACTAATCGTTGCTCTCCAAAAAATGGAAGAGTTTCCGCCTCTGCGACTACTTCGTCCAAACTAGCATTTTCCATATCAAAACTCAAAAAGTTTAAGTCATCTTTACTATCAACTTGTATTTTTTTCAAAATTTCTTCTCGCACTTGATCTTGTAAAAATTTTTCAGTTCCTAAAACTAAGTAACAAGGTTGTAATTTTTCTTTGCGAATTTTTTGTAAGTCTGCTTGCACGCTCAAATTATTCACCACTTTCAAAACTTATCCTACCATTTCAAGAATTGAATTACCAGCCTTCCATCGTTTGAATTTCCTCTGCTACATCAAATGGTTTCCAAAGAAAACGAATCATTCCTTCCTTATCTGTTCTACGGTAGGCAATGTGTTGTTTCGTTAAACTAGTTAACACTTCTTGATGTGGGTGACCATATAAATTATTTGCTCCACAGGAAATAATTGCTAATTTTGCTTGAAGTTGTGTCATCAATAAAGGGCTGGTTGAACTTTTGCTTCCATGGTGTCCTAGCTTGACAATATCTGCTCTTAGCAGAGGGTATCGCTTTGCTATTTTTTCCTCTGTTGTTTGGTCTAAATCTCCCAAAAATAAAAATTTTCGTTGATTGACTTCTGCTAAAAGAACAACAGAGTCCTCATTTTCCCCCTTTCCTTGACTCAAAGGTGCCAATACGCGCAGTCCAAAATAACCAGTGATTTCTTGCCCCGCACCTATTTCTTGAACAATTGTCCCTTGTTTCTTTAGTTGATTCAGCTGGTTCTTGACCTCTTTCGTTTTCCCAGACCCTTTACCGATAAAAATAGTTTCAATGGTAAAATGTTTTGCTAAATTAGCAAGTTCACCTACATGATCTGTATCATCATGGGTCAAAATCAATCGATGAATTGTTCTGATTCCTTGTCCTTTTAAAAACGGAACGAGATTATAATCAGAGTATGCTCGTTTTGGACGTTCTCGCCACTTTTCTTTATTAAAGGATAACTTACCACCTGTATCGATCAAAACGTTTTCTCGTCCATTAGGTGCCTTTAAAAGAATGCTATCTCCTTGGCCAACATCAATAAAAGTCACTGAGGTTGTCAAATCAAACTTTGTTCCATGACACAAAATGAACGGAACAAAAAAAGAAAGGATCATCCGTTTAAACAAATCATTTTTTCGAAAAGAAATAGTGTGAAGAGATAACAGATATACCATAGTTAACAAAAAGAGTAAACTATCTGGGCGCCCAACGATCAAATTGCCAAATGTCAGTTGCTTCGTCAATTGCTCCAAATAACCTAATCCTTCATTTAAAGCAAATAAAAGACTACTTGGTACATAATTATGTAAAAAGAAAATACTAACTACAAGCGGCAACAATAAGTATTCAAATAACGGTAAAAAGAGTAGTGTCAAGAACATCCCAAAAATTGGCCATTGAAAAAAATGCCAAATGATTAATGGCATCATGACTATGCTAAAGATAGCTAACTTCATAAAATATTGAAATATGCCTTGCCTTCTTTCAGATAACGGCAAAATAATAAACAAAAAACTAAACCAAAGACTTAATTGACCTCCAGTTTGATAAAGTGTCAAAGGTTCCAGCAACAACAATAGCCACATAACAACTGCGAAACGATCCATTGCAGACAATCGTAACTTAAAACACTTCCCTACTAGACGAAGTAAAAACAAGAAGCTCGCACGTAAAATAGACACAGATCCCCCGGATAGTACAACATAACATAGTGTGATAATCAGCAAGAAACCAGTATTTTCTTGCACTGTCCCTCCCAGTCGTCTAAAAACATAATAGATCCAACCTAAGTAGACCTGGATATGTAGTCCCGACAAACTGAATAAATGAAGCAAGCCCGTATCTTGGTACACTTCTTGGGAGTCAGTGAAAGTCGCATCTTTGTAACCAAATAGTAAAGCGTTGACATACACCCCTACTTTATCTGGTAAATGTTTTTTGACGTGCATGATTCCAGCAGCTCTTTTTCGTTGTAAAAAATTACGCCAAGTATGATGCTCTTGAATTTTTTTTACTTTTTGAATTGTAAATTTCCCCATTATTCGTTGGCTCTTAAAATAGGCGGTTTGGTCAAAATTATAAGGATTTCGCGCTCGTTCAGGCTCTTCGAACTCACCGCTTGCCCATAGAATAAAAGCTGTTCCTCGAAGATTTTTAATTTGAATCAGTTCCTCTTCAGACTGGACTCGATAACTCAACTGAATTTTTTGCTGTTTTTCATCTATCAGTGTTCCAATCAATGTAATAAAATCACCTGATTCACGCATTGTATCAGTGTTAATCATGAAGCTACTGGAAGTTGACACCTTTGGTTGAATCGCTGGTTTTTCTAAAAATAAACAAGATGAAAATACCAGAGCGCCACCAACTAAGCTTAAAAACAAAATCGAACGATCTTCTTTTAAACAAATCCAGAAAAAAAGGCTGGCAAAAATCAAACGATATTGCCAGCTTTCTGTATAATAACTTAAACTAATCAAGCCAGAAATCAACGCAGGAAAAATCAAGCGATTTTGGACAAGACAAAGTTTTAAACTAAACGTGTTCACCAGACAGCTCTCTTTGTAGTTTAGAGAAGTAGGCTGAATCTAGTGATACTTGATGGATTGATGCACCCATTTGATCAATCAACGAAAGTGCATAAGCATCATTTCGATAATCATGTAGATAATTGATTTTAGTAATACCAGCTTGTAATAATGCTTTCGTACAAGCCAAACATGGGAAATGGGTCACGTAAATCTCTGAACCTTCTGTGGGGATTCCTAGCTTTGCACATTGAAGTAAAGCGTTCATCTCCGCATGAATTGTTCGCAGACAATGACCGTCGACAATGTAACATCCTTCATCAATACAGTGAACATCGCCACTTACAGCGCCATTGTATCCACCAGCAATGATGCGTTTTTCTCTAACCAAAGTCGCTCCGACTTCTAATCGTGTACACGTACTACGTAAAGATAATAATACAGATTGGGCCATAAAATACTGGTCCCAAGGAATTCGATCATTGCTCATTTTCTTCACCTCTGTGAGTTAGTCTATTGTTATTGTAACTAAGTTTTTTAGTTTTTCAACCGTCTTTTCCCCAATTCCCGATATTTCCTGTAGTTCTTCTACTGATTTAAAGTGCCCATTCTCTTCACGATAGTTGATAATGTCTTGCGCTTTCTTTGCCCCGATCCCTGATAATTCTTGCAATTCCGAAATATCTGCCGTATTGATATTGATTTTTGACTCTGTGGCTGTTGATGTTTGACTCTGTGGCGGATGTGAACGAATCTCTCCGATTTTCGGAACATAAATCAATTGTTGGTCAACCAGCTTCGCAGCAAAATTAAGTTGACTCGCATCTGCGTCTTCGGTCAATCCACCAGCTTTAGTTAGCAAATCTTTTATACGTTGGCTTTGCGTCACAGAATAAACACCCGGATACTTAACACTTCCTTTGATATCCACATATATTTCTTCGACTGCGCTACTCCTCTGCTCTTTGGCTGTCGTCTCAGTCGTTAAAATTGTTTGGTCTATCGTTGTTGCTGGAAGTTTTTTCATTGTATTTATTTGAAAAAAATAGATCCCTCCACCCAGACAAAGTAATATTAATCCTAAAAAAAGACTGACCACAAGTTTAGGGGATTCGACAAATTTATGATAGATCTGGGCTAATTGTGCTTTCAACGATGCAACTACTTTTGCCAACATTTGGAAATCGCTCCTCTCCACTTTTTTTGTTCCCATTTTGTTATTTGGTACTTCCCCATTCACAATTAGTTACGTCAAAATGAGATTTTATTTTTTTATTTCGCAATTTTTTGACAATCTCATCGCTCTTAATGCATTTGTTTTTCAAAAAAATAAACGAAAAATCCGGAACAAGTTGTCCGAACTTTTCGTCTAGTGTTTAAATCAGCTCATTTTTTTTAGATAATTTAACGCATCTTGTATCGTTTTAACCGGAACGATTTTCATTTTACTGTCCAGTTTTTCGGCAGCAGCTTTTGCTTCTTCGTAATTTGATTTTAGTTCTGGGTATTTTTTCTTAATTGCAGGATCTAGCGTATCATCTGGTGCAAAGAAAATATCCATACCTGCTTGATTTGCACTTGCAACCTTTTTATCGATTCCGCCAATTCGACCAACTTCTCCCGAACTGTTAATCGTACCCGTTCCAGCAATCGCTTTTCCTTGTCGAAGATTACTTCCAGTTACTTGATCGTAAATTTCTAAGGTAAACATTAATCCTGCTGAAGGACCACCAATGGAACCAGCATTAATTTTTACGTTTGTATCAGATGAAATCTCTGTATGATCTGTCAAAGTAATCCCAATTCCTGGCTTTTTATCTGTAGATAACTTAATTAAGTCGCCAGTCGCTTCTTTTTCTTCCCCAGCATGTAAGAATGTCACTGTTACACTTTGCCCAACTTCTTGGCTTTTGATGTACTTCATAAATTCTTCAGAACTTTTAAAAGTTTTGCCATCGACTTTTGTTACGGTATCTCCCACAGCCAGTTTGCCATAGAAATTTGAATTTTTTTCAACACTCATCACATACACGCCTTCGAACTTCATTGTGTACGATTGGTTTGCTAATTTAAGCGCTTGTTCGATAGCCGCATTTTGTGAAGACTCCATATAATACTTTTGCATCTGATTATATTCTTCACTCGTTGCTCCACCTGTCAATTCTTCTTTACTAATAATATCTTCAAAATCGGTGAACTTTGCTTTAACTGCTAATAAACCTGTTGCTTGACGAATACCTACAGAGGTCAAAGAAAACGAACCTGATGACTCATCTGCTTTTCCATCAACAGTAATCAGTTCTTTTAAATTGATTGTTGCCCCTGGTGCCTCAATATAAAATGGCAGTGGAACAATTACAAAGGCTGCCACCGCTAGCCCAATCAGTACGATAATAACACTTTTGATCCATGGTTTAAGCTTCATTTTGATCCTGCTTTCTAGCTAAAGCTTCATTGATTACTGGTGGTAAATAAATACTTACGTCACCATTAAAATAGAGTACTTCTTTTAACAAACTTGAACTAATATGGCTGTACTCAGGTTTTGCTAAAAGAAAAACTGTTTCTAATTCACTATTTAAGTGGTGATTCATTTGAGCAATACCTCGTTCATACTCAAAATCTTTCACATTTCTAATCCCACGAATCAACACTTTAACACCTAATTCTTTTGCTGTTTCTACAGTTAGCTGATGCTCTTGGTGAATCACGCGAACATTTGGTAAATGTGCAACAGCTTTCGTAATCAGCACCACTCGTTCTTCTGCCGAAAACAAACTTTTCTTTGATGTGTTGACGAACACGCCAACGATGACTTCATCAAATAACTCTGCTCCTCGTTCAATTGTATCAAGATGCCCCATTGTTAAAGGATCAAAACTTCCAGGAAATAATGCACGTGTCATGCTTTCGCCTCATTTCGATAAATAGTTACAGCAGTAATCCCATAATTTTGCTGTCTGATTTGTGTCAAACTTTCAATCGTTTCAGGAAGCTCAACTGTTTTATCTGTTTCACACACAATAATCGCATCTGGTTTGAGCAAACGAAGTTCTAGCATTTTCTCAATTTGATCCACGATTTTTTGTTTTGCGTAGGGGGGATCTAAAAAAAGAAAATCAAATTGCTCCTTTTGGTTTGCTAATTGTTCGATTGCACGATCAGCATCTAATTTCAATGTAGTGAATTTTTCTGGTTCTTTGGTGATTGCAATATTTTCTTTGATGATTTTTAAAGCCTGATAATTTTTATCTACACAAACAGCGTGTGAACAGCCTCGTGAAATAGCTTCAATTGCTAATCCACCACTACCTGCAAACAAATCTAATACTCGCTCACCGTCAAAGTAAGGGCCAATCATGTTAAAAATCGATTCTTTGACTTTATCAGTTGTTGGTCTCGTATTTGCACCAGGCAAACTTTTTAATCGGCGTCCGCCGTATTCTCCGGAAATAACTCGCATATGCTCACTCCTTGTTTCTCGCTTTTACTAGTATACCAAAACCTGACAAAAAAAGGACTGCAAGTCACCAAACAATTTCTTAGTAACTTACAGTCCTCACTCTTTTTTATCTATGAAAGTATGACTTAAATATTTTCAGCTAAACGAATTTCTGTGCTTAGTTCTTCGATTTCAAAGCCATCATCTTTGATTGCATCTTTAGAACCAATTTTTTCTGCAAAATTCATTTCAATGTCAGGACGATAAGAAGGTTCTACTCGCCGAACGAAATGAAGCTTTTGGATTCTTTCTTGTGTTTGCTCAAATGTCTCTTCATTTAAGTAAAGAACAACATATTTCATTCTTCTTGAGACATAGTGGAGTAACCCAAATTTCTTTAGATTTTTTAATTGTTTTAAGCTGTATACCCAAACGATTATTCCACGACGTTTCGTTATTTCAAAGTTAGTTTTATCAACTTGCATGACAGTTCCCTCCGCATCCAGCATGTTTACTTGTTTCAAAAAACGGACTACCTGCATTAATTTTGATTTCACTGGAAATCCCGCTTGCAAGTTGTTGCCCTATCTCATCCAAAATCCCTTGTAATTGTGTTTCATTTACCCGAAACTCTGACACTTCATCCGTTAAGTCTAGTTTTCTTTTTGCAGCTCTGACTGCACGTTGTTTTTCTCGAAAATCAGGGACATACTTCCCATAATCGGCAATTTGCTCAAAGCTAGCTTTTTTCGTTAAAAAATCTTTTTTTAGCTCTTCAACTTCATCAGAGTGATTCATGACTCTTTTACTTATCAGATATGCACGAAATGTTTCACTTTCACGAATACGCTGAACCACTTGTTGACATTGATCTTCTAAGCAAAATAATTCTTCATTAATGATCACTGCTATCACTACTTTCTTCCTGCTCTTCTTGCAATAAGACTAACACATTTTCTTTTGAAAAGGCAATTGCTAATGTATCAGCCGATTCACTCATAAAACGCTCGTGTGTATACGGATCACTATACCACTGTAAAAAAGAAAAGGTTGGGTCAATCATCGGGTGCGTAAACAAGCCAGTTGTTTGCTTCAATTGATTTTTTTCAAGAATATCCGTCAACTCATCACCAGTCAGAGAGAAACGTTTCATTGTTTTAGAAGAAGTCACTGCTGCTTGCCATTCTTCTACTCGTTCTGGTGTTAAGTAATCTTCTGGTTTAGTCAAAAAGCTTGATAAAACATGTTTTGTTTTTTCTTCAAAAAGTAACATCTGTCGGTAAGCAGGTAAACTATCTTCTTCTCTCAGTTGATTAAGTAGTTCTGTTCCTTTTTGTTCTTTTACCCGATTGATTTTATCCCAGTCTGCTTCTTTATCTAGTTGATAGGTTGGCAGATTGTCACCAAAAACTTGATAAGGAAGCAATTTCAGCAAGCTTTCTTTATCCAAATATGTTACTGCAAATAGACCATTTGTTGTCTGATCAAAAAACATAATTGCAAAAGTATCGTTATCAAAAGCAATCAAGGGACGGTAGTTCATATCTTCTTCCATCAATTCGATTCCAATTTCTTCTTTTTGATAATCAAATGTGAAATTCGTATAAATCGTTGTAAAAGCTGTTAAATCTTGCATCGTCATGCCAAAAGAAAATGGTGCAATCTGATCATTCGCACTGTTTAGTACCTTAACGGCTTTCACCTTGTTCTCTTGAATATTTGCTTCTAAGAGAAGCTGTTTTTCGGCATCTTGGTAATATCTGATTTCAAATCCAAATCCACTGGCTAATCGATCATACGCACTACCAAAATCCGCTTCAAGCTTGCTAACGGGTTGGTCTATGTACGTGGAAAAACCAGTCGCTTGAAGCTCCTGATATTTCCACGTTGTCATTTGATTTTCTTCTATTTGCTGAGTTCGATCATTTTTGATTTCTGTCTTAGGTGGAAAGAAAACAGGTTCCATGTAAAATGCCACAACTACCAAAAAGAAGATGGCAGTAAACAATCCTACTCTTTTCACGTTTTTAATTCCACCCTTCATCAAATTTTATTGTTCGGTCACTTCGATTAACAAATCACCTGAATTGATGACTTCGCCAGCACTCACGTAGACATGTTCGACTTTTCCGTCAAAACGTGCTTCGATCGTTGTTTCCATCTTCATTGCTTCTGTAATCAATAACGTATCACCTTTTTTGACTACGTCACCTTTTTTCACTAATACTTCTAAAACAGACCCAGACATCGTTGCCCCGATTTGTTCTTTATTTGTTGGTTCAGCACGACGTTTCGTTTGAACTGAGCTGATAATTGAATTGTCTTTAATAAGAATCTCACGACGTTGTCCATTCAAATTAAAGAATAATACTCGGTTTCCATCAATATCAGGTTCCCCAATTTCATCTAAACGAATAATCAAGATTTTCCCACGCTCGATTTGAACATTCACTGTTTCGCCCAAACGAATTCCTTGGAAGAATGTCGGTGTATCTAGTAACGTAACATCTCCAAATTGGTTATAGGACGTTTGGTAATCTAAAAAGACTTGTGGATACATCAAATAGCTCAACACTTCATCTTTGCGAGGAGTATAACCAATTTTTTCTGCCAATTCTGCTTTTACTTTTTCAAAATCAATTGGTTCAGCTAATAATCCTGGACGTTTCGTAAATGCTGGACGATCTTTCAAGATGATTGCTTGCAGTTTCTCTGGAAATCCACCAACAGGCTGACCAAGTTCTCCTTGGAAAAATGTTACGACTGACTCAGGGAAACTCAAGTTATCCCCATTTTCATAAATAGCTTCTTCTGTTAAATCATTTTGAACCATAAATAACGCCATATCTCCTACTACTTTAGAAGAAGGTGTCACCTTTACGATATCTCCAAACATCAGGTTAACTGTATGATACATTTTCTTGATTTCATCCCAACGATGGCCAAGACCAACAGCTTTTGCTTGTTGTTGGAGATTCGAATATTGTCCACCAGGCATTTCATGCATATACACTTCTGTTTCAGGAGCATTCAGGCCATTTTCAAAAGGCTTATAATACATTCTGACATCTTCCCAATAATGATTCAGTTTTTGGGCATGTTCAATATTGATTTCTGGTAAACGTGGACCGTTTACCAAAGCATAATACAAACTACTCATGCTTGGTTGACTCGTATTTCCACTCATTGCACTCATCGCCACATCGACGATATCAACACCTGCTTTTGAAGCAGCAGAGTAAGTAATGATCCCGTTGCCACTAGTATCATGTGTATGCAAATGAATTGGTAAGTCTGTTGTTGCTTTTAATTCACTAATCAAGCGATAAGCTGCTTGTGGTTTTAATAAACCTGCCATATCTTTGATTGCAATGATATGGGCACCTAATTGCTCCAGCTCTTTTGCCATATCTTTATAATACTGCACATTATATTTTGCACGACTTGGGTCATTGATGTCACCAGTATAACAAATTGCTGCTTCAGCCACTTTTCCTGCATCACGAACTGCTTGAATACTTTTTTCCATTTGCGGTGTCCAGTTCAAACTATCAAAAATTCGGAAAACATCAATTCCTTGTGCCGCTGCTTCTTGTACGAACTCAACTAGAACATTATCTGGATAATTAGAATAACCAACAGCATTTGATCCTCTAAAGAGCATTTGTAGTAATGTGTTAGGCATCAATGCACGGATTTTTCTAAGTCGTTGCCATGGGTCTTCATTTAGGAAACGATAAGCAACATCAAAGGTTGCGCCACCCCACATCTCACTTGAGAATAATTCAGGTAACGCCTCACCAGTTAAGCGAGCAATTTTCTTGAATTCTTGCGTTCTTACACGCGTAGCTAACAGACTTTGATGTGCATCTCTAAATGTCGTATCTGTTAACAGAAGGTTCTCTTGATTTGTAATCCAATCAACCAGACCATCTGCACCTTGATCATCTAAAACATTTTTTGCTGTCACATAGTCTTGACGAAGTTCCAATGAAGTTGGAATTCTTGGTTCATCATAAAATGGTTTTTCCATTTTTTCGATTCCTGGGAATCCATTCACCGTGATTTCGCCAATATATTTCATTGTTTTATTTCCTCTGTCACGTAAACGTGGAAATTCAAATAATTGAGGTGTATTATCAATAAACGTCGTTTTGGCATGGCCAGACTGAAATTCCGGGTGAGTAATCACATTTAGCATAAATGGAATATTCGTTTTGACCCCACGGATTCTAAATTCTTTCAGACAACGTTCCATTTTTTGGATTGCTGTATCAAAATCCGCCGCATGCGTACACACTTTTACTAACAATGAATCGAAATAAGGTGTAACGACATAACCAGCATAGGCGTTACCCACATCCAAACGAACACCAAATCCACCTGGTGAACGATAAGTATCAATCTTCCCTGTGTCTGGCAAGAAGTGGTTCAATGGATCTTCCGTTGTAATTCGACACTGGATAGCTGAACCATTCAATTGAAGATCTTTTTGTTGTGGCAACCCAATCTCTTTATGGAGATCTTTTCCTTGAGCAATCAATAATTGGGTAGTTACAATATCTACGTCAGTGATCATTTCAGTGATCGTGTGTTCAACTTGGACACGTGGGTTGACTTCAATAAAGTAGAAGTTCTCCCCTTCCACTAAAAATTCAACAGTTCCTGCATTCACATAACCAACATGTTTCATTAACTGAACAGCTGCTTCACAAATTTTTTGGCGCTGTTCTTCACTTAAAGATACACATGGTGCAACTTCAACGACTTTTTGATGACGGCGTTGAACAGAGCAATCACGTTCAAAAAGATGAATCACATTTCCATGAGTATCACCTAAGATTTGGACTTCAATATGTTTGGGATTACCAATATATTTTTCTGCATAGACTTCATCACTACCAAAAGCAGCTTTTGCTTCACTTTTAGCACGTTCATACCCTTCACGAGCGCTCTTTTCATCATAAGCAACACGCATCCCACGGCCGCCACCGCCAAGGGCAGCTTTGATCATGATTGGATAACCGTAAGTATCAGCAAATTGTAATGCCTCTTCGACAGTTGCGATTGGTCCATCTGTCCCAGGAATGGAAGCAATTCCAGCTTCAATTGCAGCAGTTTTTGCTTTAATCTTATCACCAAAAATATCTAAATGGTGAAGTTTAGGTCCCACAAAAATAATGCCCTCTTCCTCACAACGACGAGCAAAGCTTAAATTTTCTGATAACAATCCATAACCAGGATGAATGGCATCCGCACCGCATTCTTTCGCAATTTCAATGATTCCTTCAATATCAAGATACGCATCAATTGGTTTTTTCCCTTTACCAACCAAATAAGCTTCATCCGCTTTAAAGCGATGGACAGAATATTCATCTTCTTGTGCGTAGATCCCAACAGTTTTAATTCCTAATTCTGTACAAGCACGAAATACTCGCACGGCAATCTCTCCACGGTTAGCAACTAAAACCTTTTTCATCGAACCACTCCTACATCTTTTTTAGTATAATCCTAAACTTTTCCGTTTTTCATCTGCACTAATATTAAGTACAAATCCGACACACACCGAGAGCATCAGTAAACTTGATCCTCCCTGACTTAAAAAGGGAAAGGTAATCCCAGTTAAAGGAATAACGCCAGTAATCCCACCCAAGTTGATAAACACTTGGATCAAAAACATTCCGCCAATTCCTATACATAACAATGAATTAAATGGATCACTTGAGCGAATTCCAACTAAGATAATGCGAGCAATCATGAAAAATAGCAAAGCTAAAATCAAGACTGCCATTATCAACCCAAGTTCTTCTACAACGATAGCGAAAATAAAGTCTGTTTGTGCCTCTTGCAGAAATCCTTTTTTCTGAATACTATTACCTAAACCGCGGCCAAACAAACCACCGTTGAAAATTGCATAATAACCATTGACCATTTGATGTCCTTTATCCAGCTCATCAGCAAATGGATTTTGAAAAATCGAAAAGCGGCTATAAATGTACTGCAAACGTGCAGGTAAAATTTTCCCATGCGTAACATTCATCAGCCAAATAACAAAAATACTTAAGCCAACTCCACCAATTCCGACAATCCAAGTGTAGTAGTAGTTTACACCACTTGCTAAAAGCATAACTAAAACGATCAAGAAGATTACTGTTGCGTTCCCAAAATCGGGTAAGATAGCCACGATAACTGTCAATCCGAGAACCAATGCTAAGGGTCGTTTAATCGAACCCACAAAATCTTTCTGCACACCATTTTGACGATTTGCCAACGTCAATGACAAATACCAGATGGCAATGATTTTTAAATACTCAGCTGGCTGAATGGAAAAACCTGCAATTGTTAGCCAACCTTTGGCTCCGTTTACTTCTTTCCCAAAAAATAGCACGATTATCAACAAGAGTCCCAAGACAACAAAAGCAATCATAATGAGTCGCTGATTTTTCAAAACATCTGTCTTCATCTTGTATAAAAGTGCGATTGCCACTAAGCTCAATACCCAAAAGACACTTTGATTGATCACCGATGACATGGGATTTTGACCATTTTCTAATAATAAATATGAAGTAGAACTATAGACCATAATCAAGCCTAGTGCACACAAAATCAAATAGGGAATTAAAATCGTATAGTCCATTAAATGCCGTTTTTTTACTTTTTTAGGCAAGTTTATTCCTCCTTGCCACTTTCATTTTTTTCATAGTTTTCCTGATAAACATCATTATATAACTGATTCAATTCAAGCTCTAGTTCACTCAAAATTAGCTGTCCTTCGTCTTTTTCAATGATTCCCACACGAATAGCAAAGCTAACTTGTTGAGAAAAACCATACATTTGCGTATCAACAACTTCTTCAAATGCTTTGCACTGTGAAATACACAAACTGTTTTTTTGATTGCGAATCAATCGTTTGATCCGATTTGCATCTTCCTTTAATACATGAACGGCGAATTCTTTGGTTAGAGAATCCATCTATGTCTACCCCCTATTCTAATTTATTCATTATAACATACTTGATTTTTTAACGAACAGTAAAATCAAGGGATTCCTCGCTTTTTTTATCCATTTTTTCTTACATAGACACAAATTTTTTTCAGGTTACAAGCTTTTCTACAAAATAAAAAATCACTTTTGTAAAACAAGTAGTTATTTGTTATTTTTTTAAGTTATTTCATTCAAAATTTTTAAAAATGCCTCGCCATATTTATCTAATTTACTTTGTCCTACACCTTTGATTTGTAACATTTCTAGTCGATTTGTTGGACGTACCTGACTCAATTCTTTCAATGTTGAATCAGAGAAAACCACATAAGGTGGCACACCTGCATCAGCAGCCAAGTCAGTTCGCAACTCACGAAGCTGTTCAAACAAAGTATCATCTTCTGCCAATTGCCGAACTTTTTTCGCTTCTTTTCGATAAACCTTCTGTTCATTTTTCAACACTTGGATTCCTTTATCAGTCACCTTGAGTACTGGAAACTCACCCGTCACAGATAACAGATAACCGCTTGAAATCAAATACTCAATGAGTTGTAAAATATCTTTTTGAGATTGCTTCTTCAATAGCCCGTAGGTCGATAATTGTTGAAATCCTAACGTTTTTACTTTCTGTTCTTTAGAACCCGCCAAAACTTTCATCAAAAGCTGTTTTCCGTAAGCTTCACCCATTCTTTTAAGGCATGACAAAACCATTTGCGCTTCAGTTGTTACTTCAATCAGCTCGCGATCGTCTAAACAGTTTCCGCATCGATTGCAAGGTAGACTCTTTTCACCAAAGTAATTTAAGATATATTGCTGCAAACAAGACTCAATATACGCATATTCAGTCATTGCTTTTAATTTTTCATATTCTTTTTGCTTTTGTCCTTCGTCACGCTGTGATTGTTGGATAAAAAACTTTTGAACTTGAATGTCTTGAGCAGCAAACAATAAAATTGCTTCACTTGGTAATCCATCTCGACCAGCCCGACCTGCTTCTTGATAGTAAGCTTCTAAGGATCCAGGAATTTGATAATGGATGACAAAGCGAACGTTACTTTTGTTGATTCCCATACCAAATGCGTTGGTTGCTACAATCAGCTGAACACGATCAAACAAAAATGCTTCTTGCATTTCGGTCCGCTCACGTTCATTTAGTCCACCATGATAGCGTCCAACTGAAAACCCAAACTTTTGTAGCAAATGATACACACGATCAACTTCTTTTCGGGTCGCCGCGTAAATAATTCCAGATTGATTTTTGTTGATTTTTAAATATTCAATTAAGTATTGTTCCTTTTTTTGATCTTTGATTACTTGAAAGGTCAAATTTTCCCGAGCAAAACCAGTTTGAATATGATTACTATCAGGGATTTTTAAAAGTCTTTTGATATCTGCAGCAACTTGAATGGTTGCCGTCGCTGTCAACGCTACAATTACTGGTCGACTTGGTAATTGAGTTAAAACTTCAGCCATTTGCAAATAGCTTGGACGAAAGTCATGTCCCCACTGTGAAATACAGTGTGCTTCATCGATTGCAATCAATTCAACTTTCCAATAGCTCATTGCCTGCTGAAAATCAGGCATAATAAAACGTTCTGGTGCAACATAAAGTAATTTACACTGATCGTGATTCAATAACTGAAATCTTTCGGCTGTTTCTTTTCCTGTTAGCGAACTGTTGATAAATGTAGCAGGGATGCCTAGTTGGTTGGCAGCGTCGACTTGATCTTTCATCAAGGAAATTAAGGGTGACACAACAATTGTTAGTCCATCCATCATAATTGCCGGGAGTTGATAACAGATTGATTTCCCACTACCAGTCGGCATGATTCCTAATACATCCTGTTGTTCAAAAATTTTTCGAATGATTTCTTGCTGTCCAGGACGAAATTGTTCATAGCCAAAATATTTTTTTAATACTTCATACATGTTGTGACTCCTTTCTTTTTTAGTTTACTTCGAGAGTTGGAGCAATACAAGTACTCGTTTCGTTTGTGAAACAAATATAAAATATGAAACATTTTCACTGGTTTTTTAAAACTTTAAGAAAACTTTTAAAAGTCCTTATTTGTTTTTACGAGATTTTTCTTCCTTTTCTTTCTCACTTCTCCACAGGTAAAAAAAGACCAGCTCATTTTGAACGAGCTGGTCTTAAGATTATTCATTCATCAATGAATTATTTTTTCTTTTTAGATGCTTTTTCACGAGCATTTTTGTTTAAGATATGTTTTCTCAAACGAATTGATTCTGGAGTTACTTCACAGTACTCATCATCATTCAAGAATTCAAGAGATTCTTCAAGTGTTAATTGCTTAGGTTTTTTGATTACAGAAGTTTGATCCTTGTTAGCAGAACGAACATTAGTCATTTGTTTTGCTTTTGTAATGTTAACTGTTAAGTCATTATCACGGCTGTTTTCACCAATGATCATACCTTCATAAACATCTGTACCTGGTTCTACAAAGACTGTTCCACGTTCTTCAATACTCATGATTGAGTAAGTAGTTGCTTTACCAGTATCAATAGAAACTAATGCACCTTGGTGACGTCCACCAATTTGACCAGCTAGCATTGGTAAATATTGGTCGAATGTGTGGTTCATGATACCATAACCACGAGTCATTGAAAGGAACTCTGTTGAGTAACCAATCAAGCCACGCGCCGGTGTTAAGAAAGTCAAACGAATTTGGCCATTTCCAGTATGAACCATATCTTGCATTTCACCTTTACGCAAGCTTAGTGATTCAATCACACTACCCATGTATTCTTCTGGTGTGTCGATTTGTACACGTTCAAAAGGTTCGCATTTTACACCATCAATTTCTTTTTCAATAACTTCTGGACGTGAAACTTGTAATTCATAACCTTCACGACGCATTGTTTCGATCAAAATTGATAAATGTAGTTCCCCACGGCCTGAAACAGTCCAAGCATCAGGTGAATTTGTTGGTTCAACACGTAAAGACACGTCAGTTTGTAATTCAGCCATTAGACGTTCTTCGATTTTTCTAGCTGTTACATATTTACCTTCGCGACCTGCGAATGGTGAATTATTAACTAAGAAAGTCATTTGTAAAGTTGGTTCATCAATGTGTAGGATTGGTAAAGCATCTTGATGATCGACTGGTGTAACAGTTTCCCCAACGAAGATATCTTCCATACCAGACACAGCAATCAAATCTCCAGCTTTTGCTTCTTCGATTTCTAAACGTTTCAAACCAAAGAAACCAAATAATTTTGTTACACGGAATTTTTTAACTGTTCCATCAAGTTTCATCAAAGCAACTTGATCGCCCACTTTGATTGTTCCGCGGAACACACGACCAATACCGATACGTCCAACGTAATCATTGTAATCAAGCAATGAAACTTGGAATTGTAAAGGTTCGTCACTGTTATCAACTGGCGCAGGAATTTTTTCAATAATTGTATCAAAAATTGGTGCCATTGTTGCTTCTTGATCTGCAGGATCATCAGATAAGCTTGAAGTTCCGTTCAATGCAGAAGCATAAATAACTGGGAAATCTAATTGGTCGTCATCTGCTCCTAATTCGATGAAAAGTTCAAGAACTTCATCAACAACGTGTTCAGGGCGAGCAGACGGTTTGTCAATTTTATTAACAACAACGATAGGTGTAATGTGTTGTTCTAAAGCTTTTTTCAAAACAAAACGTGTTTGAGGCATTGTACCTTCATAAGCATCAACAACTAAAACTACGCCATCAACCATTTTCATGATACGTTCAACTTCACCACCGAAGTCCGCATGTCCAGGTGTATCCATGATGTTTACGCGAATACCTTTATAATCAACAGCTGTATTCTTAGCTAAGATTGTGATTCCACGTTCTTTTTCTAATGCATTTGAGTCCATCGCACGTTCTTGTAATTGTGTATGTGCGTCTAATGTATCTGATTGTTTCAATAACTCATCAACTAATGTTGTTTTTCCGTGATCGACGTGGGCAATAATTGCTACGTTACGGATATCGTTTCTATAATTCAATGTAACTAACTCCTTCTTTTATCAGTTTATTTCTGACAGGGCAATTTACTCGACTGCTTATTATAGCAAACTTTTTTCATGAAATATAGTGAAATGTTTTCATTTTTTCGCGAAACTTAATAAACTATCAACTTTTTTTCATTTTCATCTCGAAAAATTCCGTTTCACAGCTTTTTTAAGTTTCATTTGTACCTGCCTACTCAGATTTCTAAGAATGAGTGGATTTGCTGGAACGCTTTCGGAGTTGCTGCTACAAACAATTCACGCCCATGAAATGCTAACTGCTCGCCATTCATATTACTATAGAAGAAACCGAATTCTGTTAACAAAACACAACCAGCCGCATAATCCCATGGACTCAAGTTTGACAAATAGCCAATATGATTTCCTTTTAGCATTGCAATCATTTCCAAGCCGGCACACCCAGTGATTCTGACCCCCATACTTTTTTCACCAATTGTTCGGATATTAAACTTATTATGCGCAAATAAATAGCCATTCATTCCTAACAATCCAGCCTCTAACGTTTTATTCACAGGTTGTGAAAGCTGCAAATCATTTTGATAGACGCCTATTCCACGTCCGCCCCAGTAAAGTTCTTCTTGCATCACATCATAAATAAACCCTAACTGTCCTACGCCGTTTTCATACATAGCCAGCATGATACAAAAATTTTCGCCTTCCATCACAAAATTGAGCGTTCCGTCGATGGGGTCAATAATAAATACTCGTCCAGTTAAGTCAGTTAACTCATTATAACCATCTTCTTCCGCTAGAATTCTTGCATCTGGATCGAATGCAGCAATCTTCTGAACTAAGAATTGTTGAACTGTTCGATCCATATTTGTGACTAAGTCTTTTCGATTTGTTTTTTCAAAGATAGTTAGTTGTTGCCTTTCACTTGCTTTGATTTGTTCTCCCGCTTCAAGCAGCCAACTTTTGATTTCGTGAATTATTGGTTCCATCTGGTTCACCCATTCATTTTCAAAGTTTTTTTCTGATTTTTTTTCGCCATTTGAACTGTTCGATACAGCGAATAGCCTGAAACTTTTTCAAATTCTCGACCTAAACGCTTTTCTTCTCCAATAGATTTCACCACTGTTTTAAACTGCTGATACGCAGCTAAAAATTTTTCATTATTAATGCCGGCTTCGTTTGCTTTTTCTAACGCTTCCCACATATTCATTACGGTCACCATTTCATCCGTTGTCCAATCTAAATCAATTGGATATTGGTAATCTTGCATGCATTCATTCCTCCATTTTCCTACTCCACCTTAGTTTATCACAGCTAAGACATTTGCAACAGAATCTCACAAGCTTTAAACTTTTCCCAGCAAACTTATAAATAAGAGTCTAATTTTTAAAAACACAAAAAAAGTTTATGAAATAAACGGCTCCGCGTAATCTCATAAACTTTTTAACATTCGTATACTTTTTTACAGACTTAATGCAACTAAATCCACTAAAACATGTGTACACCAAGATCCCCAAATACTTCTTCCAGTAATAATATAGACATAATTAAAAATTAATCGTGCGGCACCTTGCAACAACAATACATGGATTACTGTTGAAATGATGGATCCGTCCCAATACACAAATACATGCATCAACCCAAAAACTAGTGCACTTATTAAATTACTAATCGTTAGGGAAAAGCCTTTATTATGTGCAACTTCCAGAACACCAATTCCTAATAATTCCTCCCCCATTAACATAAAAGGTAACTTAAAGATCAAAAGCATCAGATTACCTGTTGCTGGATTACTGGTCCAGTCAAATCCAATACTTTTTGTTAGCGCACTTATGACCCCGCCAAAAATCAAGTAAAAAAGTGCCGCACAAGGAATCACCCAAAATTTTCTTGGAAAAGTAAAAATCTCTTTGCTAGCAGGACCAAATACAACGACCCACGCAAGAATACTCGTAAAAAACAATGCCCACCAAGTCCATTCAAATAGTGATAATAAACCGAACCCCATAATCAAAAGTGCGCTACCAATTATTAATTGCTGCCATTTAATTTTCACGTTAACTAAGTAATCCATCTTAGTTCCTCCTATTCTTCTCATCCTTTCCACAACTACATTGTACTGATGAACAATATTTAGCCATTGCTAGCTATGGAATGGCATAATTATACTGCCAAAAAAAAGTTCAAGCTGAAAAGTACCTTATTTACTACCTAGATGCTAAACTCCATGTTAGGGAGGTAGCAATTATGAAAAATTATGGTGAAACAATTCGTACGATTCGCTTAAAAAAAAATATGCCTCAAAAAGTACTCTACCAAGATATTTTATCGAAATCATATGCCATTCGATTGGAACAAGGAAAACACGATATCTCTTTTTATTTATTGCTCAAAATTTTGGCACGCTTTCCAATGGAGATTGATGAGTTTCTCTATATTCATCAGAATTATCAAGAATCTGAAACAGAGTGGTTCTACGAAGAATTTAGCAAACGCGGCAACCAAACAGATAGCACTGCTTTATTCTCTTTAAAGGAACATTATTTAAAGACATATACAGAGCATTCAGCCGATCATCCTTGGAAACTCCAATTAGATGCTCGCTTAGATCAGTTAGTTTATTATCAAGAACCAATAAACTAACAAAAGACAGCGTCAGCTTACAAACAACAACAAAAATAAAACAAACGTTAAGTAGTATCCAATCTTGGACAATCGAAGATTTTCGATTTTTTGCTAACACCTTGGATTTACTTGACTCAACTGATCGTGTACTTTATTTTCAGTCCATATTACCAGCAATGGATCGCTACAAAAATTTTGAAAAAGCACGGAATGTGATTTGTGTGCTCTTAGTTAACGCGATTCATGAGTTAATTGAAGATTTCCATATAGAAGGCGTTCCAGCCTTGCTAACTACTTTATATGATTTTTCAGATAAAGCGCACCAGATGTTTTTTCGAAATTATTATCATTTTTATTTAGGACTTTGGCAGATTCTTACCAACCACCCAAACGGCGAAAAAAAAGCGCGAGCTGCAATCGAACTTTTGAAGCAAATGGACTATCACTACCACACAGAAATCTTAACCCTCACATTGACTCGAACACTACGTCAAAAAGAAACCAACTCTACAGATTAATTATAGCAAAAAAATTTTCTTTATCTGTGCAACGCTTAAAGCTGTCGTTACCTAAAAAAGAAGCATCTGGAACATTATCTGTTGTCCCAAATGCTTCTTTTGATTATTCCTTTATTTTACAACTAAATAACCAATTCCATCTTTGTCCAATGTTGAAATCGTATGACTACCAACTGTCGTTTCTTCAATGTCTGTAAACACATGCTGATAATCATCACGTACAGATCCTGTTACATTTAAATCTTGTGTTTCGTCAAAGTCGCCAACTTGCAACGTTACGCTAAGTTTATATTCCCCGGGTTCTAATCCACCTAGCAATGTGTTGTCAATAATGCCTTGATAGCCATTGAAAACACCATGATTATACCAATCTTGATTTGCACAGGCAATCGTACCAACCTCTGTTCCGTCTGCAGCTGTCAAATGAAGTGTTTTCTTCACAGCGTCTTGATTTGTTAAATCTAAGTTTCCGTTATCCATTGATCCTTCTAAAATCAACCCATAACTTTGCCAATAACCTGTTTTGAAGAAGTTAACAGTCTGATCTAAGTGGCTAACAATTTGTGAAACAAACCCACTTTCATTTCCATCAATGACTTGATTCACGTCAATTTTTGTTCCTTCAGTTTGTGGTTCGATTGTGATTGTCCAACGACCATCCGCTTCTACGGTTCCCGTTCCAAGTAATACGCCATCTACATAAGCATTGATTGTTGCACCTGGTACGCCAAGTCCTGTTAACTGTTTGTCTTTATCATTGACAACATTAAAAACAGGCGCATCAACTTTTTCTTCATGAGTAACTACTTGTGAAACCATTTCACTTTCTTTTCCATCAACAACTTGATTCACATCAACTTTCGTTCCTTCTGCCTGTGGATCAATTGTGATTGTCCAGTTTCCTTCTGAATCCACTGTTCCTGTTCCAATCAAGTCACCATTCACATACGCATTAACTGTCGCCCCCGGCGTTCCTGTTCCAGTTAACTCTTTGTCTTGATCCGTTACTGCATTGAAAACTGGTTTCTCAATAACGATGCCATCATCAACAAATGACCCCCCTTGAATTTTTCCGTAATTTGTAAATGGTGTCGTTTCAAAATGTGAATCAGTTGATGAGAAATCCGTGGTCTTAATTCCTGTATGTGTATACCCCGAGATATTAAATGACGATTTTACCGGCCCCGCAATTACTTCTTCAGGCGTTGCTTCTTCTACACTGTCAATCCACCAAAGATTGTAGCCTGTTGGTGAATCCAAAGTTACATGCGCTGTTGTTGCATAGCCACCTAAAATAGGGCCCTCTGCGTGATGATTGGTAATTGAATAGTTTGACCCATTTTCGAAAACGATTTCTTTTCCTGCGATGATTGTACTGTGGTTACCATTTGAATCAGCTTCAACAGTCGCACCTTTTCGTACGAAGAAATTACCAGAAGTAACTAAAATACTTTCATAAACTGTATCGTCCGTATGTACTTTTAAATAACTACCATCTTTCAATTCCAACGTACTTCCGGTTCCCAATTTAATTCCTCGATCGTCTGTGGAAGTTGACTCAATCTTTCCTTCATTAATAAATGAGAAATCGTTTCCTCCTTGAATAGCCGTTGAATTAGATTTAATCGTGACCTCAGCATTTTTGCCAACAAATAAGGTTCCATCTGCATATGCCATATGTACCGCTGCAAGTCCCGTCGATTCATTTTCAAAGTTAATTACGGCACCTGGTTTCACTTCTAATTCTTTTCCTTGATAAACTTCTTCTGTTGTAGAAACACTAGATACTTTACCATCTAAAGTTAGCTTTCCTTCTGGTAAATAAATCATTTGTCTTCCTGTATGTTCAACGTTTTTATATGTAATATTTGCTGTATGTGAACTCCAAAGTAGTCCATAAATATCTGTGTTGATAATTTTCACATTTTCCATCAAACCAACCGCATCTGCTTTCGTAAAATAAAGTTGATGTAAGTCGGCATCAATCGTATGTCCGTTACCATGAATGTTTTTCGATAAGTTCGTAATTGATTCTGTCGTCGCCATTGTGATATCGGAAGACAAGCTGATATCTGTCACTGTGTCATTATTAATTGCTTCTTTAAACTCTTCCCACGTCGACACATCTACGTTATTTTCTACTTGTTTAACCTCAATAGCTGGCTGGCTGGTCTCGGCTTTAACTGATTGCGCTTGACCTAATAGCGCGACTGAAAAAAGAACTCCTGATAACGATAAAACAATTGATGATTTTTTCATAACAAAACACCTCTACACTTATTTTTATGTAATTACAGTTATAACGATAATATCAAAAAATAAACAAATTATGTAACAACCGCTTACAAGAACTAATATAACACCTAAAAAAAGAAACATCAACATTAAAATATAACAAAAAATTAAAATATAAAAGTTATTTTATTTGAGTGAAAATATACTTTAAAAATAATTATTATAATTAAAATAACTAAAAACCATAGAAACCAATGATTTATATTAAAAAAACGCTTTGAAACAATAAAAAAAATACCTGATACAATTCATATCGGGTATTTCAACTTTTAAGTTATTTATGATTGTAAAATAATCGATTTTGCATCATTTAAAATCTTATTTTTTGCATTCGTCCATTGACCATCAATGCCAATGACAAAATCATCCTTTGTTTTTCTAATGATATTGGCATCATTTTGAACACTGATTCGCCATGTTTTGATCCATTTCTTTTTTTGATAAAGTGAAATAGATGTAACTGGACAGTAGTTTTCTAAAAATATTGTTTCTATTTGATAATTGTAGGCACCCATTCGCGGAAGTTTTTGATTCAAACTAGCAATTCTTTCCAAGTAATATCTTTGTTTATAACTTGATATTTTTCCATAATAATTCATTGTGACACCTCAAATCTTATTGCTAAATAAAACGACACCTGTTCCAACGATTGCAAACAAACCAAACAAGGCGATTTGTAAATAAACTTTATGCATTGCCTTTTTGTTCACCTGTTCAATCATTTGAAGTGGCTCTTTTGCTGAAAGTTGTTTTTTTGTTAATGCTGTTTGTGTATCCTCGATCATTTTTGCCTTAACTAAAATGCGCTTTGTTGTTGCTGCTGCCTTATCACACGTCAATAGCGTTACTGTCTTTACTGGATTTTCTTCGATGTAATTGACTTCTTTTTCATCAATTATCTTTTTCTCGCTTATTACATAGTGATAGCTTTTGCCTAAATACGTCATATCAATATGCTGTCCTTTTTTCGCATCTACTAATTTTCCAAACAATAAACCTTTTTCGCTTAAATGATGTCCTAGAAAAATCATATTTTCTTTCAATGGATTCCGGCTCGGATACATAGACGCTGCACCGATAAGCATAGCACTTTGACTGATTCCAGGAAAAATCGGAACAGCTAATGTTAATTCAGGGATTGATAATGCACCGATTGCCGTTGACTCCTCATTTTTCAACGTAAACACATCATTCATCGTCGCAGACTGCACTTCTTCAAATGGAATCGTTGGTAAGTTTGCTACGTTGTCGCCCACCGTATACTCGGCAGTTACTATGTGCTGTGTAAAAATTGAATTTTCAATGTACCGATAAGCGACCAACGCTAAAGCAATGTAGAAAAACAGCAGAAAATAAACTTTTTTATTCTTTTTCATTCGATTTTCCTCCAAAGATAAGCGTACCGGACAGACTTTCGAAAACATTCCCCAATTTAGTTACCGGGATTGAGCTACTTCCAAAATTCGCGACTTTCTTCTTACTAATCCCATTACTTGGTGCAAAACCAACAACTGGTTGTGCTGATTTTTTCTTCCTCAACTTTTTTTCATAGAAGCCAACACTTGTTTCACGGGTATGCTCTTCTTGGTGCACCACATCTTCTTCTGCATGATAAAGTTTAGGAACACTTGCTTTTTCACCATTCATCAGCATAACCGAACTAAACAAAAAAACGATTAAATATTTTTTCATAAGCTATTTCTCATTCCATAAATTTTTGATACCAAATTCCCAAAGACTTTCCAATCCTTTGAACTTGGCGGACTATTCCAAATTAAGTATTCACTCTCAACTACTTCGGATAGAACATCTGATAGATAGATATCTGTTTGAGCCGAGTACTGATTATCGACTTTTAGGGTAACAAACGGCAAATGCACAATATTATTGGCAATGTACTTGTTGTATTCTTCTCCTAAAGTGAAATCAATCGTGATTGTGATTGCTTGTTTTTGATTTCGATAGGCTTGACTGTTGATGATAAGTAAAAGTGTTTCTAATAATAGTTGTTGGCTTCCCGCTTGATTGCCAATCACCGCAATCGTTTCTTTATTACGCAAAAATTGTAAAATTCGCTCTGCTTCTTGACCAAAACCATCAAAAAAGAAATCTAAGATGACATAAAAATGACCGTCTAATAGACTATCTTTGTAATAAGAAAATTTAAACAACAATTCGTATAACTGGTTATTAAGCTTTTCATCTGGTTGTTCGATTCCTACTGTAGTTAACAAATTGCGTGTTAGTTGCATAAGATCATTTTCTTTTTTTAAGCTACTGTCTTTTTCCTGAAAAAGATAATGGTTGACTCTCAAATAGTTGATCAACGTGATGACGTCTTCAGTTTTGACTTCATCCCGATTTTCCGCAAATTTGTGATAACTTAAGATAATTGGTTCCATATAGCGTTCATCAGTTGATACAAGCAATACCTCATCGCCACTATTTTGCTTGTTTTCTACCCTAAAAAAAGAAACCAAACAATAATACAGAAGTTTTGTTTTTTTCAATTTTTCAATTGGCTCGATTACTTTTAATTCTTGTAATTCCTCAATAAAAGCTTGCGCAGTTGTCCACTCTTCCGCTGAAAAAGGATTTTCATAATTTTTAAAAATATAAAAATAAATCTGTGCTAAAAAAATGCGTAACTTGCTTTCACTTACATTTTCAACCAAAAAATTCATTTGGTGCATCTCCAAAAATGCTTCCAATTTATTTTTGATGACATAGGAATAAGAAACACTTACATAGTGGTAATAGCTATAGTTCTCCATTATTTCTTTGGTGTTCATACCATTTTTTAAGAAGTAATCTAAAAGACTAAATAAATAAGATTCTCTACCATATTTCCAAATCAAACGATTGATAGAATCCAAACAGTTTTTCTTATAAATATATTTACTTTTATTTTTGGAGATAAAGAAGTAATCATCCAGCTCCATCGTTTTAAAGTCTTCGATTAATAAACCTAAAAGTTTATTTGCCCGAAAATAAGTTAAGTCAAATTGTTTTTCAATATCTTTGACTGCAAAAGAGTCAGTGTCTAAATTATCAATATATGAGAATAACATCAGCTTTGCTAACGTCTCTTTTTCAAATAGTTCCTTCATACGATTCCTCTTTAAAATAGCTACTATTTAGCTGGCGCTATCTTCTTTCTGTAGTTCATTCATTAATTTTTTGATTTTCTGATTTTTCTTACGAATGTAGATAAAGATAATAATAAAAAGAAGTAATAAAATACCACACACTAGAAGAATCAGGTAAAGCATCGTGTGATCTTCTTCCTTAGTTATTGCCGTTTTATTTAAATCAGCTGCTGTTTTTTTCGAAATAGTGAAATTTTGTTTGAATTCCCATTTTTCTCCTTTTGATTCAGCAGTCAGAGTTGCCGTGTATTTACCCGGACTCAATTCTTTTCCATCGGTTCGAATATCAAAGTTATACACTGAGTTTGGCGCTTGTTGCCCGTTTTCGATTTTCGTAGTGTATAACACCTTTTCTTCATCGGCTTTGCGAATGTCCCCCTTCACATTTAGCTTATTGATAAACATTGCACTGGTATTTTTTAGAGGGAATTTAATACTATTTCGGCCGTTAATTTGTTCCACCTTGATTTTGCCAGCTTCGACAATCGGCTTTGTGATTTCTTTTTCGCCATGTAAAATAAGTGCAATCGTGTATCCATATTGATTTTGGACTGCCATACTGCTCTTATTTGCAGCACTGTCTTGCGTTTCTTTAGAAATCTCTTCTATCAAATTGATTCCGCCTGCTACAACTCCATCAAACGTTTTTTCTGGCGCAGTAATTGTATAAGTTAATTCTTTTGTTTCATTGGCTTTTAGCGCAATTTTATCGACTTGGACTTTCACCAACTGTTTCATATCATTTGTTAAGTTTGCTACTTCAAACTGTTGACTATTCTTATATTCCACAACACCATTACTATTTGTTGATGCATGATCCACATTTGTATCGACTACAATTGGATGATTGGCATTATTCGTCACTTGAACAACTAACTCTGTTGCTTCTTTCGGTTTCAGCTGTAAATCGTAATACGATAACGACTTATCTACCTGTTTCTCAGAAGGTAATGGATTTACTTGAAAATCAACCGCAGAAGCAGACACGTTTTGAAATGAGTAAAACGTACCTACTGAAATAGCACATAATAAAAAAGCCTTGACTTTGTTTTTCATCTTTTTTCTCCTTCAAAAAAATAGGAATAGATAGCCGGATGACTGTCTATTCCTACACGTTTACGAATGGTTAGTTGTTTGCAACTCCATCTGTCAATACCCAGTTAAGCGTAGTAGTATATTGACCAGCCACTTTAACTGTTGCACCAGGAACGCTTAAAGATGCAGCACCTTTAGCAAAATCTTCAATTGCTAAACCATTACCTTCACCTGTTTGAGCATCCATGATGACTGCTGCTTCATTGGTAGTTTTCAAAACAACACCTGCTTTTTCGTGAGCAACTGCTGTTGAACTTGTATCAATCGTTGGTGAAACTAATGTAATTTGTGCATTTGTTAATTCATGTGTGTTATTTTTAAATTGACCAGCTTCAGAAACTTGTAATGCCCAACCAGCTTCAGTACCACGTAAATCTTGAACTTTGCTGAAAGTATCTGATTCAGTTGTATAGTTTTGGTCAGTAGCTGAGATTTCATGCATACCAAAGTCTAGGTCAGCAGCCTCTACAAGTGTCAAAGCGCCAGTATCTGGTGCTTTAAACCCAACTTCACCAGTTGTATCTTTTTGATCAATATCAGCAGCATAAACAGTTGCCCCAGCTGTTGCAGATAATAAAGTTGCAGATAATACGATTCCCATAATTGCTTTTTTCATTTTAAAATTCCTCTTTTCGTTTTTTTAATAAATACATGACCCCGATAATCATCATGGCAACTCCAAGAAGTGTAATCGGGTCTGAGTTAACAGTACCTGTTTTGGGCAGGATGCCAGAGCTTATTTTGTAAGAACCTGATTGTGTCGTATCAGGAACAAGTTGTCTTGTATCGTTGTTCACTGTATTATTTGTTGTTTGATCGTTATTATTGATGATCTGATTGTTTGAATCTTCTTGTGAATCACTTGTACTACTATCCTCTGTTTTGTAAAAACCAACGCTTGCTTTACTTCCACCAGAATCAGCGACTTGCTCTGCTTGAACCTGTGAAGCAAAACCAAAGAATAAGATCAAGGATAGTAATGCAGCGAATCGCTTGTTTCTTTTTTTCATAGCTTTCTATCCCCTTATTCATTTGCTACAACATCGTTTAGATCCCATTCGATCGTTGCATCGTACGTATCCGCAACAGCTTTTCCACCAGGAACGAATAATTGAAGAGTGTCGGGTTTTGACTGCCAGTCTTGAGACACATTCTGTTCATCATGGTTGCTTGTTGTTTGATTATGGATAACGACACTTTCGTCTGTTGTGATTGCTTGTTTACTTTGTGTCGGATTATTGTAATACAGTGTAGCACCTAATTTTTTGCTCGTTGTTGTGCCAATGAATTCTTGATTCAATTTTGCAGTTAAGCTCCAAGTAGATCCATTTTTACGTAAATCTTGGACGAGTAAGTTTTTATCCAAAGATTCTAAAGAGTAAGTTTCATCTCCTGCTGAAATGGTGTGCTCGCCAAATTGCAGTTGAGTTGGCGCATCAACAAAGAGAAGTTTGCCTTGATAAATATATGTGACTGTTTGAGGTTTATCTGTAAATTGCCCCTCTTTATTATCAGGTTCATCTAATAAAGTATAGTTATCGATTGTTGCTGCTTGAGAAGTGTAAGGATCGCCAACTTTTCCATTTAGAACCTTTGCTTCAGCAATTTCATTTTGATCTTCATCAACATACTTCACAGTAACTGGCGCACCATCTTGTTTTTCCAAAATCGTAACGGTTGCCGTCTTAGTTGAGAGATGTCCAGAAGAATTTGTCACAGAATAAGTGACTTGGTACTTGTCTGGCGTATTCGGTTGAACACTACTATAATCAACTGTCACATCTTTACTGATGTCACCATCTTCAGTGTCTCTAGCCGTAATATTTTCTAATAATTTTTCTTTAATATTTTCGTCTGTTAGATCACCCACATAAAATGTTTTATCTTCAACAGTCAAGTTAGCAAAAACGGTACTGTCACCAGTCGTCAAGAACCGGTTATTCAAATCAAAATGTGCTCCACCACCGATATTCCCACCATTAGCTGTAGCCATATAGATATAAGCTTGACTTGGGTAAGTGATACTATCATTATTAGCATGTGCGCTGACACTTGCTTCGTAGCGACCATCTCGTTTGATATAGCCTCCCGAAACGTCTTCAGACTGTAAATCGATCCAAATTTCATTGTTGTCTGGCTTTCCAGAATCCCGATACACTTTGTAATATTGTTTAGGAATCACTGCTTGTGTTAACGTATCTCGAACAACAATATTCGCTATGTCTTCGTCTGTAATAGTCACTTTTCCGTTTCCTACTGGTTCGATGTACCAAGCAAAACGATAAAAGCAATCAGAAGGCAAAATGTTTTCTCCAGTATAGTTTACCTCAATAAAGTTTTGAATCACGTCTGACGTACGATTAAAATTACCAGTTGGTAGTCCACCTATATCAGAGCCATCTCTTGCAACAAAATTTCCAGGATTACTATTTGAAATCCCCCAATAAGAGTTAACATAATTATAAATCGGCGGTGTATTGGTATTTACTTTTAACTTAGGCGTGCCAACAATTGTTGGTATGTCCTGTCCGTTTGATGTCGTCGTTGCAGACACATTATACGTTGTTCCAGGGGTTCCAATTACTTTTGTATGAAAATCAGCCGAGATTGTAGTATTACCAACAATATCTTTTTTGACCACGAACGTGAGCGTTCCCGCACTTTCATCAATTGTTACATCAAAATAATTTGAAATGTTTTCATCTGTTAAATCAATCGTGCTATAATCAATTGCTTCTGACGGAATAGAAATAACGATTGTTGTACCTGCAGGAATCGAATCACCATCTTTGTTGCTCAACGTAATCGTCCCTGTATAAGTTGTATTTAACGTATATTCACTAGAGTTAGCTTTATAAGAAACAGAGCCGGTAGCAATTTTTGGAGTTATTCCGGGGAGAACGTCTTTTTTGATTGCATCATCTGCTGTTGTTTCTTTTTCTGTTGCACTCGTTTCAGTTTCCGTTATAATGGAACTTGAAATATTTTTTTCACTGGACTCTTTTTCGGAAGTATTTGTTGTCTCACTTAAATTTTCAGAGGTTTGAGTGGTTGTTGTTTCTGTTGCTTCCGATGAGAGAGTTGTTTGGTCAGCTGTTTCTGCATAAACAATTGTTACAAGATCATTTGTTACTGATAAAGTTAGAAACACGCTACTTAATAAAACAAACTTCTTATATGCTGAACTTTTCACTTCTTTCACCTCCCTTCAAATGTATTGCACCTAAATAACATTTCGCTGTTATTTACTTACAAACCCATTGTACTAATCATAAAAAACCTTTTCCTCTTTAATATTTAAAAAAATTTTTCAATTTCAAAGAATGAATAAACTTTCACAAGCTAATTACGCTAGTTAAGACTTATGCACTGATAAAGAAAAATGCTAAAATTCCTGCAATTACCACTAAATAAACCAAATTTTTTCCGAAATAACCTGCGCGATGTTCTTTCTCCGTCTGATGACGACTTGTTTTTTGATCTAACTTCAAATTATTTTGTACTTGCATATTGTTCACCTTCCAAATCTTTGTATTGTACGGAATGTACTGTTTTGTTCCATTTGTTTTGTGGCTTGAACCACGTAAAGAAGCCTACGATTTGCGCAATCATATACGTTAACGAATTATAAATAAAGCAGTAAACCAAGCGAATGAAAAACAGGATTTTTTTCCACCAAGTGTTTTTCAATTGGAAATAGTCCTTACCTTCTTCAATAAAGTAAACGGTCGGTATAATCAAAAAGTTGAATGCTTCCATTGTTAACCAGAATGTGATAACAGAAAACAAATTAGGTAAGTATTTCAACAAACGAATATCAATAATTCCTAATGCTAAAATAATTAAGTAAGCTACCGGACGAACCATTGAATAAGAATAAAATAAGGTTTCAATCTTACTCATTAGTTCATTGAAGTGTTTTGATTTAAATAACGACTTAATTTGTTTAAAAGTTGTTGAAAATGCTACATACCAGTGTCCTTGCGCCCAACGTGTTCGTTGATGATGGCTTGCTAAAAAGCTATTTGGTTTTTCATCATGGACAACTGCAAACTGATTCCAACCACTTCTTAACCCATTCATTGACAACTCCACTTGCAACTCGAAATCTTCGGTATAACTTCTTGGATTCCAGCCATGTTCCATTAAATATTTTGTGTCTAAAATAAATCCTGTGCCACCAATCGCTGCATTCCAGCCTAAAACATAATTGGCAAATTGAACCGCACGATTAGTAATAAAGTACACAGCAGAATAACCAGATGCTGTAATCGATGTAAACACATTTTTCATACCCAAATATCCTTGGATGACTACAAATTCCGGATGAGCAATACTTTGTGAATTCATTTCTGTTAAGTAGTTAGGTTCCACAATATTATCCGCATCAATAAATGCAATATAATCATACTCTTGCCAACTTTCATTATTGATGAAGCTTGCAATTGCATGTGGTTTCCCTCTTGGTTCATCAGGCTTCGATGTGTTTTCAAACACTTTTGCTTTGCCAATACTCCGTACAATCTCTGCTGTATTATCAGTGCAGTTATCAGCAATCACCACAATGTCAAATAAGTTAGGATCGTAATCCTGATGAACTAACGCTTCGACAGTTTCTTTGATTACTGCCGCTTCGTTATGCGCAGGAATCAAAAATAAAAATTTCTTTTTCGGAGCAACTATTTCATAATCTCTTTTTGGCGTGATGAGACCAAAAACAGATAATGCTGTAAAAAATAATAGATTTGCAAAAACAAGTACAATCAACGCTGTACAAATCCAAGATAGCGGTTCAAATAAATAATTTGGTAACGTAAACAATTAAAATTCCTCCTGTCCTTCTATTAAATAGTAGCACCCTCTTGGATAGTCAACTTCCCATTATTTAAAAAAAATTTTTTCAGATATTGAGAAGTCAGCCAACGAAAATTAGTATAACAAGCATAATTTATGCTTTCCTCTTCAAAATTCAAAAAATAAATGACGCTTTTTCAAATTTCATGGAATCAGTCTCTACTTATCTTTTAAAAAAATAAAAAAACTACTGAAAACTCAATGATTTTCAGTAGTTCTTCTATTTTTTTCTTCAAAAATTTTTCTTTCAAGTGCGGTGTAATTTTCTGGAAAATTACTTTGATCCCAATAATAATATCGTTGTTTTTTTGGCACCTTTTGTTTCATGAGCGAATAATTGATTAAAAGTAAATCACAGGAGTTAGTTGAAATATCCTCAAGAATAATGACTTTGACAAAGCCAAAGCTTCCCAAAAATGATTGCAAATCCTTGATACATATGATTCCCAATTCTTTAGGTAAACCAACGGTCACTGATGGCATGCGATACTTACGGTAGTGAAGTGTCAACAATACACAGAGCACCAATAAAGGTCTGCTTTTTGTTGCGACTTGTAGTTCCTCCTGTTCAATCACTTTTCCTTTCAATGCGACTAACGTTTTTTGATAGCTAGCTGGTAACAATTGTTGAATAAGCTGGATAATTTCTTTGGCTTCTTCCCCAATCAAGTTGCTGACCATTCCTGAAAAAAGCAAGACATCATACACAAACTCACTGTCACTGATGATTTCAAATTGATTTTTTTCAAGTAATCTCAGATACGTTTTGACGAACTCGGCTAATTGTTTGTTTTGTTTTAATTGTTGTCTGGCAAATACTCTCTTTTGTTCCGTGGTGATCCGCTCATTCAAGATAAACAAATTGATAAACGTGCTCAAGAATTTTTTCTCTGTACTTCTGACCTTTTTCGGTGTGTGATGCCATAATTCAGCATAAGGAGCTCCATAATCGTAAAAGAGGGTATGTAATCCGTCCTGTAACTCAAAATTCGTTAAATATTTTTTTAATAAATAGCGACTTTCCAACACATTTAATAGCAAAACCAGCTGCTGTTTTGTGATAAATGAGATATCTTGATTCGCAATCACCTGATATTTCTTTTCATTACCTAGATAAGTAAATAAATTTTCTTGCCCGCGATATCCCCACCACAATGAAAAGTAAAGAAAGGTCCGATAAGCCGTTTCTTGAAGATCGTTTGTCGTTTTAAGTGTTAGATTCATTTGATAAACTGCTAGAAGATTTTTTAGCAATTGAATTTTTCGATGAAAAGTTGAGATACTAATCAAGTGTTTTTGCGCATAACTGAGTTCATTTTTATTAGGATGACGCACTTTATAAACTAAATAGGTAAACGTAACACTTTCTTTTTTTAGCAAAAATAAACGATAACTGTCAATCGTAAATAATTGTACTTCTTGCTCCCGAAGAACCTTTCCCGTTTTTAAGATAAATTGCGATTGACCATGTTCTTGTAACTCATCTTGAATAATTTCTTTCGTCAATGTTTGTATTCCTTGATAGGAAAGATTAAACTGTTTTGCTACACTTTTTAACGAAACTTTTTGTTCTTGCACAATCAAATATTTAAATAAATGAAGTTTGTTTCGACTGTTTGACTCAAAAAATAAGGTTTCAAACATCCCGTCAACTAAATGATTCATTTTGCTCACCTATATTCCCTAACTTTTCCAATTTTATCTCCTATTATTATGTACGCAATAACGTTCAGTCCTACCCAAACTTAATTAACATATTACTTTCATCAAAATGATTGCCATAATTAACAAAAGAACTCTTTACTAAAAAAACACAATGTTTTTCTTATAATAACATTTTAACTAATTTTATTTCATAAATAAACAAAAAAAGTAACACTGCCTGAAACTTCACTAACGGGCAGTGTTACCTTAAGAAAATCTAATAATTTGAACTAACTTAATGATACCATACTTTTTTTATAATACAAATATTTCACTAATAAACTAGCAAAATGGATTTGAAAATCATATACGGAATAATGTCAGATATAAAAAAACATTTATTATTCAAAAAAATATGTTCAACTATTCTTAACTTTGGATATCTTTTACTCATAGCTAGACAACAAAGTTAAAATTTCTAACGGATGATCTGTTTGCAACAATTCGTTCATACGTTCAGGCTGCTTCTCTAAATAATGAATGACGGAGAATAATTTTTTGAATTCTGGATGTTTCAAATCATTTTTCTTGACCGCCAGCAACAAAACAACACAGATTTGCTCACCGTGCCAAGTAATTGGTTGCTTCATCGTCGCAATCGAAATCGTTGAATGCTTCACATAAAATGGATTGCCATGGGGAAGCGTGATTAGTGATGCGACCCGCGTACTTGAATGGCGATCTCGCTCTAAAACAGATTCAATAAATTCCGGATGAACATATTGATTTTCAACTAAGACATTTCCCATGAAAGACAAGATTTCTGTAGGGTCTGTTAAGTCTAAATGTGAGAAAATCAAGAATGGATTCGTGAAATTTGCCAAATCAAACGTTTTTGTTCGTTTATTTGGCACATGCTCTAGCATGTATTTCGCCAACCTCGATAAATCTGTTTCCGTAATCATCGGTGAAATTTCGATTACAGGAATGCTTTCATGTTGAAAAGGGAGCGTCGTTAAAATAAAATCAACCGGTGGAAATTCTTCAGCATTCAGCTCAGAACTATGCTCAACTAAATCCAAAATTGTCAATTCAGGAAGTTCTCGATTAAGTCTCGCTTCAAGAAAAGTTGCCATTGCCTTTGAGTATTCGCTAACTAAAATCGTTTGGTATCTCCGACTTTTTTGATGCTGGTGGCGCTCGATTGCCGCTTGGAAATGGATCGTCAAATAAGCAATCTCATCTTGCGGCACATAAAAGGGTTCTTTATCAAAATAATCCTCCAAAATCAATTGCAGAACTAAAAATAATTGCGTATACGTGCTAAAAACATTTTTCGTTAACGGATTTGAAATCGTTAATCCATAATTCAAACGAAAATAAGTGGAAGATAAATGAGAACTTAAATTTTGTGCCAAAAGCTGGTCTTCTTTCAATGAATAACCTAAGAATTGCTCAACTTGATCAATCAAATGAAGGGCTAATTCATCTGCTTCACCTTGAAAGCGTGCAGCAGACTGAGATTTAGAAAATAAGTTAGCAATTCTTAACGCTAAATAGTTGATTTCATCCGGTGAAAATTCAATTGGATACACGTTTGCTAACTTGGCTAAGACTTGGCTACTGATTTTTTGCGCTTGCGTATGATTGACTGCTTCATTTTCATCTTCACTCAATTTGACTTTTTGCAGTTGCTTCATGCGTTCTAACATAAAATAAATATGAATCTCAACAGTAGACAAGCCTGCTGGTTCCTCTAGCTGATTCTCATAGAAGACATCGCGCAACGTATGTTGGATTACTTTTAGTGTATCTTTCGCAAAAAATTCCTTCAAGGATGGACTTTGTGGATCTGCTTTTTGCATATTACGTAATGTTTTCACCAGCAGTCGCCTTTTTTCTTGCTCGTCACCGGTGATAAATGTGCCCAGTTTTGTTTTTGACACTAACGCTAAATGATGTTGTTGGAAAAAACTTTGCAAATCTGTTAATTCTTTTCTGACTGTTCGGCGACCAACAAATAATTTCTCTGCTAATTCTTCAAGACTGAGACCGTCTTTTGCAACTAACAAATGAAAAATCAACAATTGCCTTAACTGGCTTTTCTCCAGCTCTGTTTCAGTCTTTTCATTCAGCAGACGTTTGACCTGATCTTTTTCATGAGGTAAGCCAACTAGTAAAATACCTGTTCCTTTTTTTCTTTCAATAATTAAAGGTAATTGGTGCGCATTCAACCAGTCTTCGATTTTGTTTAAGTCACTATGGATAGTGCGCTCAGAAACTTGGAAGCACGTTGCTAATTCTTTGGTAGTTAAATAACTATTATTTTTTATTAATTGATAAATTAAAGATTGCTGACGTTGATTCATTAAGAAAAGAAGCTCCCTTCTGAATAAAAAAATCGACTATGATAACACATCTATTATGTCTCATCACAGTCGATTTTTCATCTTATGTTACATTTCGCTTAATAATTGATTAACAGCCGCTTTATTTTGGGCTTCCATCAATGCTTGGCGGAAGTCATCATCCATTAATTTGCGTGAAAGACGTTGGAGAATTTTTAAGTGCATATCTCCTTGGCTATTTTCTGGAACAGCAATCATAAAAATCAAATGCGCCGGTTCACCATCGAGTGATTGCCAATCAATTCCTTGTTGACTTCTCGCAAAAGCAAGTGTTGGCTTGGTAACATGGGCTGATTTACCATGAGGGATTGCGATACCCATCCCAATTCCAGTTGTACTTTCATTTTCACGAGTATAGATTGCTTTTTTAAACCCTGCTGTATCTGTAATGTGACCTGTTTTCCCTAAACGTTGTACTAAATCTTCAACAACGGTATCTTTTGTTGTTTCAGTTGTGTCTAAAACAATCGTATCATCTGTCATGATTTCTGTGATTGAATCAAAATTTTCTGGAGCAATCGTTGGTTCAGTTTCTGCGTCTTCTACTTCGTCTAGGTGCATTGCTCCGTTTGGTGTCGCAACAACTGGTGTAACTTGTAAAGTTGGTTTCAAGATTCTTAACATTAAAACAGTTACTGCGATTCCAGCAATCACTGCTGCAAAGAACATTGCCACATGATCAACTGCACCTAACACCGCTACAATTGGTCCACCATGTGCAACGTGGTCAGTTACACCTGAAAGCATCGCAATTACACTACCAGTCATCGCACCAACTACAATACTTGGAATAACACGTAATGGGTCAGTTGAGGCAAATGGAATCGCACCTTCTGTAATCCCAAACAAGCCCATCGCTAACGAAGCTTTTCCTGCTTCTCGCTCAGTTTTTGTAAATTTCGTTTTCAAGATCAATGAAGCTAAACCTAACGCTAAAGGAGGAATACAAATTGCAACTGCAATTGGCCCCATAATTGAGTAATTTCCTTCAGCAATCAATCCTGATCCAAATAAAAAGGCAACTTTATTAAATGGTCCACCCATATCAAAAGCAATCATCGCACCAAGAATCATCGCTAAAACAACTTCACTTCCACCTTGCATACCTGCTAAGAATTGTGTCAATGAATTAAACAAAAGCGCAACAGGTTCACCAATAACATAGATAAAGACAAAGCCAACTGCCAGTGAACCTAAAATCGGAATGACGATAATCGGCATAATGGATTGCAAAGCTTTCGGTACAGGAATTTTTTTGATTCCCAAAGCAATAAATCCAGCTAGGAACCCTGTGATGATCCCACCTAGGAAACCAGCGTTTGCATCACTTCCATATAAAGCACCGTTAGCTGCCAACATGCCACCGACAAACCCTGGAACTAAGCCCGGACGATCCGCAATACTTTGCGCAATAAACGCTGACAAAATAGGAACCATCAAGCCCATAGCAATTCCGCCAATACTGTTCATCGTTGCCCAGATCGTGCCTTCAGGAATTTTAATTCCTTCTGGCGTCGCTGTCCCACCTAAAGTCAATGAAATTGCAATCAACAATCCACCGGTAACAACAAACGGCACCATATAAGAAACACCATTCATCAAACTTTTATAAACTTTTTTCCCTAGTCCTTCTGTTTCGCCATTGTTCTCAGCAGAAACATCTGTCAGAGCGCTTTCAAAAACAGGCGCTTTTCCTGTTAAGATATCTTCAACTAATGTATTCGCATGATGAATGCCATCTTGAACGCCCACATTGATTAGTGGTTTACCACCAAAGCGTGATTTATCAACTTTCGTATCAGCCGCGATAATGACACCTGCTGCTTCTTTGATGTCGCTGGCTGTTAACTCGTTCTCTACACCAATCGAACCATGTGTTTCGACCTTCACTTCGACACCAAGTTCTTTCCCAGCTTTTTCTAAATTTTCAGCAGCCATGTATGTATGGGCAATTCCAACTGGACAAGAGGTGATTGCAACAATTTTTTTCATCTTTCTTCCACCTTTCTTTCTACTCACTTAGTATATAAAAACGGTTTCTTTTTATTAAGGACAATTTGATTCCGAAATAACGGAAATTTTTGGCATAAAGCTTTTACTTCAAAAAATCAAAACAAAAAACTGTAGCCGATCACTTATTCGTCATCGCTACAGTTTTTTGCTGAAAATGCTCAGTTACGTTATTAGCTAAATGTTACCTATAAGGAAACTGGCGTTGCTGTTTCCTTTAATACCGTGTTCAATGCCTCGATATTTTCTCGGCCAGTTTGGTTTAACCATTTGCGTGCAGCTACTTCCCCTTCAACAATGAATGGTTCCACACCATTTGCCCATGTTGCTCGTCCACACAAGACACCATTAAATGTTGACCCTGCCGCTTTAGCAAAGCGCAATGTTTCTTGAAACAACTCGGCAGACACTCCTGCACTCAAAAAGATAAAAGGCAATGAAGTTGCTTCTGTCTGCTCTTTGAAATAAGCCGCAGCTTCAGCTTGTGTATAAACAACTTCATCAGTTGCATACCCTTCAACATAATTCATATTGACTGGGACTTCTACTTTCAATACATCAACATGATAGCGTTCGCGAGAAAATTCTTTCATCATCTCAATCACCTTATGTGGTTTAACTTTGGCATATGCTGAAGATGCGCTATCCGCATTCTCAGCGTCATAAGAAACTAGCTCTAAGAAGAATGGCAATTCTTCTGCTTCACATTCTGATCCAATTCGTTCAATAAACGCTTGTTTTCGTTGATTGATTTCGGTAGCTTCATCCACATCGTAGTACAATAAAAATTTACAGGCATCCGCACCTTGTTCTTTTAACCGTTTCACTGACCAATCTGCTAAAAGGTCGGGTAATCGTCCCGGTGTCGAAGCGTCATAACCTGTTTTTTCATAAGCTAAAAGTAACCCAGCACTCTCCGCACGCGCTTGAGCTGCCGGCAAGCCATATTCAGGATCCAACAAAATAGCTGAAGCATACGGGGTTAATTCTTCTGAAACGATTTTTTTGAAGTTTTCAATTTGTTCATCTGTTGCGGGGGTTGCTTGATGTTTCGCAATCATTTTTTTCAATGCGCCCCGTTGGTCAATGGCTAATGCACTGATAATTTTATTTTCATCCGTTAATTGCTCAATATATGCTTGTTTTCCTTTAGTTCCAATCATTGATTTTGCACCGTCCTTATTGAGTTTCATCATCAATCACTTCAATGTTTGATGTATTTTGTCAAATAATTAGTTAAACTTTCGCAACCTTGATTTGGTTATATAAATGAGGGAAATTCATTAAGTTTACTTGACCAGTTACTGCTTCTTGCGCATTTAACATTCCTAAAACATTGGCTATTTTCAATAATTCTTCTGCACTTTTCCCTTGTTCCAACGCATAGGTGATACCGGCAACTGTCGCATCCCCTGAACCAACTGGATTCACCACGTCGATTTTAGGAATGTTTACTTGATAAAAAGTATTTCCATGCTTTGCAAAAGCGCCTTGCGCTCCCAGTGAAACAACGATCCATTCAATCCCAGCGAAACGTTCATTTCTTAATGCTTCTTTTAAAACTGGCAACTCATTGGTCACTTCAAACGCTAATAGTTCTGATAACTCTTCCAGATTCGGTTTGATTACTGTTGGTTTTTCCTGACTTTCCAAAACGGCTTGCAAAGCTTTCCCTGAGCAATCTAGTACGACTGGTTTCTTCTTTTGCTGACAAATCGCCAACATTTCACTATAAAAATCAACAGGTAATCCTGCCGGCAAACTCCCAGAGAAACTTAGAATCGTTGCATCTTCTGCCAAATGTTCAAAATGAACTAAAAAGTCTTCCGCTTCTGAAGCTGAAATGACCGGCCCTTGTTCTAAAATTTCTGTTTGTTTCCCTTCATGCAAAATGGCAATGCAATTTCGCGTCTTACCACTAATAGGTGAAAACGCATGTTTAATCCCTGCACTTGTCAATTCATGTTGGATGGCATCGCCCAGTTCACCACCCAATAAGCCACTTGCTAAGACATCGGCACCCAACTGTTCTAAGACTCTTGTGACATTTAATCCTTTACCGCCAGCAGTTTTCCTCACTTTCGAAACACGATTGACCGTATCCAGTTGAAAATGTTCCAGCGGATAAGAGATGTCAACTGAAGGATTCATTGTGATCGTGACAATCATTTTTTCACCTCCATTTTAATCGTGGTACTCGCCACGGTCCCATTTTTCTAAAAATTCATCAAAGAAATGTTCATCTGCTTGCTCTGGATGATTTTTTTCAACGTGATCGATTTTCGCAATCAAACGTTTGTTTTCAGGTGTTTCTTGGTATTTCGCTTGAATAAAGGCCTCGATAATATCACAAATCAAAAATTCTCCGGTTATTTTCCCACCAAAACCAATCACGTTCGCATTCAATTCTTCTTTCGCATAAATCGCACTTGTCATATCGCGAACTAAAGCAGAACGGACACCAGGAACTTTATTGACTGCATTATTAATTCCTACACCAGTTCCACATATACATACGCCTAAATCTGCTTCATGGCTGACAACTGCTTCACCTACTTTTTTGCCATAAATAGGATAATGTGTTCGTGTAAAGTCATATGTCCCCATATCAATAACTTCATATCCTTTGCCTTTCAAAAAATCTGAAACAGCAATTTTTACATCTGTCACAATATGGTCACAACCAATAGCTATTTTCATGAATATTTACCATCCTTTTCTTTTTACGCCATTTTATTTAACATATCTACGCGAATTTGGTGACGCCCGCCATCATAATCAGCTGCTAAAAATTCTTTGACGATATTTTTGGCTAGTCCTTCACCAACGATTTCTGAGCCAATCGTAATCATTCGCGCATTATTATGTTCTCGAGTCATATAAGCTGAACGCTCATCAGATACTTCCGCCGCTACCATACCTTTCACTTTTGTTGCTGTCATGAAACTTCCTGCACCATATCCGTCAAATGCAATTCCAAGACTTCCTTCTTCAGCTAAAACGTCTGTTGCTACAGCTAATGTTGATTCGATAAAATCAGTCGAAGCGGTTTCACTTTTGTCAACCACTTCAAAACCCTTTTTAAGTAAATATTCTTTGATCGGTTCTTTCAATTTCATTCCTTGTTCATCTGATCCAATGACGATTTTCATCTGTACTCCTCCTCTAATCAATTAAAAATTTGAGTATATTGTTCGTATTGAGTTTTCATTTCCTCTGAGATTGTGTAATCCGTAAAAAAACCATCGATTTCAGTAAGTGAATAAAAATTGTAAAAATCGCTATGGCCAAATTTATGCGCATCACCTACTAAATATTTTTTGTGTGCTTTTTCCAAGACTAATTGCTGGAACTTTCCTTCCTCAATGCTGAAGGTGAAGACGTGCTCGTCCAAAATACCATTCACGCCGACAAATGCTTTTTCGATACTTAGTTTTTGAATCGTCTCATTTGCCATAGAACCAACAAATGCACCGGTCTTCTTACGAAAAGAACCACCTACTAAATACAGCTCGAGATCTTCCTTTTTTTCTAGCAAATTAAAAACTGGCAAACTGTTCGTCACGATCCGTAACGGCCCCTCTTGAATAAATTGAGTCATTAATTCGATGGTTGTTCCAGATCCTAAAAAAATCGTATCTCCTGCTGAAATTTTTTTAGCAGCATTTTTTGCAATATACTTTTTTTCTTCTATACTGATGGCTTTTTTCTCAGTATGAGATAACTCAACCCCTGTCAGTGGCTGTTCTCTTATCGTTATCGCAGATTCGGCATATCCCTTACTCTGTGCACCACCATGCACACGCTCGATTTTACCTTGCTGAGCCAGTTCATCTAAATCTCGACGAATCGTCATATCTGACACTGGTAAATTTTTTTGAATCATTTTCACCGTAATAACGCCAAACTGCTCACACAATTCTAAAATGGAACGTTGCCGTTCACTTTTCAACATAGGCACCACCTTTCCAACGACATAATAAAACATTTGCAAACAAATATCAACACCAAAAAGCAAAAATATGTTTATTTTCTTTTGAAAAGATGCTTGACTTTCTTATGTAAGCGGTTATACTGTAGGTGTAATTGAGATATACAAACATTTTCAAACAAAGGAGGAGGAAATATGTCAACAACTACTACGTTCTTTTTCCCCGAAACAGTCTATGTTTCAAATAAACAAACCCAAACAGAGGTGTTTGAGGAAGTTTATTTAGATTTAGTAGAAAAAGAATTAGTCACTGAAGACTTTTTCGATCATTTATTAGAAAGAGAGGCCAATTATCCAACTGGGTTAGACTTATCGCCCATCGATTCATCTTTGCCAGATATTGCGATTCCCCATACTGAAAGCGAGTTCGTCAAAACGACTCGAATCGTTCCAATCAAATTAACGCACCCAATTTTATTTCATCACATGATTCGGCCATCAGACACTTTGGATGCTTCCTTTTTATTTATGATTTTAAATGAAAATGGTGCAGAACAAGCGGGTATGTTGGCAGACATCATGGACTTTATCAATTCTGTTGACAAAAAGGAGTTACAAAGATTTTTCTCATATGAAGACCCAAAGGAAATTTATACATTTTTAGAAAAGAATTTTAATTAGAGGAGTGTTCTGAAATGATCAAAATTTTAGCTGCTTGTGGTGCGGGTGTTAACTCAAGCCACCAAATCAAATCTGCATTAGAAAATGAACTAGGTAAACGCGGGTATCAAGTTTCTTGTGACGCGGTCATGATTAAAGACATCAATCAAGAAATGCTTTCTCACTACGATATTTTTGCACAAATCGCAAATACCGATCTTGGTTTCCCAGTCAACATTCCAATCGTTGATGCTGGTGCGATCTTATACCGCATCCCTGCAATGGCTGAACCTGTGTATTCTCAAATGGAACAAGCAATTCAATCAATTCAAAAATAAGAAAAGAGGAATTTCGAATGATTAACATTTTAGCCGCTTGTGGTGCAGGCGTTAACTCAAGCCACCAAATCAAATCTGCATTAGAAAATGAACTAGGTAAACGCGGGTATCAAGTTTCTTGTGACGCGGTCATGATTAAAGACATCAACCAAGAAATGCTTTCTCACTACGATATTTTTGCACAAATCGCAAATACCGATCTTGGTTTCCCAGTCAACATTCCAATCGTTGATGCTGGTGCGATCTTATACCGCATCCCTGCAATGGCTGAACCTGTGTATTCTCAAATGGAACAAGCAATCCAATCGATTCAAAAATAAGAAAAAATGATTTTCAACTTGACATAAAGGAGAAAAGAGCATGAATGCAATTATTGATATCGCAAATACGATTTTCCAGCCTCTAATCAACTTAGGGGCTGCACCTTTGATGACTATTGTTTTAACACTGATCGCGCTTTGTTTTAAAGTCAAGCCCACTCGCGCACTGGAAGGCGGGCTGAAATTAGGGATTGCCTTAACAGGGATTGGTGCAATTATTGGTATTCTAACGACTGCATTTTCGGGCGCAATGACCGATTTTGTTGAACGTACCGGTATTTCATTAAATATCACCGATGTTGGCTGGGCTCCTCTAGCAACAATCACTTGGGGCTCCCCTTACACGTTGTATTTCTTATTGATTATGGTTATCGTCAACGTTGTTATGTTGTTCTTAAATAAAACAAACACATTAGATGTTGATATTTTTGACATTTGGCATTTATCAATTGTCGGTCTATTCGCCATTTTCTGCGGAGCAAATCTATTGATTGCTACACTGTTGGTTATTTTTATCGGTGTCTTAAAAATCATCAATTCTGACTTGATGAAGCCAACTTTCAACGATTTGTTAAATGCACCTGATTCAAACCCAATGACTACCACACATATGAACTATATGATGAATCCAATCATCATGGTTTTCGATAAAATTTTTGATAAAATTTTCCCATGGTTAGATAAATATGACTTCGACGCTGCCAAATTAAATAGCAAAATCGGTTTTTGGGGATCAAAATTTGCTATCGGGATTTACTTAGGTATCTTTGTTGGCCTACTAGCTGGTCAAACACCAACCGAAATCTTCTCACTCGCATTCACTGCCGCTGTCTGTTTAGAGCTATTTTCTTTGATTGGCGCATGGTTCATTGCTGCTGTTGAGCCTTTATCACAAGGAATTACAGATTTTGCCTCAAACAAATTAAAAGGTCGGACCATCAATATCGGTTTAGACTGGCCCTTCATTGCTGGTCGTGCAGAAATTTGGGCTGCTGCCAATGTGTTAGCACCGATCATGCTTCTTGAAGCGATTGTTTTACCAGGAAATAAATTATTACCTTTAGGTGGTATCATCGCTATGGGTGTTACACCCGCCCTATTAGTTGTGACTCGCGGTAAATTGATTCGTATGATTGTCATTGGTGCAATCGAATTACCGTTATTCTTATGGTCAGGTACCTTGATTGCTCCATTCGTTACAGAAACTGCAAAAAAAGTTGGTGCATTCCCAGCAGGACTAAATGCTGACTCCTTGATTTCTCACACTACAATGGAAGGTCCAGTCGAAAAATTCTTGGGCTATTTAGTTGGTCATGCTTCTCAAGGGCAAATTGAATTTATTCTGTATGCGATTTTAGCACTTGTCGCTTACCTATTGATTTTTGTTTGGTATGCTCGTCAAATGAAAAAAAGAAATGCTGCTTACGCTGCGGAAAAAGCTACTATGTAAAAAAGGTTGTGGTGCAAAGCGGTCAGCTCTGACAAAATAATGAGCAACTGACAAAAATATCTTTTCATATTTTGAGACAGTTACGAATTATTTCGAGGAGTTGCTTTGGGAACACCGTGTATAAGGTTGTGGCGCAAAGTGTTTAGCTTCAAGCAATAAGAAATTTTTTCTAAAAACAGTTTCTCATGTTTTTATGAAAGAAAGACTTATTGTTGAAGAAGCTGCTTTGAGAACACCGTGTATGAGGTTGTAAAAGAAGTGCTCAGCTCTAATAAATAAGAATGAATTTTCAGAAATTGCTTCTCAAATTTTTGTGAAATTTAGACTTATTTAGAAAGAGTTACTTCTTGGACACCGTGTATAAGGTTGTGGCGCAAAGTATTTAGCTCAAACTATTCATCTCTGACTAGATAGTTAGCAAATACTTCAAAAATAGCTCCACGTCTTTTGAAGCAAGCGTAAGTTATAACAAAATTTTGGTTTGAGAACACCATTTATTCGAAAAACGAGACCGGAACAGAAGTAACCTAACTAGAAAAAAACGCCTAAAATCCGTTTTTGAAAACGTTGATTTTAGGCGTTTTTTAATTTGTAAAATGTGTTAAGAACGACTGGGGTTTTGTCCCAGTCTCTTTTTTTACCAGCGTCTTGGTCTTTTCTTTTATAAAAAAACTTTATAAAGAAAGCTAAACGATCACCTGAACTTCTTTTTCCAGTTTTTGGTAAGTATCATAATCGTCCTTATTCATCACAACTGCTGTAATATCTTTTAATCGATAATAAGAATAAAAATCTTGCTTCCCGACCTTGGATGAATCAATCAATAAATAGCGCTCGATTGAATTATCTAGAGCAATTGCTTGTGTTTGTCCTTCTTCAATCGTCGCAGTCATCACTTCATCATCCTTCACTGCATTGCTGCTGAAGAATGCCTTATGAAAATGCATATCTTGTAATGCTTTGTTGGAAATTTCGCCAAAAAATGATTTTGTCAGCTCACGCATTTCACCACCAACTAAGTACACTTTTAAATTTCCTTGTTTTTTACTCAATGTTTTGAATACTGGCAAACAATTAGTTACTACGCGCAAACGTTCAAATTCCATAATTTCTGCCAATAACTCAATGGTCGTCCCAGGTCCCAGAAAAATTGTTTCATCTTCTTTGATTAGTTGCACAGCCTTTTGCGCAATTTCCTTTTTCTCTTCGCTATTAATAATTTGTTTGTCACGATGAGAAAGCTCGGCATGTTGATAAATATTTAGACTTCGCGCGCCGCCATGAACCCGTTTCAGGCGTCCTGCTTCTTCCAACTCTGTTAAATCTCGGCGAACAGTCATGTCAGAAACCGATAGACGTTCAACAATTTCACTCACTTTAATCGTTCCTTTTTGATCTACTAAAGCTACAATCGCATTCCAACGTTCTTCTTTCAACATTTCAATCGCTCCGTTTACTATAATCTTTCTCCATTCTACGATAAAAAAAGTGTTATGTATAACAAAACTCCCTGATTTCCTTCTCTAGCTAACAAAAAAGATGTACGACATCAACTGTCGCACATCTTAAAATTCATAAACTGATTTTTTAGATATGAATTGGTAGCCCTAAAGCTAATTCAGCTGTATCCATTGTAATTTCACCAAGAGACGGATGTGGATGAATTGTTAAAGCAATATCCTCAGCATTCATGCCTGATTCAATTGCCAAAGCAAGTTCAGAAACCATGTCACTTGCTCCAACACCACCAATTTGCGCACCAATAATCACGTGATCTTCAATTGTTGTTACTAGACGCAAGAATCCTTCTGTTTTTCCTAATGAAATAGCACGTCCATTACCTGCAAATGGGAATTTGAACGATTTTGCTTCAATCCCAGCCTCTTTCGCTTCTGCAATCGTCATCCCAACACTTGCTAGTTCAGGATCAGTAAATGCAACAGCTGGCATTGCTTTGTAATCAACAGCAACTTTTTTACCAGAAATAGCTTCAGCAGCAATTTTTGCTTCATAACTTGCTTTGTGAGCAAGCGCCGCACCAGGAACAATATCACCGATTGCAAAAATATTAGCCACATTTGTTCGGCCTTGTTTGTCAACGGGGATCAATCCACGCTCGCCGATTTCAACACCAGCTTGTTCCAAACCAAGATCATCCGTATTTGGACGACGACCAACTGTAACCATAACAAAGTCAGCTTCAACTGATTGTTCTTTGCCGTCTACTTCATATTTCACTGTTACGCTATCACCATTGTCAATTGCTTCTTTCGCCATTGCTGAAGTGACCACTGTAACATTTTTCTTTTTGAAATCATCAGTAACTAGTTTAACCATGTCTTTTTCATACGTTGGTAAAATTGAAGGTGAGCCTTCTAAAATTGTAACTTCTGATCCAAGGTTTGCATAAGCACCACCTAATTCAGCACCGATAACACCGCCACCGATAATCACAAATTTCTTAGGAACTTCTTTCAAGTTTAAACCACCAGTTGAATCTAACACGCGTCCACCAAATTTAAATCCTGGAATTTCGATTGGACGAGAACCAGTTGCAACAATTGCGTTGTTAAATGAGTACGTTTGAGCAGAATCAGGATGAATAACACGTAATGTGTGGTCATCTACAAAGAAAGCTTCTCCTTCGATGATTTCTACTTTATGTTTTTTAAGCAACATTCCAACACCACTTGTCAAACTTTTAACAACTTGATTGTCTTTCCAATCTTGTGTTTTAGTAAAGTCTAACTCAACACCTTTACTTGTTACACCAAATAAAGTTGAATCTAATGATTCTTGGTAATGATGACCGGCAGAAATCAAAGCTTTAGAAGGAATACATCCTACATTCAAACAAACTCCACCGATATACTCACGTTCAATAATGGCAACTTTTTGTCCCATTTCTGCGGCACGGATGGCAGCTACATAGCCGCCAGGTCCAGCACCGATTACAACTGTATCTAACTCAATGGCAAAATCTCCTACTACCATTTTCCACTCATCCTTCCATCAATAATAATTCTGGATCTGCTAATAAACGTTTGATGTTATTCATTGCTTTCTGTGCAGTTGCACCGTCAACGATTCGATGATCAAAGCTTAATGATAATTTCATCACGCGACCAACAACGATTTCACCCTCGCTATTCACGACTGGTTGTTGTGCAATTGTACCCACACCTAAAATAGCAACTTCAGGGTAGTTGATAACTGGTGTAAACCAACCACCACCAACAGAACCAATATTACTGATTGTAATTGAGCCATCACGCATATCTTGGGCAGAAAGTTTACCATCGTGCGCTAATGCTGCTTTTTCATTGATTTCATCAGCAATCGCAAACATACTCTTCATGTTTGCATCTTTGATATTTGGTACATACAACCCGTGGTCCGTATCAGTTGCAATACCAATATTGTAGTAATGTTTGTACACAATTTCTTGTGTTTTGTCATCAATTGACGCATTCAACACTGGGAATTTCTTCGCAGTTGCTGTCAATGCTTTAACAACATATGGTAAGAAAGTTAATTTTGTGCCATTTTCAGCAGCAACATCTTTAAATTTCTTACGGTGATCCCAAAGTTTTGAAACCTCAACATCATCATGTAAAGTTACATGTGGTGCTGTGTGTTTGCTATTAACCATCGCTTTAGCAATTGCTTTACGTGTTGGTGTTAAAGCTTCACGAGTTTCACGCTCTGCTTGACCAGACTTGAATGCAGCTGGTTCTGCTTTTGGTGCAGCAGCCGGTGCTTCTGGCGTTGCTTTTGCAGCTGTTGGTGCTGCTTCTGGTGCAGTCGCTTGAACAGGTGCGCCACCTGAAGCAAATTGATCGATATCTTCTTTTGTGATACGGCCACCTTTTCCAGTAGCAGTTACTTGTGAGATATCTACATCTTTTTCGCGAGCATATTGACGAACAGAAGGCATTGCAAGAATGCGTTTTGATTCGTCAGCTGTAGCAACAACTGTTGATGGCGCAGCTTTTGTTTCTTGAGGAGCTGCCGCAGCTGGTGCTTGGGTACTTGGTGCTGAAGATTGACTTGTGTTATGTCCTGGTGCATCGATTTCTACCAAAACATCACCCACATTTGCCACAGTACCTTCTGGAACTAATACGTTTTTGACTGTTCCAGTAACAGGTGATGGAATTTCTTCAACTGATTTGTCATTTTGGACTTCTAATAATGTATCATCTTCGTTGATTGTGTCGCCTGCTTTAACAAACCATTTTACGATTTCGCCTTCTGCAATTCCTTCACCGATATCCGGTAATTTAAATTCAAAGACGCCTTCACTAGAACCTTCAGCTGTTGGTGTTGCAGCAGGAGATTCAGGTGTTTGTTCTTGAGCGGGAGCAGCTGGTTCGCTATCTTCATAACCAGGTGCATCGATTTCTACTAAAACATCACCCACATTTGCCACAGTGCCTTCTGGAACTAATACGTTTTTAACCGTTCCTGTAATAGGAGATGGAATTTCTTCAACTGATTTGTCGTTTTGAACTTCTAACAATGTATCGTCTTCATTGATCGTGTCGCCTGCTTTAACGAACCATTTTACGATTTCGCCTTCTGCAATCCCTTCACCGATATCCGGTAATTTAAATTGATAAGCCATGAATTTTCCCCTTCTTTTCTTAGAATTCTGCGATTTCTTTGACTTTTGCTTCAATATCAGAAGCGTTTGGTAACCAAGCATTTTCCGCTTGTCCAAATGGGAAGACAGTATCAGGTGCAGAAACACGTCCGATTGGTGCTTCTAAAGAAAGAATCGCGCGTTCTGAAATTTCAGAAACCACTTGTGCGGCAACGCCTGCTTGTCTTTGTGCTTCTTGAACAACAACTACACGGCCTGTTTTTTCAACAGATTGAATGATTGTTTCAATATCAAGAGGAGCAACTGTTCGTAAATCAATAATTTCAACCGAAATATTTTCTTGCGCTAATTTATCCGCAGCCTTGATTGCTTCACGAACCATTGCACCGTAAGTAATGATTGAAACATCTGATCCTTCACGAGTTACTGCTGCTTTATCCAAAGGTACTTCATACGCTTCATCTGGCACTTCCTCACGGAAAGAACGATACAGTTTCATGTGTTCTAGGAAAACAACTGGATCATTACTTCTGATTGAAGAAATTAATAAACCTTTTGCATCATAAGGATTTGATGGAATCACCACACGAATACCAGGTGACTGTGCAATCAATCCTTCTAAATTATCTGAGTGCAATTCTGGTGTATGCACACCACCACCAAATGGTGAACGAATCGTGATTGGTAAGTTTCTTGTTCCACCCATGCGATAACGCGTACGCGCCATTTGCGCAACAACTTCATCCATTGCTTCAAAAATAAAGCCAAAGAATTGAATTTCAGGAACTGGACGGAATCCTTCTAAAGCTAAACCAAACCCAAGACCTGCAATCCCTGATTCTGCTAAAGGTGTATCGAACACACGATCTTCACCAAATTTTTCTTGCAATCCTTCTGTTGCACGGAAAACCCCTCCGTTTTTACCAACATCTTCACCAAAAATGACGACATTTTCATCATGTTCTAGTTCAAGTGCTAAAGCATCAGTGATTGCTTGAATCATTGTTTTTTGTGCCATGATTATTTCGACTCCTTCGCTTCATAGATTGCAATTTGTTCTTTAATTGTTTGTGGTGATTCTTCAAACATATTCTTCAAGAAATCCGAAACTTTTTGTTTTGGTACTTTATCAGCTTCTGCAATTGCTTCTTTAATTTCTTCTTTTGTTTGTTCAATTACTTGTTCTTCTTTTTCTTCAGACCATAATCCTTTTTCAACTAGATAGTTACGGAAACGAATCAATGGATCTTTCTTTTGCCACTCGCCATCCATCTCTTTTGAACGGTAACGTGTTGGATCATCACCTGATAAAGTATGTGGACCATAACGATAAGTCAATGTTTCAATCAACACAGGACCTTTTCCGCTAATTGCCCAATCACGAGCCATTTTTGAAACAGTATAAACAGCTAGTGGATCCATTCCATCAACTTGGATACCAGGAATTCCAGCTGCAACAGCTTTTTGTGCTAATGTTTTAGCAGCTGTTTGTTTTTCACGAGGTGTTGAAATTGCAAAACCGTTATTTTGAATATAGAAAACAGCATTTGCATGGTAAGCACCCGCAAAGTTAATTGCTTCGTAGAAATCTCCTTGTGAAGAACCGCCATCACCAGTATAAGTGAAGACAACGTTTTTCTTGTTACGTTTTTTCAAGCCTAGTGCTACACCAGCAGCTTGAACGTACTGTGCACCAATAATAATTTGCGGTGGTAGAGCTTTCAATTCTTCCGGATATAAATTACCAGCAACATGTCCACGAGACCATAAAAACGCTTGCGTTAATGGTAAGCCGTGTTGAACAAGTTGGGGAACATCACGATAACCAGGTAATAAAACGTCTTCTTTGTCAAAAGCAAATGCACTCGCAAGTTGGCTTGCTTCTTGGCCTGCTGTAGGCGCAAAAAATCCAAGACGTCCTTGACGGTTCAATGCTGTTGAACGTTGATCCAAGACACGTGACCAAACCATTTTTGTCATTAACTCAACTAATTCATCATCTGATAAATCAGGGATCAAATCTTCATTTACAACTTTTCCATCTTGATCAAGTGCTTGATAAACTGGAAAATCTGAATTGACTTCATCAAGTAAAGCCTGGAAGTCGATTGGTGCTTTTTTGTTTGCCATTTGTCACACATTCCTCTCTCGTCTATAAGAAATTCTCTTCTAGCTACGATTGAAACAGTAATAGAATCTGTATCACTATTTAACCGGCTTCATACATAAATTATCATGTATCATGGAGAAATACAAGTTATAAGCCCATAAATTCACGATAATTTTTTATAAAAATAATCCTTGCTACATCAGCGATAGTGAATTGAATCACAAACAAGAAAGCGGTTTACATTTTACTTAAAAAAATCCTCCGTATTTTAATAGCAAAACATCGAACTGTTTCTATTTACAAACCTTGTTGTTACAACTTTTATAAAAGTTTATTCTCGACGCATTCTAGGATCGTGCATAACTTTACAAACAACTAATGAAGCTGTTATACCGAACTTCTGTAAAAAAATTCATCAACAAAAAAACAGCATAGAAAAATCACTATGCTGTTACAGTTTTCTTTATTTTTTTAGCATTTCTGCTGCTTGGTTCATTAATTCACTAAATTTTGGTAACTCTTCTTCTGATAGCCGACTGAAGTTCAATCGCAACCCGTTCACTTCTTCTCCAAATAATTGCGCTGGAGCAATCCCTAACCCTTGCGCAATTAATTCATCCGCAATCTCCGTTGATAATTGCTTACCTTCCCACGTCAGCCAAGCATAGTAACCACCTTTTATTGGATGTAACTCAAAAAAAGTTTGCTCCTTCGACCAATCAATCAATCGTTGACTTCGCTTAACTAATTGTTGCCGCACTAATGACATTTTCGAGAGAAAAGCTTCATCAAAAACACTCGTTGCTAACATTTGTGAAACGATACTTAGTGAAAACTCCATCATTTCTTGTGCATTTGCTAAGCGAGCGATTAATGTTTCAGGACCTAATACCCAACCGATTTTTGTCGTTCGACCTAAAACGCGTGACAAAGAACCAATATATAAGACATTATCTGGATCAAGTAACCGTAGCGGTTGGACCTCATTCATCTCCGAAAAAGAAAAATCAGTAAAAACATCATCTTCAATAATAGGCAATTGGTATCGACGACATAATTGCACAAGCGCTTCGCGTCTTTTCTGACTCATGACTTTTCCCGTAGGATTTTGAAAATTAGGATTGACTAAGACAGCTTTTACCTGATTTTTTAAAATTGATGTTTCTAACTGCTTCAAATCAATTCCTTCTTCATCCATCGCTACACCAAAAAGGCGAATCCCCGCTGCTTTAAACAAAGGAAGACGATAGAAAAAGGACGGTGATTCTACCGCGATTGCATCTCCTGACGACAAAATGGTTTGCAAAATCAAAAAAATAGCTTGCTGACCGCCACCCGTGACCAAAAGTTGGTCCGCAGCAAATGTCAATTGAAGTTCTTCTTTTAAATATCCCGTGATTTTTTCTTTCAAAGGCAAGTAGCCATAGCGATTCATTCTCTTTTCTTCCATTAATATATCTGCTAATGAATAAGAGGGAAATTGAAAATCAGGCAATAACTCATTCGGCATTTCACTAGAATACAAATCAAGAAACGCACTGGTTTGCTTTTTTCCACGATTGATTTTTTCTTCATAATGATTAATTGACTGCTCATATCGATGAGCAATCAGTTGACGCCAGTCAATTCTCGGAATGGAAAACTTGCCCCATTCCGTTTGATTGACGTAACGTCCACTACCTTGTTTACTTGTCAAAATTCCAAGCGCACGTAACTCTTCCAATGCATGAACCACGGTGGAACGATTCACCCCGAAAGCCTCTGCTAACTTCCGTTCCGAAGCAAGTCGCTCTCCTGGATTTAATTCGCCTTGTTCGATTTTCCGCATGATTTGATCCATCATTTGTCGATATGCAGGTCCTTGTGCCTTATCAATTTTTTGCCACATGAGATCTCCTCACTTACTTTTTATCTCTAAAAAAAGAATAAAACTTACGAAAAAATAACCATTATTCAAAATCAGTTGGTCGGTTTTCTTCTATATTAAAGTAATACGCCATTGCATCTAAAATACGTTGACTTGCTTGGCCATCCCCATATGGATTGGAGGCATGCGCCATTTCTTGATGTGCTTCTTTGTTTTCAAGCAAACGAGTTGTTTCGTCATAGACAGTTTCTTCATCTGTTCCAACCATTTTCAAAGTACCTGCCTCAACACCTTCTGGGCGCTCTGTGGTATCACGCAAGACAAGTACCGGTACGCCAAGTGATGGTGCTTCTTCTTGAACACCACCAGAATCCGTCAAAATCAAATAACTTCGTGCTGCAAAATTATGGAAATCGACAACGTCTAAAGGCTCAATCAATGATACATTAGCTAAATCCCCCAGAATGCCAATTGCTTCTTCACGTACTTTTGGATTGCGATGCATCGGAAAAATAAATTTCACTTCTGGATGTTCATTGGCAACACGCGCAATTGCTTGGAATACTTGACGCATTGGTTGACCGATATTTTCGCGACGATGCATTGTCACCAAGACCATTTTATCCTCTTTTGATGCTGGTAGATGTTCACTTTGATATTCATCATCAACAGTGTAGCCCATTGCATCAATTGCAGTATTCCCAGTTACAAAAATAGCGTCTGTTGGATGATTTTCTTTTTCTAAGTTTTCTTTGCTTTGACTTGTTGGTGCAAAATAAATATCACTTAAGACATCTGTCAATTGACGATTCATTTCTTCAGGGAATGGCGACCACTTATTCCAAGTTCGCAAACCCGCTTCCACGTGACCAACTTTGATTTGTTGATAGAACGCTGCTGTCGCACTCGCATAAGTCGTTGTTGTATCTCCATGAACTAAAACGATGTCTGGTTGTTCTTCTAATAACACAGGTGTCAAATCATCAAGAATTCTTGAAGTAATTCCTGCTAAAGTTTGTCCACCTTTCATCAAATTCAAATCATAATCAGGAGTAATTTCAAATACTTCTAACACTTGATCAAGCATTTCCCGATGCTGCGCCGTAACGGCAACTTTTCCAATAAAGCGTTCATCTTTTGCAAGAGCTTTAACTAAAGGCGCCATCTTAATCGCTTCTGGTCTTGTACCAAAAACAGATAATACTTTTACTTTTTTCATAACTTCCATTCTCCTTTTCTTTCCATCTTCTATTGTAGCTGAATTTTCGAAAAAAAAGAAATAAAAATAACAAATTTTTGCGTAACCTATTTTCTCAATCCAAAAAAAAGAGCATCAGACAAAAATTCATCTGACACTCTACTTACTACTATTTAAGATTGAAAAATTTTTCTATTTTAAATTGTATCTCCATTAAAAATAGAATTCTTCACGATTACATAATCCACTTTGCGAATCGCTTCTAAGTCACGTCCACCTGCATAAGAAATTGAAGATTGTAAATCTTGTTGCATTTCAACTAACGTATCTTTTAGTGAACCTTTGTGTTGAATCCAAATTTTCTTACCTTCAACGTTTTTCTTTTCGCCTTTTTGAAATTCAGAAGCGGAGCCAAAATACTCTTTATAAACAACTCCATTTTCAACTTTTGTTTCGCCCGGAGATTCTTCGTGTCCAGCAAATAGTGAACCGATCATAACCATCGTTGCACCAAAACGAACTGATTTCGCCACATCTCCATGTGTCCGAATCCCGCCATCTGCAATAATTGGTTTACGAGCAGCTTTTGCACACCATCTTAACGCAGCTAACTGCCAGCCACCTGTTCCAAAACCTGTTTTGATTTTCGTGATGCAAACTTTTCCTGGTCCAATGCCAACCTTTGTTGCATCAGCGCCAGCATTTTCTAATTCACGAACTGCTTCAGGTGTCCCAACATTTCCCGCAATCACAAATGTTTCAGGAAGATGTTTTTTTATATGTTGAATCATGTTAATTACTGAATTGGAATGCCCGTGAGCAATGTCAATTGTGATGTAATCTGGTACTAGATTTTTTTGTGCTAATTCTTCAACGAAAGCATATTCGTTTTCTTTTACACCGACACTAATTGATGAGATATATCCTTCTTGTTTCATTTTTTTTATAAATGGGATACGCGCTTCTTCATCAAAACGGTGCATAATATAAAAATAGCCGTTTTTTGCTAAAAATTCTGCAATTGACTCATCAATAATTGTTTGCATGTTTGCAGGTACTACTGGCATTTTAAATGAGTGCTTACCTAAAGTCACTGTTGTGTCACACTCTGATCGGCTATTTACGATACATTTATTCGGAATTAGTTGGATATCTTCGTAATCAAATACTTTCATCAAATTGTCCTCCTAATGTTCAGTTCAGTAAAACACGAACATTCTTCGTTTTATTCAGGCGTTTTTTAGCGCCCTATGTAATTTAACTCAACTAAATAAAAAAATCAAGCGAAAACCATGAACATTTTACGAATAATGCGTTTTCTTAGACTTTTTTCAATAATCTATTCCTTTAAACAGGGTAATGTTCGGAAAAAAGGTAAAAAAACAAAAACAGGACTTGCTACAAAAAATAGCAAGTCCTGTTTTTTTAGTTATCGGATAACCAATACTACACACCAAGTTCTATGGCAAAATATTTCCTGCAGCCATGTATAGATCATACCAATCTTCTCTTGTTAACATAATTTCAGAAGCTTTTGCAATTTCTTCAATTCGGCTAAGATTCATCGTCCCAGCAATCACTTGCATGTTTGCTGGATGACGCAAGATCCAGGCTGAAGCTAAACCAGTTGGTGTTGTGTTGTATTTTTCAGCCATTTCGTTTAATTTTTGATTTAATTCTGGGAATTTTTCATTACCGATAAAGACACCTTCAAAAAAACCATATTGATAAGGAGACCATGCTTGAATTGTCATATCATGCAACCTTGAATAATCTAGTACACTGCCATCATGATCGATACTTGCAGCGTCCGTCATGTTCACATGAATTCCTTGATCAACCATTTCTGAATGCTTTAAACCAAACTGTAATTGGTTAGCTACTAAAGGTTGACGTACTGATTTTTTCAATAGCTCGATTTGCATTGGTTTTTGATTACTTACACCAAAATAGCGAACTTTACCCGCTTTTTCTAATTCATCAAAAGCTGCAGCGACTTCATCAGGTTCGACTAATGTATCTGGTCGATGTAACAACAAAGCATCTACATAATCCATTTTTAAGCGTTGTAAACTGCCTTCGACAGAGGCAATAATATGTTCTTTTGAAAAATCAAACATAACTCCTGGAACGATTCCACATTTTGTTTGGATAAATAAATCTTCACGCTTCAACGAAGTTTTTGCCAATGCGTCTGCAAAAATCGATTCACATTCACCATTTCCATAGATATCTGCATGATCAAAGAAATTGATTCCATTATCATAAGCAGTCTCGATTGCCTTAACTGGATCTTTCGCACTATTGATACGCATACAACCAAGAATTACTGCTGAAACTGCGTGATTTACTGTTCCAAATTGAACCTGTTTCATAAAAAATTCCTCCTTTTTTACACAATAAAAGTGTAGCACAACTTTTATGAAAAGGCTTTATCAAATCAAAAATATTTTTATCTTTTAGCCGATGATTTCTCTTTGACTAATTTTAATGCCTTGTTTCCAATGTCATGCCGATAAAATGTTTTGGTCGTTTCTTTTCTTCGAAGTGCTTCATAAATAAATTTTTGTGCTTGCTCTAACGTTTCAGCTTTGGCTTCGACTAAATAGATTCTTCCACCTTTTCCAACTAAACGTCCTTCTTTTTCTGCCACACCTGCATAATATACCTGAACATGCGGTTCATCAGAAAAATCTGGCAACACCATCTCTGTTTCATACGTTGCCGGGTAACCTTCAGCAGCGACAACAACACCCACATGAAAATCACCTTGCGACCATTCTAATTCGATTGAACGATTTTCCAGTAGATCATCAATCACTTGAGCAAAATCATTCACTAGTCTTGGTAAAACAACTTGTGTTTCTGGATCACCAAATCGAGCATTGAATTCAATCACTTTCGGTCCATCAACGGTTGCAATCAAACCAGCGTACAAGATACCCGTGAAAGAACGACCTTGTTCAACCATGCCCTGCGCCGCTGGTTTCAAAATCGTTTCAATAGCTTCATTAATCATCTCTTCCGAAATTTGTGGGACTGGCGAATAAGCACCCATTCCCCCAGTATTTGGTCCTTTGTCTAAGTCATACGCTCGTTTATGGTCTTGTGAAATTACCATTGGATAAACTTCTGTGCCACGAACAAACGCTAAAAGCGAGAACTCTTCCCCTTCCAGAAACTCTTCAACCACAATTTGACTCCCGCTTTCACCAAATCGATGACTCTTCAACATGTCCTTTGCGGCTTGTACAGCTTCTTCCATCGTCATCGCGACAACGACACCTTTACCAGCAGCTAAACCATCTGCTTTTACAACAATCGGTGCGCCTTTTTCTTTGATATAAGCTATAGCCAGCTCATAATCATTAAACGTTCGGGATTCAGCTGTCGGAATCTGGCACTCTTTCATTAGTTGTTTAGCAAAACTTTTAGATCCCTCAATCAACGCTGCACGTTTTGTTGGTCCAAAAATTTTCAAATCTGCCGTCATAAAGTCATCGACAATTCCATTTAACAAAGGAACTTCTGGCCCAACAAATGTCCAAGAAATGTGCTTTTCTTTTGCAAATGAGATGAGCGCATCATGATCTGTTTCTGCAATTGTGACTGGTTGTATCCCATCCTTTTTCATTCCAGGATTTCCCGGGGCGCAGTAGACTGTTTCAACTAACGGACTATCCGCCATTTTTTTCCCAATCGCATGCTCGCGACCGCCTGCACCTATAATCAAAATTTTCATGAGTTACTCCTTTTCCACTAAATTTTAATGTCTAAAATGACGTACATTAGTAAAGACCATCGCAATGTCATAATGATTAGCCATATCAATTGAAGCCTGATCTTTGATACTTCCACCCGGCTGAATGATGGCCTTAATCCCATGTGTTGCAGCATATTCAACAGAATCATCCATTGGGAAAAACGCATCACTAGCCAATACTGCACCTTCTAGTTTTTCACCTGCTTGTTCAATCGCTATCTTGACAGAACCCACACGATTCATTTGTCCTGCACCTATCCCCACAGTTTGGTGTTCATTTGCAACAACGATAGCATTGGATTTAACATGCTTCACCGCTTTCCAAGCAAATGCTAATGCCTCCATTTGTTCCATTGTGGGTTTCTTTGCTGTCACTACAGTCCAGTCTTCTTCATGTTCCATTGCTAAATCTTGATTTTGAACTAATAAACCACCTAAAACAGAAACTGTTTCATCAACTATGCTGGCTGTTCTTTGTTCAAAACTGATTGTTAAAATACGCAGATTTTTCTTTTTCTTCAAAACTTCTAGTGCAGCATCAGTGAATCCCGGGGCAATAATGATTTCTAAAAATAGTTCATGCATTTTTTCCGCAGTAGCTACATCCACCTCACGATTCAAAACAATAATTCCGCCAAAAATCGAGACTGGGTCTGCTTCAAACGCGTAATTCCAAGCTTCAAAAATCGTTGGTGCCGTTCCAATGCCACACGGATTCATATGTTTCAACGCAACAACTGTTGGTTCATCATACTCTCGGGCAATTCTTAGCGCTGCATCTGCATCACGAATATTGTTGAATGAGAGTTCCTTGCCATGTACTTGTTTTGCTGCAGCAATCGAATATTCTTCCGGTAAAGCAGATTGATAAAAAGCTGCTTCTTGATGACTATTTTCGCCGTAACGCAAATCTTGTTTTCGCTCATACGTCAACGTTAATTTTTCTGGTTCTTTTTCATCCACCATCTCTGTCAAATATTGAGCAATTAACGCATCGTAAGCAGCCGTATGGCGAAAGACTTTCGCTGCTAGACGTTTTCGAGTGGCTAACTGAGTTTCCCCGTGGGCTTCTAATTCTTGGAGTACCAATGAATAATCTGCCGGATCAACGATTACTGTGACAAATTCGTGATTTTTAGCACCACTTCGCAACATACTTGGGCCACCAATATCAATATTTTCAATTGCCTCTTGTTCAGTTACTTCTGGTTTTAAAATGGTTTCCTTAAATGGGTAAAGATTCACACAAACAAAATCAATTGGCAAGATTTCACCGCGCGCCATGTCTTCCATATGTTCAACGACATCTCGGCGCCCTAAAAGTCCACCGTGAATCTTCGGATGCAAGGTTTTCACTCTGCCATCCATCATTTCTGGAAAACCAGTGACCTCATCAATAGAAATTGTTTTGACACCTGCTTGATCTAATGCTTTTTTCGTTCCACCTGTTGAGATAATTTCGATATTATTAGCAATCAAGCCTTTTGCAAAGTCAACAATCCCTGTTTTGTCTGATACACTAATCAACGCTCTTGTCATTTTAAATAGCCTCCATTTTTGATCATTTCTTCGACGATTTCTGGATAAATTCGATGCTCGACTGCATGGATTTTTTGTTCAAGAATTTCCAAGGTATCTGTTGGCTCAATCTCGACTTTTTCTTGGCGAATGATTGGGCCTGTATCGACACCTGCATCAATTAAATGAACAGTCACACCCGTGGTTGCCACTCCTGCTTCATATGCATCACGAATCCCGTGCAATCCGGGAAAATTCGGTAATAACGAGGGGTGAATATTCACAATTTTATTTTCAAATGCTGTCAGTAAAGTAGGCCCCACAATTCGCATGTAGCCAGCCAAAATAACCAAATCAATTTTTCGTTCACGCAACTGCCGTAGGATCTCCTGTTCATACGCTACTTTATTTGCAAAATCTTTTGGCGAAAACTGACTAGCAGGAACGCCCAATTCTTCTGCCCTTTGTAGCACATACGCCTCTGGCTGGTCACAAAATAACCAGTCAAACGTGACAGCTAGCTTTTTTTCTCTTAGATTCGTTACCAAAGCTTGAAAGTTACTTCCATTACCCGAAGCAAAAATGGCTAACTTCATGCCGTTTCTCCAGTGAAAATAATTTTCTGTGTGTCTTCTGGGACAATTTCACCGATTTGGTAAAAAGTCTCTCCTTGCTCTGCAAAAGCAGCCGTGACCTCAGCTACTTTTTCTGGTGAAACAGCAACGACCATTCCAATCCCCATATTAAAAATTTCATACATTTCCGAAGAGGACAGCTTTCCATAGCTTTGTAAACAATCAAAAATTGGTAAAATCGGCCAGCTTCCTAGTTGAATATTTGCGCTGACTCCAGCTGGCAACATTCGGGGAATGTTCTCTACAAAACCACCACCGGTAATGTGCGCACAGCCTTTCAATAGATTTTTTTTGATCAATGGTAAAAGACTTGCAACATAAATTCTTGTTGGAACTAATAAACTATCAGCTAATGTTTCATTTAATTCCGGCAAAATACTAGCAGTTGTGAGTTGATGTTCTTCAAAGAAAATTTTCCGTACTAACGAATACCCATTTGAATGAATCCCACTTGAAGGTAATCCTAATAAAATATCTCCAGGTTCAATCAACGCTCCAGTAATCAGTTGTGATTTTTCAGCAATCCCAACGGCAAAACCGGCTAAATCATAGTCGTCTCCTTGATACATTCCTGGCATCTCAGCCGTTTCTCCGCCAATCAGCGCCATATTTGCTTGAACGCAACCATTTGCTACACCTGCAACCACTTGCTCTAATTTTTCTGGTTGGTTCTTTCCAGTAGCTAAGTAATCTAAGAAATAAAGAGGCTCTGCCCCTTGGGCTAAAATATCATTCACACACATTGCGACACAATCAATGCCAATCGTATCATGTTGACCAGCTTCAATTGCTACTGCTAATTTTGTTCCAACGCCATCCGTTCCCGAAACTAAAACAGGTTCTTTGACATCAAACAACGAAAGATCAAAACAACCACCAAAACCGCCTAGCGCGCCCATTACACCAAGACGTTCCGTTTTTTTGACATGTTTTTTGATTCGTTCAACAACTTCATAACCAGCTTCGACATCCACGCCAGCTTTTGCATATGCATTTTTCATGCGATGATTCACTCCTTTATTATTAGAAAAACGAAACTTTTTCTTTTAGAGATGCTTGATATTTCTCCTCATAATCATATAAAGGAGTTGGATAGTCACCATTAAAATAAGCCATACATAATCCTGAATAAGGCGCTTCTTCTTTTAACCCAATGGCAGTAATCAAACCTTCCTCACTAAGGAATTCTAAAGAATCTGCACCAATACATTGCCGAATTTCTTCGATACTATGATTAGCAGCAATCAATTCTTTCCTCGTTTGAATGTCGATTCCGTAAAAACAAGGATATTTTAGGGGTGGAGAAGCAATTCGAACATGGACCTCTTTCGCCCCAGCTTCTTTTAATAGCCGGACGATTCGTCGACTTGTCGTACCACGTACAATTGAGTCGTCTACCATCACGATTTTTTTACCTTCTACTACTCCTCGAACAGCTGATAGTTTCATACGCACACCTTGTTCGCGTAACTCTGGTGTAGGTTGAATGAAGGTTCGCGCAATATATTGGTTTTTTACTAAACCAATTTCATAAGGAATTCCACTAGCTTCAGCATACCCACTGGCAGCTGACAAAGAAGAATTGGGGACACCTACCACCATATCTGCCTCGATTGGTGCTTCTTCCGCTAGATTTTTACCCATATTTTTTCGAGCAGTATGGACATTGACCCCATTGATATTCGAATCTGGTCGTGCAAAATAGATATACTCCATTGAACAGATTGCTAGCTGTGTATCTTGTGTGTACGTTTCAATTCTTAGTCCTTCATCGTTGATTATCACTACTTCTCCGGGATGCACATCACGGAGAAATTCTGCACCAACTACTTCTAAAGCACAGGTTTCAGAGGCAACGACATAAGCACCATTTTTCATCTGTCCAATTGCTAATGGACGGAACCCATTAGGATCAAGCGCCGCAATCATTGCGTCTTCTGTCATTAGTAAATACGCAAAACCGCCTTTTACTTTGTTCAAAGATGCTTTTAATTTTGCTAAAAATGTTTCTTCGTCACTTCGACGTATCAAATGCATTAAAATTTCTGTATCCGAATTTGAATGAAAAATGGCTCCATCTTGCTCTAATTCTTTTCGCAAAGAGCGAGCATTAGTCAAATTACCATTGTGGGCTAAGCCAACTGAAACATCATAAAACTTGAATAAAAATGGTTGGATATTATCGACACTTCCATTTCCCGCAGTCGCGTAGCGCACATGACCAATTGCTGCATTTCCTGTTAATTGAGTTAATTTTCGTTGATCTTTGAATACTTCTGATAATAAACCAAGATCGCGATGCCCATGGAGTTTGCCTTCATCATTCGAAACAATCCCCGCACCTTCTTGGCCACGATGTTGTAGGCTATGCAAGCCAAAATAAGTAACACTTGCTGCATCCTGATGTCCCCAGACACCAAAAATCCCACATTCCTCATTCAAACTTTTTACTTCATAAGACATGGAATAGCTTCCTCCCAGCTTGCTTTAGCCATTTGAGTTGTTAGATTGATTTCGCCATCAACTGCTTGCATTCGCAATTGAGAATCAGCTGTTACTTCACCAAGATGGTAAGCCTGTTCTCCTGCTAATTGTTCAAAAGCTGTCTGATTTTCCGAATTGATTGACACCACAAATCGTGATTGTGTTTCCGAGAAAAGTTCCGCAACAGTCAACTCGACTTGAACTTTAACACCTAATCCATTCGCAAAAGCAGCTTCTGCAATGGCAACCGCCAGGCCACCTTCAGAACAATCATGAGAACTAGCTACCAAGCCTTGTTGAATAGCAGCTAACATTAAGTCTTGATTTTTCTTTTCAACTGCTAAATCAAAATTAGTTAACTGACCTTGAATCGTTCCTGTCAAAAGCTTTTGAATCTCGCTCCCATTAAAATCATTGCCTGTTTGACCAATAACATAAATTTGATCTCCTGCTTGCTTAAATTCCTGCGTAGTAATCTGCTCATGCGATTCAATCAAACCTACCATACCAATCATCGGAGTTGGATAGATTGCCTTGCCATCTGTTTCATTGTAAAGTGACACGTTTCCAGAAATAACTGGTGTTTCAAAGGTACGACAAGCTTCTGCTATTCCATCTGCCGAGTGCCAAAGTTCCCAAAAAACTTCAGGCTTATCCGGTGAACCATAGTTCAAGCAATCTGTAATTGCTAAAGGTTTTCCACCGCTAGCAACAATATTTCGTGCTGCTTCAGCAACTGCAATCTGACCACCGATTTCTGGATTTAAATAAAGGTATCTTGCATTACAATCAGTTGTCATTGCTAAAGCTTTTTTCGTTCCGCGGATTCGTAAAACAGCTGCATCACTTCCCGGACGAACAACGGTATTTGTTTGAACTTGAGAGTCGTACGTTTCGTAAATTGACTTCTTTGAAGCAATTGTTGGTTGCGCTAATAACGATAAGAGTGTTTCGTTTGGGTCGCCAATGACAGGCACATATGCTGGCATTGTTCGAAACTCCGCCATTCTCGCTGGTTCTTTTCTTGGCTTGTCGTAAACTGGCGCATCTTCTGCCAAAGCATCAACTGGTAAGTTAGCCACTTCATTTCCATGATGATATAAACGATATTGGCCATCATCTGTTACCTTTCCAATTGTTACAGCATCTAAATCATATTTTTTGAATAACGCTTTTACTTCTTCCTCTGCACCAGCTTTGACGCAAATTAACATACGTTCTTGAGATTCAGATAACATCATTTCATAAGGAGACATACCTGTTTCTCGTTGGGGCACATCATCTAGCGTTAAAATCAAACCTGATCCTGCTTTGGAAGCCATTTCTGAACTGGATGATACCAATCCCGCAGCACCCATATCTTGGATACCTACTAAAATTTCTGCATGTTTCAGAATCAACTCAAGGCAGGCTTCCAACAACAATTTTTCCATGAAAGGATCACCAACTTGAACAGCAGAGCGTTGCTGTTCTTCTTCTTGACTAAACTCCTCTGAAGCAAATGTTGCACCATGGATACCGTCACGACCTGTTTTAGCTCCGACATACATAATAGAATTTCCGACACCTGATGCCTGACCTTTTTGAATATCTTTATGGTCAATCAACCCAACACACATCGCATTGACTAATGGATTCCCTTCATAACAAGCATCAAAAGCAATCTCGCCACCAACTGTTGGGATACCAATACAATTACCATAGCCACCAATTCCCGCAACTACTTCATCAAGTAAATATTTTGTGCGTGAATTATTCAGCTCACCAAAACGTAAAGAGTCAAGCAACGCAATTGGTCGTGCACCCATGCTGAAAATATCACGAATAATCCCGCCAACTCCAGTTGCTGCACCTTCATAAGGTTCTACAGCAGAAGGATGATTATGACTTTCTGCCTTAAAAACGACTGCTTGCCCATCACCGATATCCACAATCCCAGCTCCTTCACCAGGTCCTTGCAAAACGTTCGGTCCAGTAACCGGGAATTTTCGTAGAACAGGTTTGGAATTCTTATAAGAACAATGTTCACTCCACATAACAGAAAACAGACCTGTTTCAGTATAATTAGGCATTCTACCCAATATATCTTCTTCAATCATGCGGTATTCTTCATCAGACAAACCCCATTCAGTGTAGATTTTCTGCTCTTTGATTTCTTGTGCTGTTGGCTCCATCATTGTTTTCATCTAAACAGTCACCTTCCCGAAGTTTTTGATCATTGATTGAAAGAAACGTTTTCCGTCTTCTGAACCTAATAACTGCTCCATCGCACGTTCAGGATGAGGCATCATTCCCAGAACATTTCCAGCTTGGTTCGTAATTCCTGCGATACGTTCCACACTGCCATTGATATTTTCTTCTTCATACGTAAAAACGATTTGATTATTTTCCTTTAGTTCACGTAACGTTTCTTCGTCACAAAAATAATTTCCTTCACCATGAGCGACTGGCAATTGAATCACTTCACCCTCACGATATTCTGAGGTAAACGCCGTTTGATTATTTGCAACTCTTAACGGAACTGTCTTGCAAATAAATTGTAACGACTCATTTCTGCGTAAAACACCAGGGAGTAATCCTGCTTCAGTTAAAATTTGGAACCCATTACATGTTCCAAATACTGGTTTGCCTTCTTCAGCAAAACGAATCACTTCTTGCATAATTGTCGAAAAGCGAGCAATTGCTCCACAACGAAGATAATCACCGTAAGAAAAACCACCAGGAAGTAATACACCGTCAAATCCAGAAAGTGAATCTTCATCGTAACGAACATAGGCTGCTTCCACACCCATAATTTCTTGCACAGCCCACAGCATATCTGCATCACAGTTTGAGCCAGGAAAAACAATCACTGCAAACTTCATGCTAAACTTCCTCCATTTCCTCAATTTCGTAACGATATGTTTCCATGTTGACATTCGCTAATAATTTGTCACAAATTTGTTCAATCGTTTCTTCAACCGATGCCTGTGATGGTGCAACTTGAATTTCAAAGTATTTTCCCATACGAATTTCTGTAATCTCTTCATAACCCATTCGATGCACTGCATGTTTTACTGCTTCTCCTTGTGGATCTAATACAGAATCTTTATACGTCACATAAACTTTTACAAAATACATTTGTTTTTCTCCTTTAAAAGTAAGTTTTTAAGTAGCAATGATTATTAGAATGAATAATTGTTCAACCGAGCCAACACTTCTTGATAAACTGGAACCAAATTACCGATTTTTCGACGATACACATCTTTATCCATATGCTCATGAGAGTCACTATCCCATAAACGGCAAGTATCAGGAGAAATCTCATCAGCAAGTAAGATTTTTCCATCTGCTAAACGACCAAACTCTAATTTAAAATCAATCAACTGTAAGCCGATACCCGCAAATAATTCCTGTAAAGCTTCGTTGACTTGTAAGGCGATCAACTTGATTTCTTGAATTTCAGCTGGTGTTGCAAGTTCTAAGAATGCAATGTGTGCTTCATTGATAAACGGATCATCTAACGAATCATCTTTATAATAAAATTCGATGATTGGTTCAGGTAACAAGGTTCCTTCTGGTACCGCTAATCGTTTGGAGAAGCTTCCCGCTGCAAAATTTCTGACAACTACCTCCAAAGGAATCACTTCGACTTTTTTTACTAATTGTTCGTTTTTTGACAAAATATCAATGAAATGATTGTCAATTCCTTTTTTTGTTAAGTATTGGAAAATTCGGCTAGTGATCTGATTATTTAATTCACCTTTTCCTTGAATTTGGTCTTTCATGACCCCATTCAATGCAGTTGCTTGATCAAGATATTCAACCCAAATCACTTGTTTGTCCTCTGTTGCAAACATTTTTTTTGCTTTTCCTTCGTATAACAATTCCGCTTTCTCCACAAGTCTCTCTCCTTATAAACTTACATTTAATTGATAAACAGTTGTTTTTGTTCGTCTTTTCACTTTTGATTTTAACAACACTTTTTAGGTAAATCAACCAACTACTGTACATTATTAGCATTAGAATCATCTAATGTTCGCTTTTAGACAATCAATATGTAAAAACACCCTTAACCGAAGCGTTTACATCAGAAAAACTTAATGGTATAGTAAATGTGTGATTACCATGTATGTTTATTCAAGGAGGCACTAGCATATGGAAGATTCAACTTATACTGCACAACAATTCCTTTCTGAACTAACACCAGAAGAACGTGCTCGCTTATACAACGATTTATTGGGTATCAAAGATGTTTATCTGTGCAATAAAGATACAAGCTTTTATACTTTCCGAAAAATTCGTCGTGCAACGAAACGTCATGCTGAATGCCGGAAAAAAACTGCACACTATCAAACGAATTCCAATCATGAGTTGTTAATCAATCAAATTCATGAACAAAAAGTATTCAAAAATCAATATCGTATTCAAATTGTGTTTAACACTCAAGAATACAATTATGATTTCATTGATTATTTACTCAATCTGCTTCACTCGCTTCATTTTACAAATACGCAAGCACTTGCGTAAGTAATCAGCGAATGTTCTACTAACTGAAAAAAACAAAAGAGGTCTGCCAGATCAGTGGCAAACCTCTTTATTTATTTACACAAAAAAACGCTACAGCATTTTTTGCTGTAGCGTTTCATCGACTTATGCCAAGCCAACACGTTCAAAAATTGCGTCGACATTTTTTAAATGGTAGTGATAGTCAAATGCATCTTCAATATCTTCTGCTGATAACACAGAAGTGATTTTAGTATCGTTTTCCAATAAAGGACGGAAAGCTGTTTGCTCATCCCACGCTTGCGCAGTTTTTGGTTGAACTAAATCATACGCTTCTTCACGTGTCATGCCTTTATCAATTAATTTTAACAATACTCTTTGACTATAAATCAAGCCAAATGTGGCATCCATATTACGTTTCATATTTTCTGGGAAGACCGTCAGATTCTTCACGATATTTCCAAAACGATTCAACATATAATCCAAAAGGATCGTTGTATCAGGTAAAATAATTCGTTCAGCAGATGAATGAGAAATATCTCTTTCATGCCATAAAGAAACATTTTCGTACGCAGTAACCATATGTCCACGAATCACTCTCGCCAAACCAGACATGTTCTCCGACCCAATTGGATTGCGTTTATGTGGCATTGCAGAAGATCCCTTTTGCCCTTTAGCAAAAAACTCTTCGACTTCACGCGTTTCTGATTTTTGCAACCCACGAATTTCCGTTGCAAATCGTTCAATACTCGTTGCAATCAATGCCATTGTTGCAAAGTATTCAGCGTGTAAATCGCGCGGTAAAACTTGGGTTGAGATTTCTTGTGGTCGAATGCCTAAATTTTCACAAACATATTCTTCAATGAATGGTGGAATATTCGCAAATGTTCCTACTGCACCAGAAATTTTTCCAGCTTCTACACCTTTAGCTGCATGTTCAAACCGTTCAATATTCCGTTTCATTTCAGAGTACCAAGTAGCTAATTTCAAACCAAATGTCGTTGGTTCAGCATGAACACCGTGTGTCCGCCCCATCATGACTGTATATTTATGTTCTTTTGCTTTTTCACCAATAATTTCTGTGAATCGTTTTAAGTCTTCACGCAAAATATCATTCGCTTGTTTGATTAAATAACCATAGGCAGTATCAACAACATCTGTACTTGTTAACCCATAATGTACCCACTTACGTTCTTCGCCAAGTGTTTCAGATACTGCACGCGTGAAAGCTACAACATCGTGGCGTGTTGATTTTTCAATCTCTAAAATTCGATTGATATCAAATGAAGCATTTTCCCGGATTTTTTTCACATCTTCTTTAGGAATATCGCCAAGTTCAGCCCAAGCTTCATCTGCTAAAATCTCAACCTCCAACCAAGCTTGATATTTATTTGTTTCTGTCCAGATATTTCCCATCTCAGGTCGTGTATAACGTTCTAACATTTAACTTTCTCCTTTAGTCCCAAATGTTGGTTTGATAGATTTCTTCTAGCGTTTCATGCGTATCTTCAGTCAAAATAGTGATATGTCCCATTTTACGCCCTTTTTGCGCTTGACTCTTACCGTAGAAATGGAATTGCCAATCTGGTTTTTTCTCAATTAAACGATAGCTTTCTAACAGCTGTTCACCTAACACATTGACCATGACAGCATCACTTAGCAACCGAATCTTACTTAAAGGCCAACCACAAATACCACGAATGTGTGCATCGAATTGACTCATTGAACAAGCTTCAATTGAATAGTGTCCAGAATTATGTGGTCTTGGTGCTAACTCATTGACATATAAACCACCTGTCTTAGTCAAAAACATTTCGACACCTAAAACACCAGAGAGGTTCACTGCTTTTGCTACTACTTTTGCGATTCGCTCAGCTTCCTCGACTACTTCAGCAGGTACACGAGCTGGTGCAATTGTTTCATGCAAAATATTATTTCGGTGAACATTTTCTACCACAGGAAATGTTGTGTACTCTCCTTGACCGTTGCCAGCCACCATGACAGAAATTTCTTTTTCAAAAGGAATCCAAGCTTCCAACACACAAGTTCCTTTACGTAATAAGTCCATTGCTGGTGCTAAGTCAGCTCGGCCATACAATACGCATTGGCCTTTGCCATCATACCCACCGCGTGTCGTTTTTAAAACACAAGGGTAACCAATTCCGTCGATTGCATCTTGAATATCTGTTGGACTAACAATTGTTGCATAAGGTGCGATCACAATATTATTTGTTTCTAAAAATGATTTTTCTAGTAGGCGGTCTTGCGTAATTGCCAACAAGTCCGTACCTTGTGGAATAAATGATTTTGGTAAAATAGCATTAAGTGCTTCCACACTTACATTTTCAAATTCATAGGTAATGACATCTGTTCGTCTAGCAAGTTCTTCTAACGCAAAAGTATCATCATAGGAACTTTCAATATGCCAATCAGCCACTTGAGCTGCTGGGCAACCACTAACAGGATCTAATACACCTACTTTAAAGCCCATTTCTTTTGCACTAATTGTCATCATCCGACCTAATTGACCGCCGCCGACAATACCAATCGTTGATCCAGGCAGTAATGGTTTAACCAAGTTGATCACTACTTTCTATAACAGTTTCAGCCATCATTGAACGTCTTTCAGCCAATTTAGCTTCCAATTCTAAATCATACATTGAAAGCATCTGTACCGCAAGTAGTCCGGCGTTAATTGCGCCAGCTTTTCCAATTGCTGTTGTTGCTACTGGCACACCACCTGGCATTTGAACAATCGATAATAACGAGTCTAAACCATTTAATGTTCGTGATTGAACAGGAACACCAATCACTGGTAGTGTTGTCTGCGCAGCAACCATTCCGGGTAAATGGGCTGCACCACCTGCGCCTGCAATAATTACTTTAATTCCTCTTTCTCTTGCTTCTTTCGCAAATTGAAACATTAAATCTGGTGTGCGATGCGCTGACACAACTTTTTTTTCATAGGCAACACCAAATTCATCTAACATGTCACAAGCAAATTTCATAGTTTCCCAATCCGAAATACTTCCCATAATGACTGCAACTTCCACGATCTTTTTCCCCTCTCTGCTACAATACACTCATATTTTAACAAGTGAATTTTCCAACGTCAAACAAAAATCGAATATTAATTATCGATACAGCAATAACGTTCGTGTTTATTTTTTTGAACAAAAAAATAAAAGTAACAAAAAATATTTTCTGCTACTTTTATTTTCACTTTTATTTTTCGAATGCCTCTTCAATAATTGCTTCATCCTCTTTGATTCCATTAAAAACCAAATTCAAGACAATAGCTGTAATACTGCTCATAACAATTCCGTTACCAGTGAACATTTGAATTGTTTCAGGAAGCTGTCCAAATAAAGACGGCATGATGTTGAAACCTAATCCAAAACCAATTGAAACAGCAACAATCAATAAATTTTTATCATTGTCAAAATCAACATCTAACAACATACGAATTCCTTGAACAGCCACCATTCCAAACATCACTAACATTCCGCCACCAAGTACGGGTTCAGGAATGATTTGGGCAATAGCACCAATTTTTGGAAACAGACCTAAGATAATCAAGAATGCGGCCGAAAAGTAAATTGGTTTTCTTGTTTTGATTCCGGATAACTGAACTAGCCCAACATTTTGAGAAAAACCAGTATAAGGGAATGTGTTGAAAATACCTCCAAGAATAACTGCCAGCCCTTCCGCACGATAACCTTTTTTCAGCTCTTCTTCGCCAACTTTTTTACCAGTAATATCGCCAAGTGCAAAGTAAACACCTGTTGATTCAACCATACTAACAATCGAAATAATAATCATTAGCAAAATAGACCAGATATCAAATGTTGGTTTTCCAAAATAAAATGGTTGTGGTACATGGAACAATGGTGCTTGACCAATTGCCTCTAGGTTAATCATTCCCATCAAGCCAGCTAATACGCTCCCGCCAACTAAACCAATCAATACAGCAATTGAACGAATAAATCCTTTGCCAAGCATTTGGACACCAACAATCAATCCAATCGTTACAAAAGCCAACAATAGATTAGTTTTGTCACCAAAATTTGTTGCAGCAGCACTACCGCCACCCATTTTTTCAATTGCCACAGGGATTAAGGTCAAGCCAATGACTGTAATAACAGTTCCTGTTACAAGCGGTGGAAATAACTTTTTGATTTTAGAAAAGAAGCCTGCGGCTAATACCACAAAAATCCCAGATGCGATGATTGAACCATAGATTGCACCAACACCCTTATCTGTACCAATCAAAATCAACGGAGCTACTGCTTGGATTGCACAACCCAAAACAACAGGCAAACCAATTCCAAAGAAACGATTGACAGTCAGTTGTAGTAAAGTAGCTAACCCGCACATAAAAATATCAATTGAAATCAAGTAAGTCATTTGTTCTTGATTAAAACCAAGACCTGTTCCTATTAGTAATGGCACTGCAACTGCACCTGCATACATTGCTAATAGATGTTGTAACCCTAAGACTGCTGCTTTTCCATTTTGCGTTTCTTTTTCCAATGTTATGCGTCCTCCTCAAGAAACTCAACTTGACCATTTGATAAGGAAGCGATACGCGCTAAAGAAACAACACGTAGTCCCATTTGTTCAAGTAATTCTCGTCCATCTTGGAAAGATTTTTCAATGACAATTCCGATTCCTTCAACTTCTGCCCCAGCTTGTTGACACAACTCAATCAATCCTTTAGCAGCTTGACCATTTGCCAAGAAATCATCAATAATCAAAACTTTATCATTTTCTGATAAAAATTTTCGTGAAATTGAAATCGTGCTTGTTACTTGTTTGGTGAAAGAATAGACAGAAGCTGTTAAAAGTTCTTCGTCCATCGTTAAACTTTTTGCTTTTCTAGCAAAAATCATTGGCACACCCAATTCTTTTGCAGCATATAAAGCGGGCGCAATCCCAGAAGCTTCAATCGTTACCACCTTGGTAATTCCTTGGTTTTTAAATACTTCTGCAAAACGTTGACCCATTTGTTCCATCAAAACTGGATCTACTTGGTGAGTCACAAAGCTATCAACTTTTAGCACACCTTCACCCAATACACGCCCATCTTTTTTGATGCGTTCAACTAATTCTTTCACTTTCTTTGCCCCTTTTCCTTGATTTTTTGTTCAATTAATAGCTTTTTCATCCACACTCTATCGTAAAATTTCTGATAAAGAAAAACACCCTTCTACTTTAAAATAAGCAAAAAAGGGTGTGTTGTCCACTCTTTTACTTATAGTCCAATCTTTACGGCATTGGCTAGAAACTGTCATCCATATTATGACGATATATAAGTAGGTATGTAGAACTGACAAGTCAGTAATATACAATAACTCGATAAGATGTTTAAAGCCAGAGGAGTTGTTTTTTTAACAGAATCCTCAGGTAAATCGATCGTTTTTCATTAAAAATTTTTCCTTCTAAACAAAATTCGATTGATTAAAGATTGAAAATAGTCTAACACTACTTACTGAAACTGACAATGTACTTTCAATAAAAATTTTCTAAAATCTAATCTTTTTTCATTATTTTCATGTTTTGTTCGTTTTTTCAGCTATTTTTACTTGAAAAACAAGAAAAACGCGAAGCAAATTAACTTGCTTCGCGTTTGAAAAGGTCTCTTTTAATTTTGATGATTCTCTTTTTCAAGTTGACGATACTTGTCCATCTTCGCACTGAACAATTCACCATTTGTTGGCGGTGTATAGGTGATAGCATTGGCTCCAGCTTCAATTGTTTCCAAGATGCTTTCCTCTGTTGGACCACCAGTTGCAATAATTGGTAGTTCTGGATACTTTTCTCGGAAATAACGAACAGTTTCTGCAGTTTCTTTACCAGCACTAATGTTGATGATTGAAATACCTGCTTCTAGCTTTTCATCAAGCTCTGTATATTTAGAGGTCACCGTGCTGACTACAGGGATGTCAACGATCCGACAAACTTCTCGAACCGTTTCTAACGGCGTTGGTCCATTTAAGACAACGCCTAAGGAACCTTGTGCTTCAGCAAACATACTCATATAAGCAGAACGAGCGCCTTGAGTTAAACCGCCTCCCACACCAGAAAATACCGGAATGTCCGCAGCTTCAATTATACTTTTGGTAATTGCTGGGTGCGGTGTAAAAGGATAAACTGCGATTACTGCATTCGCATTCGTGTTTCTAATAATCGCAATATCCGTTGTAAAAATAATTGATCGAATTTTTTTACCAAAAACTTTAATTCCACTTGCTTGCGAAATAACTTCTGGTACACGAACAATATCTTTTCTTAATTCTGTCATGATTTCAGGAACAAACTCTGCCATCCTGCCACTTCCTCTCCGCGTTATCTACGATCGTATTGATCAAGGTGATAGGTTTCAATTACTTGAATAATTTTTTGTGCATATGTGGGATCTGTTGCATACCCTGCATCTTGTAGTGCCTGCGAAGCTTCTTGGTAGTTACTTGCTGTGATTACTCTTTCGTACAAAGCCGGATTCCAGTCAACGCCTTGAATAAATAGTTGAGTATGGTCATCCATGGATTCTTCCCATGAATGGTATACGCGAAACTCACCTTGAATCGTAATCCATGCTTCGTTGACATATTCTTTGGTTTCGAGACTTACTTTTTCTTGATCACCATAAGCTTTGATTCCAAATAAATTTTTATATTCACTCGCTAACGTGCTTTTCCCCCAGTTTGATTCAAGAATTGCTTGTCCCAGAATAATGCTCGGCAAGATACCATAAGCATTTTGTAATTCTTGTGCATGCGGAACAAGTTGTTGGATAAATTCTTGATGAGATTGTGCTTCTTGCTCTGCCGAATGATCGGTAAGTGGTGTCATCAATCCTCTTAAAGAAGCAAAAAAAGCAAATAGGATGAGTAAGCTTCCTGCGCATAAAACGATGAAACGCATTTTTTTCCGTCGACGACTTTTGAATTTTTTAATTGCCATCTATGTTCCTACTTTTCCTTTAATTCATTCAAATACTCTTCTAACGTCAACTGATTTTTTGTGATATATTCAGCACTTTCTTTTCCCACGTAGCGAAGGTGCCAAGGTTCATAAGTGATTTTGGTAATATCTTCACGATTTTTTGGATAGCGAACAATAAAACCATATTTAGCACAATTTTCTGCAATCCATTTTGCACCTGGTTGATCACCATAGCTAGCTTCCAAAACAGTTGAAGGATAGTTGTTGTACCAATCTTCATCAACTACATCGACGGCTAAACCCGTATGATGCTCACTATAGCCTGGCTCGGTAATCGTTTGTTTCGTGATTTTCGTTGCTGCTTCTTCAGTAATTCCCTGTTGTGCCATTACTTCTTGGACATGTTGTGCGAATACTTGCTCTTGTGACGTGACTGAACGAAACGCTGAAACCATGACAAGTGGATAACCAGCCTCTTGTGCTGCTTGGGCAAATTCTTGATAATCAGGTTCAATTCTCTTATCAATCAAATAACCATTTGATAAAGCCGTCAATTGACTTGACTCATCTACTTCAGTTTCCAACTTATTTTCTGGTCCAACTAATACTAGCTTCCAGTCATCTGTACTAACATCAGGTAATTCTGACGTCGTTTTTGTCTTTGTTTTTGTTTTTTGTTTACTTTTCTTATTTGTTGATGAACTTTCAGTCGTATCGGTAATACTGGCAAGCCCCTTTTTAGGACTTTTTGCAGCTTTCTTTACTTCTGTTTGTCTTGTCGCCTCGACTTCGCCAGCATTATGGTCTGACATAAAAATGTAGCCCATCGCGCCAATCATAATAATGACTGAAGCAAAACCTAAAATTTTCTTCACTTAAAAAATCCTTTCATTCCCTTTAATGCTCGGCGTTTACTTCATGGACATAGGTTTCCTCAAGGTTTTCATTCACCCAGTCTAAAAGTTCCACTTTTTCGCCTTCGATTTGTTGCTGAATATCCGCTGGCAATCGGAAATTCAAAATATCGTCATAGCCCCATTCATCATAGTGAATACTCACTTTCAAGTCAAGGTATCTGCTAGGATGTTGTTCATTTTTTAACGGAATCAATTCAACCTCTGCGACGCCACTGTGCAACCATTTTTGGGCAATTCGTGTCTTGATTTGTTTGTATTCAGCAACAGCAATCGTTCTCTTTTCTGGAAAAATAATTGTCTGTCTTAGAATTTTTTGGGTCAACATCCATTCATAATCAGTAAAAAGATTTTTTACTTTCTGCATAGCTTCAGATGGTAAATTTTTTTCACCCTTTTTCCATGCGTCCCATTCTTCTTTATTGATTAGTAGGTACTCGTCTAAGAAAAATTGCTCTGATTCAAATTGTTCTAATAATACACTTATAATAAGATCAATATATACTTGATGCATCCGAATCCCCTCCTCTTTTCATTTTACTTAAATTCAGAAAAAAAATCATCTTTTTCATTGCGCCTTCAAGTTTTTTTATCGTTTAGGCACTTTTTCTTAAAATCAAGTCAAACTTTGCTATACTTAATAGGTAAACTGCATCTATTTTAAAGATTAAAAAGGAGCTATCTCTCATGAAAAAATATCAATGGGGAATTATCGGTTTAGGAACAATTGCGAAAGAATTTGCTGAAAATTTCAATCAAAATTCAAGTACACTATCCGCAGTTGCTTCTCGTTCGCTAGCCAAAGCACAGGCATTTGCAACAGATTATGGTATTGAAAAAGCTTATGGAAGTTATCAAGACCTTTTGGCAGATGACGAGATTGATATCATTTATATAGCTGTACCAAATCGCCAACATCTTTCACACATTTTGGCAGCATTAGAAGCAGGAAAACACGTCTTATGCGAAAAAGCAATCACAATGAATACTGCTGAGTTAGCTGAGGCAATGAAACTAGCGGAGGAAAAAGGGTTGATTCTTGCTGAAGCAATGACCATCTTTAACATGCCACTTTATCAACGACTTCATTCACTAGTTGACAGCAAGAAATTAGGTAAACTAAAAATGATTCAGGCTCCTTTTGGTAGTGCAAAGGAACCAGATCCTACTAATCGTTTTTTCAATCCAGATTTAGCTGGCGGCGCTCTACTTGATATTGGTACCTACGCAGTTTCGTTTGCGCGTTTCTTTCTAACTGCTCAACCAGAAGTAGTTGCTTCGACGATGATTCCGTTTGAAACAGGCGTTGATGAACAATCGGTTACGATTTTACGAAATGATCAGGACGAATTAGCAACTGTTAGCCTAACCTTCCGAGCAAAAATGCCTAAAGTTGGTATCGTTGCTTATGAAAATGGCTACATTACAATTACTGATTATCCACGTGCAGATCGTGCTGAGATTACTTATGTCGATGGTACAAAAGAATTCATCGAAAGCGGCAGCACTTCACAAGCTTTAAATTATGAAATTGCAAACATGGTACAGATGATTGAAGGTGAATTACCTAATCGCTCACTTTATTTAACCAAAGATGTCATTGACATTCTGGACCAAATGCACACATATTGGCAAAAAGCGTAACAATTAGACAAACAGAAATCAAAAAATAATTAGCTTCAAAAGTAAGAAGGACAATTTAAAAATCGCTTCATCTATTTTTTAAAAATTATTCAGCTTCTTTTTCCGAGAGAGCTACTTTTGAGAAAACATTTAATCGTGAAAAAGTGTCTGGGACATAATCATTTTGATTCCTGTCCCAGACACTTTTTTATGAATTACTCTGTTGGTTTTGCTGTGCAAATTCTGCTTTGATTTCAATAAAACTTTTAAATGATTGTAAAAACTGAAACAGTTCTGCACGATTCTCAAACTCAGACCGCTTTTGTGGTAAGGGCATTTGCCGATATTCAGCATAAACTTCATAAATTCGCTCCATAATACGTGTACCGTCATTTTCTTCAGCAAACGTTTCTGCTGTATAGATTAGCAAACCGTAAATTTGCTCACTGTATGGATTGGGTGACTCAATCCGCTCTAAGTTTTGAATCATATTATTTAACACATTTAATTGTGCCCGTCTCATTGAAAAATAAGTTTCATAATACCCTTCTTGTCTGACCCAATCATTTTCATGATGATTTCGAGCTTCTAACTGACTTGTACGAATAAACGCTAATAGTTGTTGGCAATCTTCTTCGATAAGTCGCTCGTTTTCCTCTTTTAACAATGAATCAGCCATTTCTTGTAACAACTGGCGAAATTCAACCTCAATCACTAATTGATTTTCTTGTAGCCGCTTTTCGGTATTAGGCATGTAAATATTTGCTACTAAAGCTAATCCTACGCCAATAACCATCAATCCTAATGCATTTAAAATTAGTGACACAGCCATGCTTTGCTCAACTAAATACTGTGTAACCAAAACAGAGTTCACAACGATTCCTTCTGTTAACTTAAATTGAACTGCTAACGGAATAAAAAGAAGTAAAAAGAATCCAAACCCAATCGGAGAAAAACCAAGGAGCTTAAAGCTAAGGAAAGCAACGACTGTCGCCAAAATGAAAGCAATAAAACGATCGACACCCGTCCTTATTGTCGACCTCCTCGTATTACCAACACTCAAAACGGCAATAATCCCAGCTGAAGGCCAATAAAGTAAAGGCAAGCTGTTCGCGATCAGCATCGCAAATGTTGCACTAATTACTGTTTTTATCGTTCGCATACCAATCCGCATACATTTCCCCCTTTTTTCATCCAATTATACTAAACCTCTACGCTAAAAACTAGCAAACATGCCGAAGATTCGTTATGATTAAAAAAAGGGATTAAAGGAGAAAAAGTTATGCAAATCGGTCGTTTCCGCCTCGGTATGCGGACTATAAAAAGTGCACTAGCTGTTTTTATCTGTATGTTAGTCTTTCACTTCTTTCAGCGAGGCAATCCATTGATTGCTGCGCTGTCAGCCGTTTTTTCTTTACGCCAAGATTTAACATCGACTGTTTCCTTTGGTCGCTCTCGAATCATCGGAAATTCAATTGGCGGTGTTCTAGCCATTATCTTTTTCTTCATCAAGCACTACTTCCACAATGATTTTTTAGTTGAACTATTTTTATTGCCTGTTTTGGTTATCATAACCATCGTAGTTTCAGATGGCATCGACAACAATTCTGGAATCATTTCAGCCATTTCTACTTTGCTAATGATTTCTTTGAGTATTCCTCAAGGTGAGTCTACTCTTTACGCATTACAGCGGGTTTTCGATACCTTCATTGGAACATTCATTGCTCTAGGAATTAATTTTGTGTTACGACCACCAGAAGATGAGAAGAAAAAAGAATTGGCTGAAGATTTAGTCGAGTTACAAAAGAAAGAACGTACTTTGCGTAAAAATTTAGTAGAAATTGAAAAACAAATCGAAAAACAAAAAAAATAAACATTGTCCCACAAAAAGACCACTGTAAAATGATTGAACATTTTACAGTGGTCTTTTTGATTTTTAACTATACCTCGTCATTATTTGCTGGTTTTGAGTCGCCTTCGTACAAATTCACTTGACTTGAAGTCCCTTTGGTTGAAAGATTCTCAATAATTTCTTTTAAATCCAGACCCGTTGTTGCTTTTAAAGTTTCTTGTGTGGATGCTAATAAGTTGGTTGCATATCCGGTTACTCGATTCGCTCCACCATTTTCACCAGATCCATTTCCAGTATCAACAACAGAAATTTTTTCAATGTTTCCTAATGGTTGTGCTGCTTCACGCATCAATTGTGGTAACATTTCAATCACCATGCTTAACACAGCCGCCTCACCATATTCTTTAAAGGCATCAGCAATTTTTTGTTTTGCTTCGGCTTCGGCTTTCCCTTTTGCTAAAATGGCTTCGGCTTCCGCTTGACCAGCCAAACGAGTTTGGCTTGCCTGTGCCTCAGCTAAAGCTTCTACTCTAAAACGTTCTGCCTCGGCTTCAGTTACTTCTTTTACTTTTTGTGCTTGTGCTTCTTGTTCTTTTGCGTAACGGTCAGCATCTGCTTTTTTCTTCACTTCAGAATCATATTGCTTTTCTCGACGGATGATTTCTTTTTCTTCTAATTCAATTTGCTTTTGTCTTTCAACGACCTTCATTTGCATTTCTTGCTCAATAACTTGTTGTTGTGCACGGGCACTTTCTAAGTTATACGCTTGGTCTGCCTTCGCTTTAGCAACATCTTGTTCTTGTTTATAAATTGCTAACTTCAATTCTTTTTCTTTTACTGATTCAGCGATTTCTGTTTGTCGTTGTAATTCTGCAGCTTGTGATTCTTTTTCAGCTTGTGCTTTTTTGATTCGCGTTTCTTTCAATGCTTCGGCTTCCGCAATTTCTGCATCTCGCTTCACTTGAGCAATTCTTGGTTTCCCTAATGAATCAAGATAGCCGTTTTTATCACGAACTTCTTTGATCGTAAATGAAACAATAATCAGCCCCATCTTCGCTAAATCAACAGAAGCAACTTCTTGAACACTTTGGCTGAATTTATCACGATTTTGATAAATTTCTTCCACTGTCATCGAGCCCAAGATTGAACGTAAATGTCCTTCAAGAACTTCTCTCGCTTCGTTTTCTAATTCATCGGTTGTTTTTCCTAAAAATTGTTCTGCCGCTGTTGCAATTTCTTCCACAGATGAACCGATTTTAATGATCGATGTTCCATCACACATAACTGGTACACCTTGCTCTGTGTAAACTTCTGGCGTAGAAACATCTAACTTACTAGAAAGTAAACTGATTCGGTTAGAACGTTGGAAAACGGGTAAAACAAATGCACCGCCACCGCGGACGATTTTGATTTTATTATTACTTTCGTCTGTGTGGACATTTTTCTTTCCTAAATAACTACCACTGATAATTAACGCTTCATCGGGTTTTGCTGTTTGATACTTTGATACGAAAACAATTAAAAGCATCAATAAAATAAAGATAACAATTGCAACTGATAAAAAAGCTCCTGATATAACCATTCAACACACTCCCTTAAGATTTTAGCATTCCGTCATATGGGATGACGTAACATACTCTGTCTTTTACTTCGATAATCAACACTTTTGTCCCTCTTTGAGCCATTGTTTCCTGTTCCGCATAAAAACAAGCAGGTCGATTGATCGATCCCGTTACACTTTGAAGTTGTATTTCTCCCATTCCTTTGATTGGAATTGGTGTAACGACTTGCGCTACTTGTCCCTCTAATGTTTTTTCAGACGAAGATAGTGTTGCTTCTGCATTCTTCATTGGCATCAAAATATAAAAATTGAGCAAGAATACCAATACACTTGAAATTGCAGCACTAATCACAAAAATCAAAACTGACGACCATTCAGTCAAACTTTCTCCTAAGTAGCCAAACAGACTTGTAAATGCTAACCAAGGTACTAACAACATTGGATCTAGCGGCCCGTCAAAATCAAATACATCGCCAAAAATAACCAAAAGAACTGCGATTCCAGCACAAATAAGTAACGTATACCAATAAATCGTTTCTAATGCGATCCCCCCAAACATAAAGCGCCTCCTTTTATCTTCTATCATACCAATTATCAATAAGCGTGTACACCACATTTTATGAGTGAAAATCAGTATTTTATGACTTCAAGACAACACTTTATGAGTTTTTGTTGTCGTTATTAATAAATTTTACTATTATAAATAATCTATTTCACCTATACTGGATAACGAGGTGAAAAAATGAAAAACATGAACAAACTTTTAGGCACGCTACTTACCTTATTGATTGTGGGAGCTGCTAGCTGGCTGGGGTTGGATTTAAATTCTTCAAATGACAAATCAACACCTTCTTCTACTACTCATGAACAGGTGACCCAACAGCATACACAAAACGGATTACCAACTAAAGAAGATCTAGCCCCTACTGGAAATAATTCTGGGCCAAAGGAAGTAGGTCTCGCGACTTTTTCAGCAGATGAGTTAAAAGACAATCAGAATGGTTGGATTACCTACCACTCTCTTGATCAATTGAAACGTCCGACAGGTGCAGAAGCACTAATCAAGAAAAAAATGATCAACACTGGTACTAGTGCCAATCGAGAAATTCGTCCACCAGGTTTTGTTTCTGGACCAAAATATGATCATTCCAGAGGTCACTTGATTGCCAAACAATTTGGTGGCAGTGGTGATGAAAGAAAAAACTTGGTCACGCTTTATCAATTCCCAGTTAATGATCCGTACATGAATTATTACGAACTAGCAATTCGACAAGCACTCAACAAAGGCGAAACTGTTCGCTATCGTGTTACACCAAACTACACAAAAAATGAATTGATCCCAGAAAGTGTAACCCTCGAAGCACAAGGACTGAATGCAAACACAACGATCAACTTCAAAGTTGAAATTCCAAATAAGAAATAGGTGGTTCTATGTTTGAAATCCTGTATAACCAAACATTAACTGAAACGATCACATGGCTTCAAGAAGAAAAAGTCGAAATAATTGGTGAATTAGTGCTTTTCCCATCGACAGACTATCTGCAAAAAAGTCTAGCCGCAACGCCGTCTGAGCTAACAATAACAGTCACTGAGTATCTGCAGATGTTCGATCATTACGAATTAGTTGCTCGCACAATTGATGGGGATTATCTCTTAGCAAATGAACATGAAGTGGTTATGCTTCCTCATTCTCATATCAAGGAAGATTTCTTGTATTATTACAACACGTTTTCTTCCCTCATAATAAAGTATGCGAATTCTAAAAATTCAATCGAAACTTTTTTCAAAAAATGATTTTTTTAAATAAAAAACTAAAAATAAAAAAGGTGAAACAAAACATAAATACGTTTTGTTTCACCTTTTGATTTTTTCTTAAAAAGATTTCTATGCGTGGTAACGTTCCACACCATCTAAATAAGTTGCTTCAAGTGACATATCAGGATTCAATACGATAAAGTCTGCATCGCGTCCTTGAGCGATCTTACCACAAGAATCATCAATCTTACAGCTGATTGCTGGTACTAAACTTGCCATCATAACTGCTTGTTCTGGTGTTGCGATACCCCAGTCAACAACGTTTTTGATTGCTTCTTTTAGTCGTAAGATACTACCTGCTAAGTTACCTGATTCTAAACGAGCTGTTCCTTCTGCTACAACTACTGGGAATTCACCTAAATTATAATTTCCGTCTGGCATCCCACCTGCCATCATACAGTCGGTAATCAAAGCAACATGGTCATGGCCTGCTTTTTCCATCAAAATTTCAGCAGCATTTGGATGAACATGGTGTCCGTCACAAATCAATTCTGAGAAAACATGTTCTAATGATAATAATGCACCAACCATACCTGGTTCACGGTGATTCAATCCACGCATTCCGTTGTAGGCATGAACAAAGACACTAGCTCCTGCTTCAACAGCTTTTTGAGCTTCATCAATTGTTGCGTTACTGTGACCAAGAGCCACGACAACGCCTTCATCTGTTACTTGTTTAACGAAATCTTCTACACCATGACGTTCAGGTGCTAAAGCAATTTTTTTAATTAATCCACCTGAAGCTTCTTGCCATTCATGGAAAGTATCCAAGTCTGGATCACCAAAATAGCTAGGGTTTTGAGCGCCTTTATGTTCTTCTGTGAAGAAAGGTCCTTCAAAGTAAATTCCTTTGATTTTTGCCCCTGGAGCTTCTTGATACATTTTTCCGATTGTTTCTGCTACATCTTTCAAGCGTTCTTTACTTGAAGTCAATGTTGTTGGTAAGAAAGAAGTTACCCCGCAAGATAATAACCCTTCAGACATAACTTTGATACCTTCAGCATCATTATCCATTACGTCGTGATTCATGTAACCATGAATGTGTGTATCAACTAAACCAGGTGCAATCCATTTACCACTTTGATCAATCACCTTTGCTTCTCCATCTGGTAATTCTTGTGAATACACACCAAATAGTCCATCGGTAATTTCTAGGTAACCGGCATTTTTTACACCTGACGATAAAAAGAATTTGTCAGCATAAATAAAAGTTCTCATTCTAACTCGCTCCTTTGATTTTCTACCCTTAAGGTACTCTTATTTCTATCAAAAGTCAATAATGGTCTACACCATTTATGAGTTTTTTGAAATCTTTCGAACAGCTTGCGCCAATTCTTCATAAAAAGCTGCTTTTTGCGGTTCATTTTTCTTTTTATAAATCAAACTTTTCAATGCAAACAAGTCATTTAAAAAGTAATAACTATTTTTTTCTTGCGTCCAACGAATCCCTCGATTGACATGCTCAAGTGCCGTATCGATTTCTCCTTGCTGAAATAAGAATGTTCCATAGTTATAAAAGATTTGTGACAATTCACTTTTGACACGTGTTTCAATCGATTGTTGAAAAAGTTGGATACTTTTACTCAAATAATAGCGTGCTTCCGTTGGTCTTCCTGCAACTCCATAAATCTTACCAATTGCACTAATCAACTGAACTTCCGTATCAGAAACATGCACATGCTCACTATGACTCGAATAAGTCAGCGCTTCTTTTAAATAACAAACAGCTTGAGAAATGTTTTTTGCTAGATAAAATTCACATACACCTAAATAGTAATAGTAACGTTGGTAATCTGCATCTGAGTACAGGCTACTTTTGACTTCATCATTTTTCAAAAGCTGTGCTAATTTGCGATAGTCGCGCCTTTGAAAATAAAAATCTAGCAAGTCTAACTGTTGCAGATTTTTACGAATATCCCCATTGGATAAGGTCATCACATGATCAATGGTCACACCTAGCCGTTGACAAATTTGTGCCATTACCAGAACATTTGGCAATTCTTCATTATTTTCAATTCTGCTTAAAACACTTTGAGAACAAATACCTTGAGAAAGCATTTTTTGTGTCATGTTTCGTTCTTTTCGTATTGTCTTGATAATTGTCCCAAAGGAATCGACAAACGTTTCCATTATGTATCCTCCCCAAAATATGCGTGCTCGCATGATAACAGTATTTTACTTTACGGATGAGTAAACTTCAAGAAAAGGGCTGTTTCACTTTTTCTTGGGAAAGAAAATTACTCACTTACTTTTTGCTAACTTTTTTAACAACAAAGAAAAAGCTGTGACATTTTTAATGCCACAGACATTTCTAAACTGTTTGGCTAGCAAAACAATTCCTTAAGAATCGTCGTTATTTTTGTTGATAAGTCGTCAAAAATTCTCGCATTTTTCCAGCCATGACCTTCAAATCATCTAATTTTGGTAAATAAACGATTCGGAAATGGTCTGGCTGATGCCAATTGAATCCGCCACCGTGAACAAGTAAAATATGGTGTTCATGCAAGAAATCAAGTACAAACTTTTCATCATCAAAAATATTAAAACGTTTTGTATCAATTTTTGGAAAAATATAAAATGCTGCTTTAGGTTTCACTGCTGATAAACCTGGAATATCATTAATCGCATTATAAACATATTCTCTTTGTTCGTAAATTCGGCCACCAGGTAGCAATAACTCATCTACGCTTTGATAACCACCTAAAGCGGTTTGTACGATTTGCTGGGATAAAACATTAGAGCACAAACGCATCGAAGATAACATATTTAAGCCCTCAATATATCCTTGCACTCGTGACTTATCTCCACTAAGTACCATCCATCCTACGCGAAAACCTGCTACTCGATGGGATTTTGAAAGACCATTTAGAGTCACGACAAACAAATCTGGTGCCAAAGTTGCGATTGGGATATGCTCTAAGCCATCCATTACTAGGCGATCATAAATTTCATCTGAATAAATGATTAAATCATTTTGACGAGCAACCTCAACAATTTCTTCTAATAACTCTTTAGGATAAAGAGCCCCTGTTGGATTATTTGGATTAATAATCACGATTGCTTTCGTGCGACTAGTGATTTTAGCCTTGATGTCTGCAATATCCGGATACCACTCCGCTTCTTCATCACAAATATAGTGAACGGGGTTTCCTCCTGCAAGTGCAATGGAGGCTGTCCATAACGGATAATCTGGCATTGGGACTAAAACTTCATCACCATTGTCTAACAACCCTTGCATACACATTGAAATTAATTCACTGACACCATTACCTGTATAAATGTCGTTGATTGTAACATTAGGAAATTTTTTTAATTGACAGTACTGCTGAATCGCTTTTCTTGCAGAAAAAATCCCTTTTGAATCAGAATAACCTTCTGACTCACGCACATTCATAATCAAATCACGAATAACTTCATTAGGTGCCTCAAAGCCAAACGGGGCAGGATTCCCCGTATTCAATTTCATGATGCTAATTCCTTCTTCTTGCATGCGGTCTGCTTCTTCAAGAACCGGACCACGTACATCATAACTAACACCTTCTAATTTGTTGGACTTTTCAAATTCTCTCATATTCTCCGATCCCTCATTTCAAAAAGTTAGAAACTTCTGACTATATTATCGATAGTTATTTACTAAGTTATCCAATATCATACTCTATCCCGTATAAATATACCAGCATATTTCGTTAAATCCAGTCCTTCAACCTTATTTTTTTAACTATCATCGTTTCTATTTTGCTGATAGTCATTCCATAAATTAGCGCCCCAATCCATTGCCACACCACAAACGACACCAAGCATCAAGCCAAACAAAATATTTCCTTTTGCTAAACCAATTAAAAGCCCGGCAAGCATTCCTAATCCAGAAAATTCACCATCATATTTTTTCATCGTTCTTTTCACTACTTTCTATCTTGACATCTGAAGCAATCATCGCTATGATTATTTTGTTATTTATTTTGCAGACGTGATGGAACGGCAGACATGCCGTTTACCGTTAGTAGTCTTGCATTTTCTATCCTAGGCAGGTGTGTTGGAATTGGCAGACAAGTACGATTGAGGGTCGTATGAGCGTTCGCTCGTGTGGGTTCGAGTCCCATCACCTGCATTTTTTAGCTCTTAAAGCAATTATTGCTTTAAGGGCTTTTTTATTTAGCATACCATAATCAAACAAGAATAAATTATAATTGATTTATCGAACGTTTGTTCGTATAATGTTTCTGAGGTGATACTATGCTAGAAGTCGATGAAGTCTATCTGTGGTTCAAGTATGACCCAACGCATAAATTTATCAATGATTTATACAAATTTTGGGACACTGAAATCATATTTGAAGCTATCGAAGATAGATTGCTAATCAACTTGCATTATAGCCAAAAAAATTACATTAAGATTTCTGCATCGAAGAGTATGATTGGCAAGTCGATCTATTTTTTATTTAATGTTAAAACAGATGTCCCCGATGTCCGCCAAAAACATCAGCGTTATGACTATATTGGCTATTCTTTCATTAAACCAGACAAGGAGTGATCGCTTTGGAACGACTTTATGGAACCATTGATAAAATTAAAATCGTACAATACAGTTCTTCTCCGCTCGTACGATTTAGCTTGAATGATGTTAATTGCTTAATTGCTAATCACAGTTTGAACTTCTTAGCTGATGTTGAAGAAAACATGAGTGTCACGATTTTTGGATATTATAATAGTAGAAAACAATTTGTCGTGAAAAAATATAAGCTAAACAGCAAACCAAAAATCGTTGTTGAATTTGAAAAGAGCATTTATCCAAACAAAAAACCTTACTAAAAAAGTAAGGTTTTTTCGCTTTTTATTATGTAAAAGTGTTGACTTATTATAACGTATACGTTATAATAAGTATGTAAGTTAGTTAATGACTTATAAATCTAATGAAAGGAGTTAGATATGAAATGGAAGCATAGAAAAAAGAGAACTAAAAAAACTGAATTGACCTTCGAAATCAACATTTTGTTTTTCAAGTTCTCAATTAAACGTAGCTGGGAGGGTTAACCTCCCCAGCTTCTATAAATCCATTATATCATATCATGTGGCTAATATGAAAATAGGTGATAAAAAGGTCGTAAAAAAAGGCAACTGGATATTCTCATTAGAAAGGATTAAATTCGATTGGAAAGCTTTACTAGCTTGGTTAATCGTATTAGCAACTGTCGGTTGGTTTATTTGGTTTAAGTGAGGTTGATAACATTGAAAGAGAATAAAACTCCTGCTTCTCAACTGGAAGCAAGTCGAAAATACAGAGAACGCATTAACACTGATGAAGAAAAAAAGGCACATCGCAATTACATGACATCAAGAAGAGCAGCACGATCATTTGTAAATACGAAAGCAACTCTCGAAGATTTAGCAGAACTAGAGCAACTGATTGCAGAACGAAAAAAACAGCTTGAGAGCTAGGAGGAAAAATCATGGATGAAGTATTGAAGGCATTTTACAACGATGTAATCATAGAGTCATTTAATCAACAGCTTGCGGAAAATGGCGCAGTTAACGTGAGCATTGGTTCACGTGATGAAATGATCGAAGCAGCAAAAGCAATTAATGAACTAGATGACTACATTGCTTTTGTTCCCGAGGGCGGAGGTCTTCGTATTCGGAAAGCTGAATATACTAAAACATTCACTGATGTTTATCTTCGATTTGGAATTATTCCAGACGATGAGCGTAGTTATAACTATATCTCAAAAGGTTATGAAGATGGTGTTTCAGTATTTGAAATGAGAAATGAAAAACCCGTGCTGTCAAGCCTACAGTTATTAGACAGCTATTCCGGACGCAATAATATGCAAGCTTTTTTAGTCACCGGTGACCGTGTCGGGACTGGGCATGATGGTGAGCCATTGCTTAAAAATGTTCAATATATAAAGAAAATTAATGTTGACACTTTTACAGATACAATGAAAGTTTTAGACGAAAATTTTTCTATCAAAAACGGTGAATTCAACTCAGAATATAATGAAATTCATCTATTTTTTACTACTGGAGAGCTTGAAGTTTCGTTCGCAGGATTTTACTACAGCAAGCCCAAACCCCACTTCGACGTGCGTATGGGTCATGATTTATAAATTTATGGAAGTGATTAATTGAAAACTGGAGTCAAAGGAATTACCTCCTACACTCAAAACGAGGTAACGAAATATCGCGTTGATCTAGTTGTGAATCGTAAACACTATCAAAAAAGAGGATTTACAACTTTAGAGTCTGCTCGTAAATACAGAAATGAATTAGAAGAAAAATACAAAAAAACTGTTCAAGTAAATGCGGACGATATTGTTCGCACTTACTTGAATAGTAGCTCTATCCGAGAAACAGCTATTCATCATAATATGTCACGCCAAAAAGTGCGAAAAATTTTGATAACTGAAGGTGTCTACTCTACTCCACAAAGCATCCAGGTTAATGAATTGCTCGACAGTGGTTATACGACACAAGAAATTGCTGATAAATTGGATGTTTCCGTCGGGACAGTTAATAACTTATCCGCTTATCGTAAAGGTGAATATGATGTTGGTAAAAAATAAAACAATAAACTTTTTTTATCACGAAAATATATATTCTCTTTGCAATTGCTTATTTTACTTGATATACTATTATTGTACAAAAGTAAAGTGTTGACGTACACCATACTTTGTTGTATAATGTTTAACTTTTAGAATGGAGGAAGAGGAAATGACAATGAGAGATTTAGCTGATCATGTAATTGCCCATGCTCAAAATACCGAAGTAGGAATTACTAACTTACAGCTTCAAAAAGTACTCTACTTCACATTGATTAATAGTATCAGACAAGGGCTTATAAATGAAGAGTGGTTACAAGAACAATATGATTCAGAATTTTTGGTATGGAGATATGGACCTGTTATAGAAGATATTTATGAAGAATATCGTATTTACGGAGCTGCCAATATCTTTGAACAAAAACAGGAGGCAGAAGAATTTTCATTCTTGAATCCGATTATTGAAAACCTATTACATGAAAATGTCTTTAATTTAGTAAACGAAAGCCATCGCCATGACCGTTGGTTGAACAATAGAAACCAAATAATTTTTGGTCGTAGTGATGTACCTTACAGCGTGGAGGATTTGATTGATGCAGCAGGATAACAAACTTAGCCAACGCGATATTAAAAAATTAGAGCAGAATTACATTCACAGTGATTCTGCTTCTTTTTCTTTTGTAAAAAAAATAGAAAAATTATATTCCGAATACATAAATAACCAAGACGCTTCGCCCGCTAACCTAAATGAGGAATTAGATAAACTCTATGCTTTAGCCTCAGAAATCAATCCCGCAGCGTTACCTTACGCTGAACTAACTACTTTAATTTTCATAAATGATACAACTGAAGAAGCAACTGGATATTTCATTAAGATTCTTGAAAACTTTTATATAAGCAAATTCACATCTAAGAAAAGGGAAAAACAACTAACCAAGGCCGATGAAACTGCAATCTCAGCTTTAGCAAAAACGAAAGAGCATTTAAGTTTAGCTTTGAATCAAAAAAATAATCTTTACAACGAACAGAAAAAAGAATTGGCAACTTTAAAAAGTATTCTGGCTAAGGAACAAGCTCAATTGAAAACTTTACAAGATCATACCAATGCCTACAAAGAGAAATACGATAAAATGACAATTGATTTTCTTAGCATGATGGGTATATTTTCAACAATCATATTTGCTGTTTTTGGTGGATTATCACAAATTGGTGCCATCGGCGACAATCTAGCGGAAACTCCCATCTCTAAAATTCTTATGTACGTTTCTTTGTCGTCAATCACTTTAATATTGATTGTATTTATTTCTTTTAACGCCATTTCTAAGCTTACAGGACTAAAATTAAGAAGTTGTACTTGTAAAACAGAAGAAGAATGCACGTGCACGCTTAGACAGAAACACCCTTCTCTTTCCTTTAGTTTATTCTTTTTCGTAGACTTATTTTTATTTTCACTAGTTTTAAAAGCAATAAGGTACTCTGATTGGGTCAGCCCTTTTAGGGATATATTTGTTTTTAAAACTGATAACTTTTTGAAACTTATAATTTTTAGCATTTTCATCATTTTTAATGGCCTTGTATTACTAAAACTTCTTTTCCCTCAATCCAAGCGTTTTTTTATACGGTGGATAAAATTTATATAATTATGTACTGCCCCTCAGTGAGGGGCTATTTTTATCGTTTAGGAATATTCAAATACCAACGTGAGTCGTGAAAATCTTGCGCTCCACCTTGTGTGTTTCCTTTTGAATCATTGGTTGCACGCATCATGACATAGACTTTTTTATTCGGGAATCTACGCATATTGAATGAAATATGATAACCAACGTTTCCGCTTGTGCCGTATGCAGAGTTTACATCTGAACGTGAAACCCCATTCGCTTTTACACGAGCTAATTCTTTGCCAGTATTATAGTCCATAATAAAAATATACTCGTATTTGTAATTAGCTACGTGCCAACCTGCCACATGCAAGTTCGCATTTTCGATTTCTCCGAATTGGTCAATGTGAGCGGAATTTGTTCCATCTGTCAGTGTAGGATTTGCTGCACCTGCTCTGGTTGGATCAATCACGGGTTTATCGTTTGAAGTAGTGGGATTTTCATCGGTAAATCCATGAGCTAAATCATAAGCAAGCTTTTCTTTGCTGACTCCCATTTGCGATAAGTAACCATACGGATCGGTGTGATTCCCCCAAACATAATTTGTCACCCACAAATGAGAAATGATTCCTTTTGTAAATAAAGAAGTTCCTTGATCAAGAGTCAATGGAATTCCATATTTTTTTGCACTATCTCTTGTATATTCAATGTAAGCTCGATAGTTTTTTTCAAATAATGCTTTATCATATGTGCGCTGTAATTCAATTTGTACAGGTGCATAAGGGTTGGCGTTACCAGCTCCCCACGAAACATATCCTTGCTCACCCACACGATAAACAATCCCACCGTCACCAATAACATCTGTGGTATAAGGATTACTTCCGTTATAATTATTTTTCATGTTGGCTGCTACGTTTCTTGCAGGTGCATCTATCCCAGTTTCATGTAAAATAATTTTGTTAGGGATTGCTAGCCTTGAATCACCTTGATTAGGCGCTAAATTGAATTCATTGTTAATTGTGTAAGCAAAAGCATTAACGGGCAATAAAAAAAGAGCTACAATAGCTCCAAACAAAAATTTCTTTTTCATGTAGTACCTCCTATTTATTCGAATTGTATGCAGAAACACCAGTAACAACACCTAAGAAAGTAGCAATTGCATTGATGGTTAAAACAGCCATATCGGCTCCTTGCCAACCGTAAGCTTTTCCTAATGTCGCTACTAAAACGGACGCTGCAGGTAACACTGTCAGCACACCCCACTTTATTACGTTGTAATACTTATCTGGTAAAATCATAAAACTGTCCTCCTATAATTTTGTTAAAAAATAGCCAATAATGGTGATGCCAAGACCTATCATATAACCCCATGACCACTTATTATTGGCTTTCATTTCTCTAATATCATCAGCATTGTTCAAAGCGATAGAATATGCTTTTTCAGCTTGATCTTTTGCACTTTCTGCTTTTTCTCTTAGAGCTTCATAGTTATCAAGCTTAGTTTCAATACGAACCAAACGCTCGACAACATCTTGCACTGCCTCATCTTTCACTTACTCACCAACTCCCATAAGAAAAGACGTACTCAATTGAGCACGCCTCTCACATTTTATTTACTAATAATTTGTTCCGCTTCTTCTTCAGTGATGCAGGTTGGAACAAATTCTTGTACTTGTTCATCTGTAAAACAGCCCCAGTCGTACATCATCTTGACATCATCAAAACTAAACATATTACTCGCCTCCCTCAGTCGGATTTAATTGTTGCTTAATTAATTCAATGTCTTTGCTATTTTGTAATGAAGCAAGCATTGTTTTTGAATTGATTTGAGCTAGACTTTCTGATTTTGCTTTAAGCTCTGCATTTTCTTTTTTGATTGCAAGATCATTTAGCATAAGTTTTGCGTTTAGTTGACTTAAACTATCCGCTTTTTCTTTTAATTGTTCATTTTCTTCTTGTAGCACAGGATAAAGAGCAGTTAAGTTGTCTAGTTTCTCTTTATCCAATTCATTGATAATTTCTTTCCATCGCGCTTCTGATGGAATAAAAAACTGATCTTCTAATTCGATTTCTTCCAGCGGTGGTACATCCGTAAACGGCACTTGAATTGGAAAATCATCTGCTACTTCGTACTCTTTACCACCCGTCCGACCATATTGCCAAACCCTTATCATCTTATTTCCCCCTTATAACTAAATAATTTCCATAACGTGAAAATGAATAATTTGTCCTGAGATTAATTCTTTACCGCTTTCCATTGATAAACCAAGAGAAATTTGTGTTCCTGCTTTGATTTCCATATATCTTGAAAAAGCAACATTATGTCTGTACCAAAGAGTTCCCTCAGTGGCTGCGCCAACGCCATATCCTGTGCCAATGTACTGAGTCTGCTCCTCATTGTTCCAAACATCAATGTACGCCCATTTCCCAGCCGAACCTCCTAGCTCGAGTACTGCAACTCCATCGACAAACAACTTACAATCTCTTAAAACTTCCGCTTTCGTTTGATCAGAATTCCATTTCAAAGGATTACTTTTCATTTTTCTTCCATATTGCTTGCCAATAGTTGTTGCTTCCCTTCCTACCGGCAAGCGACCTTTGTCAGCTATTTTTTTAATTGAGACAGCTTGAACATACCATGCTTCAAAAGGCAGTTCTGTATCAGTAAGAACAGATACCGAATTAATCGTTGGCACTTCTAAGAAGTTTTTAACGCCTCCAACCGACTGAGGGTCTGTAGTATTAACTGTATTGGAATCATTCATTGCAGTTTTCCAAGGAAGTACTGAACCGTTTCTAACAATTCTATAAACCATCGTTTGAGCTGTCGTATTAGCAATTAATGTTTGCGTCGCATTATTTACATCTATACCTGCACCAATCAGCATAAAAACACCGACATTTTGTAGCGTTGGAGGTAACTGACTATAGTCTTCCATCGTTTGGCTATCTGCTGTTGATAAATAATACCAGCCAGTGTAAAGACGTGCGAATTCTTCATAGCTTTTCGGCTTAGGACTTAAACTACTCAAACGAACAACTGCTCCATCATCACCCGTCAATTTATGCATTTGTGCGTCATCTTGTGATACAACTTTGCGCCATTTAGTTGGAGTATATCCGTCGGCTTTTTTTTGAATAACTCGCCAGTACGTTACAGGTGGCTGTGATACTCCATCAGTAACATTACTGGTAATTCGTTGTAAAAAATTGTTAATTGTTGCATTTGGTATATTTTCTACAAAAACACCATAAATAAATTCTGGCGGTAATTGAGTAAAATCAGACATTGCTTTACTTTCTTTTGTGGTTAAATAATAAATTCCTGTGTTCTCGCTTAATTCAAGATAACTAGTTGCTTGTTTTCCGGTAGTGGTTGCTTCAGCAATTCGATGTGCTGCACCTTGATAATAGCTACTTGATAGCATCGTGCTGTTTGTCTGCGCATATTCTGACCAAGGATTCCACGTAACGGGCGAAGCTGATTCTTGTTTACGATATAAGTGTCGAGTATTAACGACCGGATTTGCCGTATTTCGATACCATTCTTGAACCACTCCTCCACCTGTGTCACCAGGATAGATTGTTATCCAACCAGATCCAGCCATACCAGTTTGTCGGATATAGTGATCCGCAGGAATAAAGGTATTTGATTCTGCACTTGTAATATAGTAAAAGCCTGGTCGCGTCAAATCATCGATGGTGGTTGGACGAGGATTTAAGTCAGCTAAACGCATCGCTCTTCCATCATCAACAGTTAATTTATGTTTCTGAAATGATTTATAATCAAGTGCATCCATTTCTGCTTTAATCGCTTCTAAACGATCAATCACTTCTTCGAATCCTTCAAAATAGTAATCATCTACTTCTTGCGTTGTGGCATCGATGGGACTTCGCTTGATATCAAAAATAAAACGACCTGCCGTGTCTAGCGACTGATCGTTTGGAAATTCTATATAAATACTACCTTCGATTTTTCCAACATATCCGAGCAGATTATCTTTAATCACGATAGACACAATCCCGTTTACTCGATCTTCAATCGTAGCTAAATAGTCATGACTTCCATAACCGCCCTCAGCAGTATCTGAACGGAATTTTAAGCGGATTGGAACGATTGTTCCATCTGGTAAACTTTGAGCAACGCCGTCTTTCATCAGCTTAAAGCGAAGTTTTGCTGTGCTTCTGTCGTGCGACCAAAAGACGACATTTGTCTGAATTGGATTGATTGCTTCTGCTTGAATTTTGATTAAAGACTCATTCAATTTATAAACCATCAGCTTAACACCGTCCCTTTCGCAATGATCAATCCTTGAGCACTCGCTTTATGTTTTGTTGTTGCAGATAACGTTGAAGTTGTCCCGTCGCGTACGGTTCCGTTGTCGGCCTCAAACGCAATATTATTTGAAGCTCCAGTCACAGTACTTGAAGCTCTCGTTTCACCGAACAACCGAGAAACGTTGATTTGATTTTGATTTGCAAAATATGAATCATATATATGCATTTTTGACATACCACCAACATAGCTTGCAGTATGGTCGCTCATGCTTTTAGTATTTTCAGCTACTCTAACTTTGTATAAAGCTAGATACCCTCCCTGCTCGCAACAAAAACTGTACTTACGTCCTTCGTAAATAGGCGCATTAGCTTGATCTACAAGTTCTAATCCTTGAGCTTGAAAATAACCAGAACAATAGAAGAAAGATACAGATCTGACTTTCACAGGCATATCTGATTTTGTCACATCGAGTGTACTTGGACTTTGTATCGTTCGAATAATTATTTTTCCTGCGCTGATTCCTCGAATAAATACATCTTCTAAATATACCCCGTCGTCAATCCAAATCGTTGACGTTGATGTGTTAATTAGTGGTATTTGATTTATAGCAATTTGAATTGTTTTAAATGGTTTTTGTTCAGTTCCATCACCGGTTTTATCATTTCCGTTTTTTGCAGAAACATAAATATCCACGTTTGAGCCGCTTCCTGCGTACAAGCCTGCGATTACTTCGTTTAACTGACCAATTTGCTCTTTCTGACTCTCTAATTCTTTTTCAGTGTCAGCTATTTTTTGGTCTGCTAAGTCTTCATGGTAAGTCAGTCTTCCTTGTAATGTAGCGAATTTCTCGCCTTTATTATTGACTCGTGCGTCTACCACTTCGTTAGATGAATCTCCCCCAGCGTTCAACACTAGATTGTCGATTCGGCTATTAGTTGCTTCATTTTGTGAATCGACTTTTGTTTCTAAGCCGTTCAAATAATCAACATTATGATTGAAAATTTCTTTCCATTCACTAGAAATTCTATTTTTGACTAATTTTAATAGTCCCAAGTCACATCAGTCCTTTCTTAGTTAAATTGGCCAGAATAGCAGTCATCGTTTTTTTCGTATTACTTAATACAATCTCGGGCGGTTTGTTAGGTAGCGCAGGAAACGTTTTAATCCCAACCACCTGAATATAAGTATTGATATTCAGCGGTTCATAAATAAATGGAACAAAGTCACCTTTTTTCGGACTAATTTTCCACTTAAGAATCACTGTCCCTGAAACTGAAGGATAGTCTTGTAAATCGTTTTTTAGTCGTTCCATCATATTAGCTGAAACAGTGTAACGTTCATCTTCAACTGGATCTTGGATACGAATACCCCATTTTTCTGATTCTGGACTTGTGTATGTTATCGGAGTGAAGTAGTAGGTTTCATCTTCTTTTTTCTTCCCGAATCCCTTTATTTGTGTTTTTAAAGAGTAGGTATCAATTTCAAATGAAACTTCATCTGTATTGTATTTATATCGAATTTGTTCCTCAATTTTCTCGCCATACTCTGTTGTTGGATAAAAAATTAAATGTTTATTGTCCGGAATAACTACTGCATTATAATCTGACAGAATTTCATCAATGAGTTTTAAATAATTTCCATCGCCAAAGTTTTCTTGTTCAACTGTTAAGAATTTTTTATTTGGATCAATCACTTCCCAAGTGAACCCTTTGTTATTTGTCTTAAATACATGTTCTAGCAGCTGAGTAATCGATTTTTTACCACTTATTTGATCATATTGATATCCATCTTGCACCGTGTAGTAAATATGAGTTGCTGTGACACTTTTAACAACTAGTGGTCCACTCGCATCTTCTGACATTCCTTTTATCACAAACTTTTGTCCACCAAAAATCACTAAAGATTCGAATGTGATTAAATCGAATGTTTCTGAGTTTTTTTCGCTTCTTTTAACAGAAAAACTAATTTCCCAAGTTTCATTTTGTTGCCAATTTTCGTAAAAAGAATCCTTGTCGTAATCGACAAGGATTTCTTCTTTTGTTTGCTCATAGTTGCAAATAATTAAATCATTCAAATTATCACCTACCTATACAAAAAACGGAAATCCCATGACGACTTCACACGTGTAATATTTTGAATTTCAATTTCGTTTATCCCTTCAGACAGAGTTATTAAACCGTGATTTGTGTCTATACCACGAGCCACACCATTCAATTTGGGATAAACACCTTCAATCGTCAATGTCTGTCCTCTTGCTGTAGACAACGCAGGATAATAAACAAATCTATCACCTGTCGTTCGATTAAATACGGTTAAATTTCCTTCCGATTCACCTTCTATTAGAATTTTCATATCTGTGTTTCTAGGATCTATCACAAAATCTCCTGCATTAAAAATGCTAAATCTGCTCTTCTCAAACGAATACTCATAATCTAATGACTCTAAGTTTTGCGAAAACTGCCATTCATCTAGTAAATCAAAGTTACTTAGTGTTGTTGAAACAGCTTCTGAGTAACCATCCACAACAGTGAACGTGATTTCAATTGTTGAATAATCATTTTCCTCTTCTAAAAACTCAAAATTTGTAGGATTTACTTTAAACCTTTTTCCTGGTTCGAGTTCATGAATAATATAGTATTGATACCCTACAAAAATCATTTGCTGTAATTCTGTAACCATCAATGTTTTTTCGTATTCATTTCGATAAAAAATATCAAACGTTAGTGACAGATCAAACGGACGAAAAGAAGCGCTCACCTCTCTACTCCCGTTCACTCCTTCAAAGTCAGCGTAGGACACTTCATAAACAGGTGCTTGCCGCTTAATTTCCTTACAAATAATTTTATCTTTCTTTTGAGGGTCAAAACTGACACTATCTTGAACAAAAAGAAGTTTATAAAACAATTATCTTTCACCTCCCTGCCGTATATTGAAGCTTGCTCCAGTCAGAACCCAAAAAATCATTTGCAGCCTTACCAATGTCTGACTTTTTAATACCAGAATCTTTCCCAAGAATCGCTTTAAGAATCATCATCAATTCATTGTGTTGTCGTTGCTGCTGCTTAATGAGTAATAACAGTTCTTCTGAGTTATCTGATTTTGCCGAATCTTTCGTACTACCGTTCTTGTTTCCAGACAGAAAAGCGAGTGCTTCTCCTATCAACTCAATCGCTCTAGTTTTTTTGGTCATAGGCACTACCATTTCTGGTTTATTTTTTTCGCCACCTCTATAAAGTCCATCCTGAGTTATCCATCCACCGTTCTCATAACCAACACCTTTCCAGCCAGCCAACAAACTACCATAAGTGCTCTTCGTGTAACGAATTGCAGCAAGAATATTACTGATTGGATCAAAAATATCTTTATCGAATCCAGCACGAGCGTTGCTTCTAAATGTTGGATCAATTACTTGCATCAATCCTTTTGACGGCGTTCCTCGCTTCGCATTGTCATCCCAAAGGTTAATCGCTCTTGGATCTCCGTTGGACTCCGTTTGCATTTGGTAAAGCAACGCATTCAGATTTGCAGTACTGTACTGATTTTCCATCTTTAATGCCTTAGTGGCTAGTGATCGCCATTTTTCAACACCACCACCGCCAGAACCAGCATTAAAAATATTTCCAGAACCCATCGAACCGTTCAAATGGACATGATCAAAGTGATCTCCATCAGGCCAATTTACCCAATTTCCGCTTGCTCCTGTTCCAGAAAGTCCCATGCGATCTCGAACTTTTCCGTTCGTGATTACATAAGCGATTTTTGAAGGGAACTTTTCAAACGCATAATTGGCAGCTTGTGTATAAATCGGACTACCACCTGTTACTCCTGGTAATGCAATATCAATTGCTTGGTGTTTTCCATGATAGTAGGCGTCTCCAGGACGATACCCAGATGTGATAGTCATACCAGGGAATTTCGACATCACTTTTTGTGCAACATCAACTAAATACTGATAGACACCATTTCCATTCATGCTGCCATCAAAACTTCCATGTGTGAAAAATTCACTCAATTTTGATTGAAGCATAGTATTAGCTGATTGAGACATCAACTTGACACCAGATTTTGTCATATCCAACCACGGCTCGCCGATACCGTCATACTTCACTTTACTATTCAGGAATTTTTGCATTGCTTTTTCATCATCTAACAAATCCACAATATCAAAATTACCGATACCATTTTCATATCTTGGAACGTCTAAACGACTTTTTAGTTTTTTCGTTAATGACGCATTTAAAACTTGTGCTCCTTTTGGCAAATTAACTAATAAGTCTCTTCCTTTTGCAATGAATCCTTTTCCGTCAGGCATTTGAACGTACTCTTCATGAACAGGGCCTTTTTGATCGTTAATCATAGCTAGTCCGCCGGGGTGAGCCTCTGTCCCTTTTGCGTATTGCGGAACTGTCCAAGTTCCGATTGATTTGCTAGACTCTACTTCTTTCAATACATAATTGACACCAGAAATCACACCGTTGACACCTTTACCAATGCCGCCAACCATTTTGTTGGCTACACCGTTCATCGTTGCATTCAAAGAACTACCCATCGAGTTAACGCCATTTATCAATGACTGCATCAAGAATGATCCAGCATTATAATAACCACCAGATTTTGAGCGCAAATTATTAACTGAGTCATTTCCTAGTTGATTCACTCTTGCAATAAAAGACCCATACAACGAGTTCCAACCGTTTAAGTTGTTTTGTTGCCAAGCACGACCATTGCCATACATTGGTGAATTGTAACTGCGTAATGTCGTCATTGCTTGATTACAGAATGAATTGATTACGCTAATAAATGACCCCGTCAGGCTATTCCAACCGTTCATTAAATTGCGATTCCAAGCAAGTCCTTGCAAATAATTCGGTGTATTTTGTATTTTTAATGCAGTTGAGTATTGATTGATAAAGAGTTTTTCATTACTCATGTAAGTAGGAACAACAGAGTTCCATCCGTCAGAAAGATTAGTCAACCACTCAGAGCCAATTAAAGCAAACTCAGGTGTTTTTTCTTCTAACTGTTCAGGTGTGATCGATTGAATATCTGTAGCTGCACTTGTTTTTGGTGCAACTGATTCTTCAGTCGTGATTCCTACACCTGTTTGTTGTCTTAATACTGCAGTTAATTCATTTATCGCAATAACTAGTGGTGCAAAGTTTGGAATTGTTGATACTGTAGAAATATTACCGATCCCATCAGCGTATCTTGAAAAGAGCTTTTTAGTTCGTGAAGCTTTTAAAACTTTTGAACCTCTTGGCAAATCAAGAACAACATTTCGCCCTTTTGGAATAAATGAATTTCCACTAGGTAGTTGCACGAGTTCTTCGTACATAGATCCTTTCTGGTCGTTGACCATTGCGGGTCCGCCGGGGTGGAAATTTGTTCCTTTTGCATTTCCAAGTGGGTTATTGCCTTTGAACACAGACTCTACTGTTAACTTCTTAAAGTCTTCTCTCGGAAGTTTATCCCAAGAATCTTTAAGGTTATTTATATCTACAGAAAGCCCTGAGGCGTTACTTACTGCATTCAGAATCTTCTCAATGGGATTAACTTTTTCGTTATAGGTGTTGATTACTTCTGTAGCATCGCTCACCGCACCCGTCACACTAGCGTTGTCACCTAAGATTTTTTTTAGCAACGGAAGTACATTTTTGTTGTATTCTTCCACACTAATTGTTCCATCTCTGACTTTAGCTAAAATATCTTCGTTATTGCCTAGCATTTGTTTGACTGGATCAGGTAATTTTTTCCAAGCTTCGAAAGATTCTTTCGAAGTGAAAATTTTATTCAACAAGTCTGAATTGTCAGCAAGCATATTCTTTTGATCTGTTGGCAATTCATTCCACTTATTTAATGACTCTTTCGAAGTAGTAATCTTCGTCAAAAAATCAAGATTATTTGCAAGTAACTTTTTCTCTGAATCTGGAATTTCGTTCCAGCGTTTTAAACTTTCTTCAGAAGAGAATATTTTATTTAGAAAATCCGAATTCTTCGCATATAGCTCTTTAATCTCTGGTGAAGTTTCATTCCAGATTTTTATTTTTTCCTCTGATTTAGAGAGAGTTTGTAGAAACTCATAATTGTCTGCATTTAAATCTTTAATCTCGGTTTTATAGTCATTCCAAAGGCCGAGATTAAACAGTGTTTCCGCCATAACTTCTGGTGTATTCGAATATAGAACAGCTTTCTTTTGTTCGAAAGTAAGCTCATCCCATTTACCATTAACTTGTAGGGCTTGAGTCATTACTTTTGTCACATTACTATCAAGCATAGCTTGTTGTTCAGTGAATGTAAGGCTATCCCATTTGCCATTAGCAATTGCAGCTTCAGCAATCATCATTTTAACATTCGATGATACATCAGCATCTTTACTAAGCCACATCAACTGATTCCAACCAGCCTCTGATTCAGCAGCTTCGTTTACAGCTTCTTGAGCATTTGTTTTAACTTCACCTGTTTTTTTATCAAGAACTAATCCATTCCAAAACTCTCCAAATTCATTTGCTTCATCTAAAGTTAACTTAATTTTTTCTTGATTTTCTTCTGCTGTTTTAGCAGCTGCTCTAGAAAAGTCACCCATAGTTTCCATCATCTTTTTATTTTGGCTTACTGCTGATTGTGCAGCGTCACCCATTGAGGAAATCAATTGCCCATTAGCTAAAAATACTTCATCTGCTAACTCTGGGTATTTACCTAGTATCGTTGCCATTTGATCTTCAGTAATTTGGTTAGCTGAATTACTGCTAGTTTCAAGTAAATTCAGCATTTTTTTAGCATAACTACTATTTAATTCATAGCCAGCATCAACCAACTTGTTTTTCATGTCTTCTTGCATTTTGGAGTATTCAATTTTTGATTGTTGCCGCTGTTCGCCAAGAGATTGTAACCATTCAGTTGCTTGGTCCTTTGTTGCCTGCGTAACATCACCAGTCATCGCCTTAAGAATTTCCTGAGTCTCTTTTTGCCCTTTTCCTAACGATTCTACATAAGCAGTTGCTGATTCTTCTGCTAAAGCCTTAATACGTATTGTGTCGTTATAAGTTAATTCTCGGTGACTGTTGGACGCTTGTTCACGAATACTTTGAATTTTCTCATTATTCGTCTTAACTATTTCAAGATATTCTTCTTGATTGTTAATTTCTTCTTGAGTTAATTCGTCTCCAGCATTTTTAACATCTTCTGGCAATGAGTTAACAATTTCTTTTAAATTCTCAATTTTTTTAACCATATTTTCTTCAATGGATTGCCCCATTTTAGAAAAATTGGTCACAATGGATTCCGTATTTGTAGAAATTCCTTGTTCTAATAACGTAAACTCACCAGATGCATTTTGAGTATTAGTTTGCATTTTTGTTAAAGTTTCGTCTGTTGTTTGTCCAACATCTAATCCCCAACGTTTTACCCTTTCGGAAGAATTCCAAGCTTCTTCTCCAAAGGTTTTCCAAGCACCATAGCCAAGTGCTAAAGCACCACCTACACCAACAACCCCAAGCAATGCAGGTCCCAACAATCCTAAAGAAGTCGTGACTGCTCCAATTCCGCTTGAACCTGCAGCAGTAGTTGCTGCACCTGCAGTTTTACCCAGCGCTGTAGTCAAACCACCTACTCCGCTAGCACCTGCTGTTTTAACAGCTGTCGTTCCCGCTGCAGCAACTGTTGTAGAGAATGATTCCATTGCTTTTTTCTCAGCAGCTTTTGCTGCTAAATCGACTAAACTACCAGTTAAGTTACCAACTGCTGTCTTAGTTTTCCCAATTACCTTAGTCGTAAATCCTAACACTTTCGTTGTTGGACCAATTGCAGCGACTATTCCTACCCATTTAATTATGTTTCTTTGTTGATCATCACTTAATGAAGAAAAAGATTCTGCTAAATCACCTAAATTTTTAATTAACGGTTTTGAAACTTCTAATCCGTCACGCAACGCATCCACAAAAGGTCCACCCAGATCAATCGCTGCGTTTACTGCTTCGTTTTTTAGCAGCTTCAGCTTAGATTCTGTTGTTTCATAACGTTTATTTGCTTCATCCGTCAAAGCTACATTTTCACCAAACGCTTTGTTTGAACGACTCACAGCATCTTTAAACAAATCACTGGCATTACCTGCGCGCAACAAGCTATCTCGCAAACGTACTTCTCTAATGCCCATTTCATCAAGCATTTCAATCGCAGACGTTCCTTGCGCTTCTGCGCCACCTAGACCCTCAACAAATTTACCAATAGCGCCAATGGCATCTTCTTCAAATGCTTTTTTGAACTCTTGTGCTGACATTCCGGCAATTTTACCGAAATTTTCAAGGTTGCTAGAAGCTTTCATGATTCCTGTCATTTCAGACGTTGTCATCCCAATTGAATTGGCTAGCGCTTTAAAGTCTTTTGAACTATTAGAAGACATCAATTCTAGCTCTCTTCGAGTCATTCCTGTTTTAGCAGATAAGTTTTCCATCTGGCCAAGTCCGGTTTTTGCAGCTACCTGCATATTCACCATGACCTTAGATATAGCAGAACCCAATTATGTTATCGCAAAGGCTTTTTATCCTTTACTTCTTACTGTCACCAGTAAGTTCGGCATATATTTTTACCCTCGTCTTATCCCGTTAGGGTAATCGACACTCGTGGGAAAATTTTATTCTATACTTTTTGAGTAAACAAAAAGCATAGGTTCATTTCCTATGCTCTACGGTGATACAAGCTCTTTAGTTCTTGTATTTACCTCGGTATTGACTCTTTTAATATAAACTAAAGAGTGTTTTACCGATTTTGTCGATTTTACACTGCTGATTTCTCAGCAACGGGGCAGTCTTACTTACCCATCTCTGCTTCAATACCAACCGATGAAAGCGCTGCGGCCAATCCTAAAATATCTCCTTGGCTCAAACCAATTTGACTACCTGCACCTGCAAGTCGAAGCGCCATCTCTGTAATTTCTGATTCAGTAGTTGCAAAGTTGTTCAATTTTTGTTATCGTGCGGGCTTTTTATCCCTCACTTCTTATGGTTTCCCATAAGTTCGGCGTACATATTCACCTTTCTTTTAGCAAGTTAAGGTGCTAACCACTCGTGGAAGTATTTTCGCTCTCTTAACGCTCAACTTCTACGCTCTACGGTGGCGAGTGATTTTCTCGCTTACCTCGGTATTAGCATGGTCTTATTACGACTTTAGCCTTCACCGATTTTGGTTAGTGTTTTATGCTACCAATTTCTTGATAGCCGGGCAACAATTTTTACCCAAATCAACGATAGAAGCACCTAAATTACTAAATTGATCCTGTGGTAATTTTGTGATATTGGCCAATCGAGCTAATGACGTTGCCGCGGTTTCGGCTGACATATTTGTCGATTCGCCCATGTCGATCATTGTTTTTGTAAAGCTAACAACATTTTCCGTTTTTATCAATTTTGTTATCGCAAAGGCTTTTTATCCCCTGCTTCTTATGGTTTCCCATAAGTTCAGCATACATATTCATCTTCAACTTTACTTGGTCAGATGCTAACCACTCGTGGAGGTATTTTTGCTCTCTTAGCGCTCAACCTCTATGCGTTACGGTGGCGAGTGATACTCTCGCTTACCTCGGTATTAACCTAGCAAAAAAAGACTTATAAAAAGCCCTTTAAGATATTTGGTATATTCTCTATTTCGTAGTAAGGAATTGCTATGAATGGTATTCTATTGTCTTGGCAGTATTTTAATTTGATGTTATCTCTCAGTTTCTGTTTTTTAAAAGCCGTTTCTCCACCAAAAAAATCTCTTTCTTTGTAATGTTGTTCTCCTTGAAATTCTATAAGAACGATACTATTATTAGAAAAAACTGCAAAGTCGAAAGGTAAAGGATTTTTTAACTTGCATTGATTTATTTTGTATTGAGTTTCATAACTGTAATCATTCTCAATTAAATATTTTTCAATAGCTAGTTCACCTTTACTAGCATTACATTTTGGGCAACGTTTCCCATTGTAAAAATTTGAAGGTTTAGTTTTCCAAGCGTTCCCACATTTTTTATGCTTTAATAATACTTTTTTATTAACAGATTCATATTTTCCAAGCACTTTGTAATCAGGGTCAATTTGATTAACTCTTTTTTCAAATTCTCTTTGTGTTAATTTTATATTATTGGCACACTTTGGACATCTTCTTTTTCCATTTATAAATTTATGTGGAGAAACTTCGTACTCACAACCGCATTTTTTATGTTTAATCAACGTCTTTTTTTCAACAGTAGTAAATTCCCCCAAAACTTCATACTCCCCATTCGCTACGAACATAAATTGTTTTAAAAATTCTTCATGTGTTCGATTGTGATTTGGTCTCATACAATCGGGACATCGTTGTCCATAAGAAAACTTGCTTGGAGTCATGAAAAAATTATGTCCACAAATCAAATGTTTTATCTCTACCTTTTCTTTTGAATTTCGGTATTCAGATAAAAGCAAATAACCTCCTCCATATTCGACCTCTTTTTTAAATTCTTTATGTGTTTTCGAATGTACTTGAGAGAGTTTTACTCTATGGCAGTTTTTGCAAGAACCTTTCAAAATATCCCACGGATTCTTATATTCTGTCGTACCACAATGAGAACATCTAGAATATATTTTAGTTTTTGCATCTATATATTCAGATAAAATTATAAAACGTTCTCCTTGTTTTTCACGAACTTCTTCAATAAATTCTTCATGTGTTTTTCTTTTCAAAATAATTACCTCCCCAGATAATCAACCCAAAAAGCGTAGGAAAGGAAGCGGGTTACTTCCTGTTCGAGAGCTACTCTATCCTACTCTCTTATTATACCATTTTTTTGCTTTAGCCTTCACCGATTTTGGTTAGTGTTTTAAGCGACCAATTTCTTGGAAGCTGGGCATAAAATTTTACCCAATTGTCCGGCAGCTTCTGCTACACCAGCAATTTCTTGATGGCTGGCAGGCAGCTGAGTTGCTAGTTTTCGAAGACCGCTTTCTAAATCGCTATAAGAATAAACAACGTTTCCGTTCGAATCTATAACCTCATCGTTAGTTTTCTTTCAATTTTGTTATCGTGTGGGCTTTTTATCCCTCACTTCTTATAGTTTCCTATAAGTTCGGCGTACATTTTGAACTCAAAGCATGAGCTCTCGAACACTCGTGGGAGCATTATATTTATTCAGCTCCTACGCTCTACACTACTTACTAGCCTTACGTAATCTAGTAAGTTAGCACGGTATTAACATAGTTTTTGGTATAATAAAAATCCTAAAACTTTAGTCTTCACCGTTTTTGCTCGATTTAATTACCCTTACATCGCTATAAGGGAGGGCAAAGAATTCACCCCTGCGAAGGCACTTTCCCAAGAAATAGCAGCAGTTGTAACTGCTGCAGTTCCTGCAACGATTGGTGCTGTCACTCCAACTGTTAAAGCAGTGCCAGCGCTAGAAACCTTGTTTCCAAAAGACTCGATTCGTTTTCCTGATTCTATCCACTGAGCTGACTCCGCTTTTAGCCAACCAGTGGTTCCTTCTGTTTCTACCTTCATGCGAGCAAGTTGCCCGACAGTATTTTTCATTTGAGTTTCGTAACTAGCTGATTTCGCAGTTGCCTGATTTAATTGATTAGCATATTTCACAGTTGAAGCCGTAGCATTTCCATTTGCATCAAAACTATCCTTGTAAGCTTTTGTTAGCAATTCGACTTGGCGCTCATTGGATTGGAGCACGCTCCCCAAACCATTGTACTTAGCTTCAAGCACTCCGAGTGAATTCCCTGACGCACTCATCACTTTCATTTGCGCTTGCATTGCTTTTGTCTGGTGAGTGACTGCATTTTTTGCTCCTGTTAATCCTTTAGATAGCCCTGAGCTATCTAAATCTAGCTTGATAATCATGTTGCCAAGCGGCTTTCCCTTTGCCATAGTTTTCCTCCTTTCTATATAGATTTAAGAAAGTCTTTCAAATCAACTTCTTTTGTTTTTTCTTTTTTAGGTTCTGTGCAAGCAATTTTCACCATCATCTCAATTGAATTGTTCTCAATATCTGACAATGACCAGCCGGCTTTTACCAACTCTCTGCACAAATTTAAGTACATTTCTTCCGCTTCTTCAGGCGTTACTTTTTTGCTTCTGGATCGGGATTTTCTTCAACTCCCATAACTTGTCCTAAAATGTCATCCAAGACTTCGATTGTTTTTTCGCTAGGTAACCCGTCTAAGATTTGATCGTCAGTCAATTTGTCATCTCTAAAAATTTGTTTAGCAAATGTCAAATAATGTTCGAGCTGATCCCACATTTTTGTTCCTTCAGTATTTAATTTTTTAATTGTTTCTAATGCCGTTCGATAATCTTTCCCAGTTGTATCCAAATTTTCAAAAACTTCTTTTTTGCCTTCTTTGTTTTTTAAAACTAGTTGTACTTTCGCCATTATTTTTCCTCCTACATAAATAAAAAGGCTAACTAATAATAGTTAACCTTTTACTGATTTCTATTTAATTTCAACGCGTTTTTTGCTCGCGATTACTTCATTATTTTCGTTCCAACCCTCAATCTCAACGAGGTCGTTTACATCAGTTATCCCCGCGTTAATGTAGTAGTCATACTTACCATTGAGAAATGTTCCGCCAATTGCTTGGCCAACCCCATTAACGTATACCCGCGCACGTTTAATATTCCCTTCATAAGAACCATACATATATTTTTCACCGATCGTGTACACATCAGGTATTATCGCGGGGCTAACTGGGTGTTACAGTGACGGTACATTTAGCAATTTTCCCACCATCATTCGTTGTAAAAGTAACGTCTGTTGTACCATCGGCAGGTGCATCAGCTTTAACTGTCACTGTTCCACCGCTAACAGTCGCAACAGCTGTATTTGAGCTGCTCCATGCTCCCGTTTTATCAGTTGCGTTTGTCGGAGTTACTGTGGGAGTTAATTTTAGCGTTTCACCTTGTGCTAATGTAGCTGTTGTTTTGTCTAAAGAAACTCCTGTAACAGAAATAGGTAACGTTTTAAAGGCTGGAACATCCACCTTTGCGCTTTCTACTTCATTTTCAATAGCTATAGCATAATAATCGCCTGCGGCTACTTGTGTATCAGCAGAAATCCCTGTAATCGCTAATGGGCTTTCTCCTTCTACAATTTTTGTTCCATCTTTTTTATGAATTCTAAATGTACGTGTCATATTGTTCTCCTTTCTTAACTAAGCGCGACGGTTGCCCCATCCGTTGTTGGAGTAACGGTCCCAACAATGGGGCTTGTTACTCCCCCGCTGGGAAAACTAACCCTTTCAACTCTGCAATAGAAGCTTCTTCTTTTCCGATATATTTTGCTACGGATTGGCCATTGGCTTCTCCATCAGCGTCACTAGCGACAGCTGCAAAAACATATTCTTCAGCATCTGGTTCAAAGGCATCATTTGTTAAAGTATTTAAGTTAATCGACTCACGACTGAATCGTCCCTTAAACACGGCAAGCATTGCTAATTCTCCACTTAAATCTGACGATTCTAACAAAACAGCGCAGTAAGGAGGCTCTGTGTCTTTTCCCAAGAAGCTGATTTTGCTTTCATTTGTTGCATAGCCTAAAATTTTATCGTTTACTTCTTCCGGTAAATCTAACAATCCAAAATTCACACTGACATCCCCAGTACCTTTTTGAGAAACGTAATAAGCAATGTCAGAACCGTAAACTTTCGATGGCTCTTTTGATAAACCAGTAATCTCAGCTGAAACAGTAGCACCTTTGTCTTGTTTACCTTCAATTACGAATTGATTAGCGACTGGAATTTTCCCGTTTTCATCAAAGACACCAATCGTCATTTTTTTAAATCCTACTAAAGTCATAAATTTTTCCTCCTAATTTTTGACAACAAAAAAAGACACGATTTTTCGTGTCTTGGTTCTTGTTATCCATTTTTTAATAGTTCGTATCATAAATTTTTGTATTTCCGTCGTAGCGACGTGCGTCTACAAAACGTTTCGTTTCTGTAAAATACTCATCAAGTCCTTGACCAGAAACTTGACCAAAGCCCAGTTTTTTCATTTCTTTTTTTATTTCATACTGAATTTGCTTACATGTTGTTCTATAAGTCGATTCAACATCTATTTGAATCAAATGCTCTATTGACAGTTCTTGGTCACTGCCGTGATATGCTTCGTTAGGCACATCCACAGGTCTGATTGTGATAAAAGCACCTGTCTTATCTGCTGTTTCTGGTTGTTCATAGAATTTGATGCGATATTGTTCTGTTTCTTCGTTGTAAGTCATAGAATGAATATATTCATTTGAACAAAGAGATTCATAAATAATATTGAGCATATCTTTCATAAACTTTTTTTAACCTCCTGTGCTACTTCATTGAGGTATATTGGTTCTGATTTTTTCAGTGACTTAGTAATTACACCAAATCCACGTGGTTTGATTTGTTTGCCTTTTCGCGTATACCCCCACTCATTTAAGTGAATAAGTCGATATCGCTGGTGTGGCCCATTCCAACCGATTTCAGCCTCTACTTTTTGACTTTTGTAGGTAGCATCTTTTCTTACAACTTCATCGATCGTATATCCTTTATCTTTAAATACGAGCAGGTCTGTTTGAAGATTCTTCTCGACTTTTTCAGCACCAGTGTTCACGGCCTTTCTGGTCACCGTTCGCATTTTCTTTTCCCCAAGCGTGCGTTCAAGTGCTTGTATCGTTTCTTGTATTCCTTGAAATTCTACACTTCTAACCATCACGTGTAATTCCTAAAAGGATCGTAATGAATCTATTTTCAGCTATGTCATTTCTTACATCTAAAATATTCCAGTTTCCAGATAAACGGTAATCTTTAATCTCAACAAAATGATTATTTATTGGAATATACTTTCCTCTAGGGTCTCTAATGATAATAGTTGTACCTTCTTTTGTACCAGTACCGTTTAAAATTTCTAAATCTTTTCTTGAAGGAGCGTAAATTTCTGCGCGTGTACTATACAACACTTTTTTCTCTTTTTCACCTGGTTCTGGTCCACTATTAGGTTGATATTCCCAGAAATAAACGACTGTATTTAATTTTCCTGTTCTACTTTTTCTCAATACTTCCACCTTCTTTAAAAACTAAATAACTAGCTTTTAATTGTAAGAGAATTGAGTTAAACCCTAAATCGTATTCTCTTAGCGACCCGCTCTGCGTTTGAGATTCGATTGTTGCCGAACCCGCATGGTAATAGTGATCTGCTAATAACAAAATAGCTAAGTTGAGCAAATCATCGATCTCATTTTTTTGTGAATAAAAAGAGGGCTTATCGTTGCCGATTGCCCCCTTCGTGTATGCAATTGCTGCCATTGTCGCACGCTTAATACCTAGAACGTCATCTGAAAAGTCTTCCCGTAAAGCTGTTTTTATTTCTTCCAAATCTTCGGACTTGTTTGGATCTAGCATGATACATTCACCACCTAACCAAGGTTCACAGTCGCCCCATCAACAGTCGGAATTACATCCCCAATCACTGCAGGGGCTATGCTTTTTTTACTGTTGCTAATCGAAATGCTGAGGCTAATTTAATCTGATGGTCGAACCAAGCAGTCACTACAAATGAATGCATACCAGTCTTAACATTTTTATCTTGTTCATATAAAGCATTGATATCGTAGTTATAGTGAGAATAGCTAAAGTCTCCTACAACAGGAGTCACTGCTTTATCGATAAACACTGTTGGATATCCTAAGACTTCTTCTGGTTTTTTCCCAAATAGAGATTCTGCACCGTTAGTAAGGTCTTTAATCATTGAATAGTAGTCAGCTTTTCGCATAGCAACAACTGCATTCTCAGCAAAATTATCTTCTAAATCAGCAGCTGCTTGAATAATCGATTCAAATAATGTTTCAGCTTCAATTTTCTTGATGTTTACAACTGTTTCATCATAAAAACTCATATGTTCCTCACCTGTTTTAGGAGTCGTAGAGAAGGCCACTTTTTTCTCTTTAAAGGCTACTCCTCCTTGTAAATTTTGCTCAACAGTAGAAACTAAATCTGTATTCGTTCCATTTACAACTGTTTCTGATAGATCAGTAAATACTTTGAATTTATGACGACCAAATGTAACTACACTCCCTGTCGCTTTTAGCTCTTTAGCTGTTTGTCCATCTTCAATAAAATCGTCATCATCTAAAGTAAATGTCACTTTTGGTAATTCCAAATTTGGAATAGTTGTAATGGCAGATAGCCCCCGTAGTGGATTTTTCACTACTGGATCTGAAATGACGCTAGTTCCAGTATTTTTTGGAATAAAACTTTTACCACCAGTTGATGTATCATCAATTAAAGCTTGAAAAATATTGTTATCATAAGATTGATTCAACTGATCCATAGCATCCTTCGACACTGCGTCTTTTTTCATAGTTGCTCGAATCAACGCAGCTTTCGCATCAATCAGTTTTTGTTTTGGGTCTTCTGCTGTCGAAAAAGATTGTTTAGATAAGCTCGCTTTTTGTTCTGTTTCCATTTGATCATGTTGAGCTTTAATAATATCAAATCGTTGTTGCAATTCCTCCGAAGTTTTATTTAGTTGGTTTAATTCTTCCACGCTAACTGCCGGATCTGCAGCTTTTTGTGAAATTTCATCTTTTGTTTTCTGAATTTGATTACCAATCGTAGTCATATCCTGTTTTAATTCAAAAATTGTTTTCATAAATTATAGTCCTCCTAAAATTTCGCCAATAAAGGCCTTGTCTTGTTGTGCTTTTTGGATAATTTCTTCCCTTTTGCTTTTACTCAATTCCTTTTCTTGTGTTGACATCAATAGCTCATCAGGAACATTTTGATAGGCAGCAAAGAGTTTTTTACTGATGGAGGCAGCTATCTGATTCGTAGATTCTACAACATCACAAAGCCCCAAATCATAAGCATCCTGAGCGGATAACCATGTTTCTTCATCCATAACTTGTTTAATTTTTTCTTCCGTTAGCTTCTCACCAGCTTTATTTAAATAAGTAATAACTGAAGACTCAGCTATTTTATCTAAATCATTCGCTTGCTTTCGAAGTTCTTTTGCATTTCCAACGGAAAATGTCCATGGATTATGGATCATCAACATACTATTTTCTGGCATAACAACTTTATCGCAACTTGCAACAATTACACTTGCAATTGACGCCGCTAATGCATCGACATAAGCAGTAACTTTGGCCTTATGCTGTTTTAACATATTTCCAATCGCAATTCCTTCAAAAACCGAGCCTCCAGGTGAGTTTATGTGTAAATTGATTTGATTAACTTCACCTAAAGCTTTTAAATCTTTTTGAAAGCTAGCTGCTGTTGTATCTGCATCGTCCCATTTATAAGAGACAATTTCTCCAAAAATAAAAACATCAGCTTCATCATTTGTTGATTGTTTAATTTCCCAAAATTTTTTCATTTCTACCCTCCTTTCAATGAAAAATAAAAAATCGTTACTTTTCTGCAACAATTTTGATGTATTTATACATATCTTTATCTATATCTTTAATTAGCTTTTCATAGCTTCTCATTGCTACTTCCTTATTGAACAGGTATTGTGCCCTGATTAACAAAACATATAATTTGAAAATAGTTTTTGTTTTAATGTGTAATTTTATTGTTTTGTTCTCGATAACGCTCACCCCCCACATCCATAAAAAAGACTTATTCTTCATTGTTCAAGTCTTGATTACTTGATTTATTTGATTTTCTTAGCGTAGGGTCCATTTCCTGAGGATACATGTCACCTGAAATCCATAATTTCGAAGCTTTCCCACCTCTAGGAGGCATCTCTTCTAACATTCTGGCCTCGTCAGGAGACATCCATCCATCACGGATACCTCCATGGTAGAATTTTTGTCGTGCATCACTATCTCCTCTAAGCAATCCCATCATATTAAACTTAAAATAGTATCCTGCTAATCTTTCTTTTTTAGTGAGAATTTTTTTATTAAACTCTCGCTCATATTGTTTGACGATTGGTGTGAGTGTCATATTTACAAACAACTGCATCAATTGCTCATTAGATGAAAAACTACTGCTAGACGAATTTAAAAAAATACTTGGTACATTATAAACATTAGCAATTCTATCTCTAGTAATTTCTTCTGTTATTTTCATATCTGTAGCCACAAAATTTCTTTCCATTTCCTCGATGGTTACGCCAGGCTCTTGAAATAAAACCCCTCCATTTTCTTCATAAAAACGCCTAAAGTCTTCAACAACAGCCTCTCTTTTTTCTTTATCTACGCTAGAAGCATAAGTTAAAATAAATGAGTCTCTAAGAGATTGCATTTCTTTTAGAGAGAATTCCCTGACAGCTTTATCAAAATCATTTGAATTTTTTAAAACTTTTATTGGGCTAATCCCTTTCCAGTTGCCGCTTCCAGCGATATGTCTAACATGAATAACATCAGAATTATGGAAATAAAATGTTTTTCCATCGTTATTTACTTGATACCAAAGCTCCTTGCTGTTTTGCTCAATTACTGGCTCTACATATGTCGGGTTAAAAGGAACCAGCATATCGAGTTGCCCTCTAACATCTCTAATAATCAAAGCATATCCGTTGCCATTTGTATTTCTACTAACCTCAAGAACACCTATTACTTGATCCAAAGTCTGATTTTTATTTGGAAAGTAAACTAACCGATCCATATGATCATCAAATTGCTGATCATAATTTAGATACTTTTTGAAAGGTAAACTAGCTAAAGTATTACTTAATCTCGAAACTACCGAAAAAATGTTTTCGTTTGTCTCTAAAGTAGAATTTTCTATACCAAAAAATGTTTTTCCAATCCATGCCTTAAAGCTGCTCGTTGAACTGTAATCTTTAATGACGGACTGCTTTACAAATTTTGGAGTTAGTTTGTTCACAACTTTTTGAAATCTATTCATCGCTACCCTCCTTTCATCATATCTCTAATGCTTATGAATCCAACCGCACCACTTTGATTTGCCTTAGTGGCTAACATTTCAACTACACTGACATGGCTATTCAAAACCGCTGCAAAGCCATCAATTTTCCGATTTTTTGATTGTTTAGTTGGCATCCAATTATTGTTTCTATCCTGAACCAGTTTTACATTTGACAGATACCAACGAAAAATTTTTTGATTATTAAAAATTACTTTCCCGTCCAGAAACCTCTCTTTAAAATCTTTCATAGGCCCACCAAGGGTTATAAACCCCTGTACAGCTTCTTCCATGACAAATCCGAAATCAATTAGTTGCTGATTTAAAATAAGACTGTTTCTCCGGTCATACCTTACTTTTAATATTTTGTATTTTTTTGACTGTTCTACAAACCAATCAAAAACGTATTGATAATCTACATAGTTGCCAGGTGTGATGGTTAAATCGCCAGTTTTTATCCAAGCATCTAAGCGCTGTTGATTGTTGTCATTGTTGTATCTTTCTTGAGATATCCAATTATGTTCCAGTATTGCTAATTCACCAGTTTCATAAATAGGGAACTCAAGGCAAGCAGAAGTAAAGTCCTGTGTTTCTGATAAATCGTATCCTGCAACACATTCCTTGTTTTCCATATCTTTCCAGTCTATTACTTTGCTGTTTTTATTTATTGTTTGCATATCTAAAAATGATAATTCATCTATATCCGAAAACAGATTGAACTGTTTTGTAATCCAATCAGCACGTTCCTGAGGACTATTTCTTTCTGTTTTCCAATCTGTTACTAAATCAACAAACGACATTAGTCCTATGTTAGGATTCGCTTTAATCCAATTACGTGGATCATCAGCTTCCATCATATCATCAAGTTTTGCAACAAAATAAAAAACCCGCTCATCTAGTCCATCTTCAAGATGTTCCAAACAATCGAGTGCATTATCATAATATTGCATTAGTGGTCCATCTAATACATAACCAGCAGTAGTAATGTAGGTAATCAGAGGTTGACGTCTTGTTCCACGAGATTTTTTAATAACATTTATCAGTTTAAAATTGATAAATTCATGTATTTCATCAAATATAGCAAAGTGAGTATTTAATCCATCTAATTTTTTACTATCAGAAGCACGAGCTTCCATTTTTGAAAAAGTAGACTCATCTTTAATTGTTGATCGTTGAGGCTTATATTTTTTATCTAATCGAGGTGATTGTTTAACCATCTCTTTTGTTTTATCGAATAAAATAGACGCTTGATCCTTAGCATTTGCCAGTACATATACATTTGCACCTTGTTCTCCATCGTAACCGAGCATATAAGCAGATAAACCACTGATTAAAGATGTCTTTCCATTCTTACGTCCAACGAACGTCAGCGCTTCACGAAATCTTCGAATGCCAGTATCTTTATGCACCCACCCGAACATTGACCCTATGATAAAGTGTTGCCACGGCTGCAAAACAAAACGATCAAAATCTCCTTCTGTCGGACGGCAATTTTCTTCAATAAATCGAATTGGCCGGTGGCCAGCTTTTTCATCGAAAATCCACGGAAATTCTTCTGTGCCCTGCCTTTTCAAATCCATTAGATGTCGTTTTGCAGCTAGTACATTTTCCTTGCTCGCCGGTATAGACTTGTCTATCAATCGCTCAGCATACCAAGTCGTCAATAATTCCGGATAAGGATCTAAAAGAATCCCTCCCCATGAAGCCTGCTCATTTTTATAGTTAGACCACCATTTTTCTAACTCTGAATAAGATAGCTCCATTAAGTCCATTCGGAATCATCCCCGTCGTCTTGCGCCAACTTGATGGCTAATTTTGCTCTAGAAGCAGGTGATAGCCCCAAATCACTACCAAAAACACGTACATTTTTTGAACAAGTATCCATCTGCTTAGCTAGCGGATTACCATACATTTCAGATGGTTCCACAAACTCGTCTCCACTGTCTTCCGCCTGTTTTTTTCTTTTTTGGTATTCTTTTTTATATTCTCTTTGCATTTTTTTATATTGCTTATGCAAATTGACATATTGAGAGTACCAGTCACTATACATTGCCATAGAATAGATATCCGGGTTCATTACAAGGTCGATAGATAGCAATTCTTTTTTTATAAACTCAAATACTTCTTTTCCTTGTTTATCTAACCAAGAAGGCGCTCTAATTTCATCTGCCTTCATTTGCATTTTTTCTTCAAATTCAGCTCGTTTTTTCAAGTCTTTAGTATTTTTCTTATTGGGATTCTTTTGTAGTAACTGTAACCTTGCGCTTTTAGCTGGTCGTGGCATCTTATCACCTTCTTTCATCAAAAAATACCGTGAATTTGAACAACCAAAAAAAATGAAAAGCGGTAATTGTGTACAGGAAGGAACTCACCGGTCTTGGCGCTCTCCTAATCCTACTTTTCGAAGTAGGGGGGCTACTTAATTTCGATATAATCCAGACTCAAAGTTAGATCATTCATTCTCGCAACGTCTATTTCTGGCAAGTTCAGCGTTTTACCAAAATATCCACCATCCAAAATTACATTCTCTTTTCTTACTTTATTTTTAAACTCTTCTAATTGTTCTATTACGCCCTCTAACCACTCTACTTGTTGAGTTACGGTTGCCTTATTTGTTATGCCAATGCCATGCGACTGTTTATTCTCTTGTTGCATAAAACTTCACAACCTTTCTTTTTGTCTTTATTTTCTTCTTACCTCCAGATTTCTCTGGATGCTCTTTGTTATGACAGGAAAGACAAACAAGTTCAAGGTTATTTATGTCCCAAAACTTAGTTATATCTTCTCTTGCTTCGATTACGTGGTGAACAACCACTCCTCTCGTGACAATCCCTCGACGCTTACACTCTTGACATACACCAAAGTCTCTAGATATGACTAATTCTCTAAGCTTTCTCCACCTGCTCGTTTTATAAAGTTTATCAATTTCATCTCTTAATCTAGCTTCTCCCATTTCTATTACGTAGCATCTTCCACTGTTCCGATGTATAAAATGCTGGATTGACATAGTACATCAATCCACGTCTGCTTGTTACCGCCGTTGTTTCTGCCAAATCTTCTATGATCTGCTTTGCTTGATCATATCCAAATTGTTCTACAAATCTCCAAGCGTTCCGCTCATTGATAGTAACTTTTCCAAAGTTAGTCACCAACATCGTCATTCCCCTCCACCCCATCTTTCTTGATTTCTATGCCGAGACATCAATTATATTAAGCGTCTCTCTTGTGTCCGATGATCTTTCGGTCTAAGTGTTCACTATCATCGGACATATCGTAATACTCAATCGAGATATCATTGGCTCCATCAGGTGTTCTACTACCATCTTCCTCCGTATGATAATGATATTGCATATCCACTAAGCCGAAACCATCTTTCGCAGGTCCATCCAAACGCTCACCTTTGTAATAAACTTCTGGTACTGAGTCAGTGTCTTTTAGTTTGATTTCCAAAAGATTGCCTTTAATTTCGCCACATCTGGAACAAGTTTCGTTCTGTTCTTCAGCAGATTTGCGTTTTATTTCTTCATCGTATTCTATACATTCAGGATCAGTGTCCCATGGATCCGTGTATTTAAGCACTGTATATTTTGAAGCGAATTTATTAATTGGTTTCTCATTTGCACTCACGATGAACCTCTCAATAAATTTAGTTACTTTAGGATTCTTAACAATCATTGTTCCATTTGGTAATATAAAAAGAACATTATCATCCTCTAACATTCCATCTATCGAAGTTTTAGTGTCCGAGTACTTAGTATCAACTTCTAGTTCAAAAAATTTGTCCATCCTTATTTACACACCCTTCTTCACCTTATCTACATATACATTTACTAACGCTTCCTGAACTTTAAATATGCCTTCAATTCCCAAAAAAGAAACATCTAAGCTCATTCGCTCTTTCAAGAACTTAGCATTGTGTTCAGCATTGAGTGTTTGTTCTGCAATGAAATAATTTAATGCAGCGACTTCATCCATCTTCAAACCAGTCAAACTTATGATATTCATAAACAAATTAGCTAGTTCATCTAAGTCTTTTTCTTCTCTTATCTTCTTGATGATTTTTATATAGTCTGTGTTGTCTTTCATCTAATGTACCTCCCAACATTTTCTTGAATGTGTTCTTCATCAAATTGACCGACACCGCAGTAAATTAAACGACAGCTATCTATTTCGAAAGGAGTAGCTTCTCTCGTCATCTCAATGATTGAGTATTTCTTTTTTATTTGAACTGACTGTACGGCTCTCACAGGATCTTCATTATTCGGATGAGGATATTTATTTGATAGTGATACGTACCAGTAGCTTCTCATTAGCAATCTCCTTTCGAGCAAAATAAAAAGACCGCTCAGTGAGCAATCTTAACGCCATTCTGTTTTCCCGCATTTCACGCAACCCCAGATTTTGTCACAATTCCGTATATACAAAAACACATAATCATGAGCACATTTTCTTCTTTTCCAAAAAGATAATCGTTTTGTCTTAGCAAATTTTTCTCTATCTTTATCTAGTCTATCCATATAGCACACCTCGCTTGCAATTGATGTAGCTAGATTTGAACTAGCGACCTCTCAGTTATAAGCTGAGCGCTCTCGCCAACTGAGCTACACATCATAAATAAAATAGACAGCAACCTGTTGAAATAGATAAGAGGAATGTGTTTTATTTTTTTGTTGGTTGCTGTCTATCTGTTAAAAAAGAGCTGTTTGTTGACTGAAACAAAATAAACGATGTTCTTTTTATTTTTGTTTTTGTGAGTAGTCTTCAAAAACTCTCTGTAAAACAATTCAATCAGTCGAAAACGCATGACAGTTAAAGTAGATTGACTTTTCACGCTGATTGATTGTTTCGTGTCGCTTTGTTTAATCTTTCGACACTATCATAATATCACCGTAAAACGAACCAAAACCGCCACATTTCCGCCAAAAAACCGCCATTTTTTAAGCGTCAGTCACTACACATAATTTGTCTTTGACTTTTAAAGCACAAACACTATAATAGTATCCTCCATTCCCATCATCCGCCGTGCATTCCGCTTTAGCGATTTCATTTCTATTATGATAAACTATGACTTCAGCATAAGATGTATGTCCATCACCATTGTCTATACGCTTACCTTTATCAAAGATTTTTATATCTGTAATAACCGCATCGAGTTTTACATTTGTAAATTCGCCTTCACTCCATGCGCAACAATCAGACTCACTACATACAACTTCTATTTTTGTTCCATCTTCTAAAATTAATTCACTTTTTGACCAGTTTACGATTTTTTTGAAAATAAGATCATTTTTCAAATCTTTTAATGACACGTAACCTTTCCACATTGCGTAACCCTCCTATTTATAAACGATTACTTCACCACATCTATACGCCTCAGCAAATTCAATCAATGCTTCTGATTTCATACGTTGAACACTTCTTTCTGAGTAACCAATCTCTCGACTAATTTTGTAATTCGAATAAGTATCAGTTACACAGTAACTCCAATACAGTATTTGACGACTATTTAAGCTTAATGACATAAGTCCAGCAAGTATTGCGTCACGTTCATTCTCTATGTCTACTAATTGGATAACTGCATCCTCTGTTTTGTTACCGTAGCGTTCGACTTTTGGCATATCCGTTATAATCGGTGATTTAACATCTATTAAAGAGCGTCCTGCCATCCGCTCCAAACGTCTAAAATTCTTTAGTACATTTCTTGCATTGCATCTTGTCTGCTTAAAATCTGGTTCACGTAACAATTGCATCAAGTCAAACCGCCCCTTTTTTATGTTATAATGTCTTTGCTGAAAACATTTGCCATGACCGGGACGGTCTGGCTTTTTTTATTTGCTTGGAAATGGTTCAATGTCACTTAATCGAGCAACTGTGACATTTTTCTTTTGCATAGCTAATGCTTCATCACAAGCTACTGTATTTTCAATTCTGATAATGGCAGAATTTGTATTTATTTTTTCTATATAACCTCGCACTGGATAAATAAATTCTTCTACAACACATCGAATCATTTGACCAATTTCAAAGTCAGATTCTTCTTTCTTCTTCGGTCTTTTGGTTGGCATATCTAATCTTAATCCGCCGATTCCATATGGGTCTTTATAGAACTCATCTTTTAATTTCATCGCCCATTCTCCTTTTGTGAATACTGATTCACCATATCAATGGCTTTTTCAATGAATGCGATCAATAATCCTTTGTAGATAAAACGAGTGTAGCCTTTTGAATCAGCAAATTTCACTGATGGTCCAAATAGCGCTACAACGAAAATTAACATTGCTAGTTCATTCATTTTTTATTTCCTCCAATGAAATGATTATATTTCTTAGTTGAAAAACCACACCGTCGATACTCCTTCAATCGTTTTTCAGGTGCTTCTAAATCAACTAAAATAAATCTTGGCGACAGGTAGAATCCTTCTATTTTCACAGTATGACTTCCTAGTTGATTGCATTTTAGTATCCCAAATTCGTCTCTATACTCGTGATCAAGATCCTTAGCCACTTCTGCAGACTCTCCCGACATTAGAAACATTTCTTCGTCGTCACAAAGACTATAAGTCTCATCGAAATTTCTTGGATATCTAGCTAAATTGCGTTTGATAAAAATTTGTACGTTCATTCTGCTATCTCCTTGTCGATTACTTTTATATCCCATGAACCAATTGAACCTTTCATCCAAAAAGAACCAGTTCTAAAACTGTCGTCAATCACTGTTCCTTTATCAACTTTCTCATAAAAAGCACGATCAACTGGTATAGAAAATTCCACAGCATTTGCTTCATCTTTCATATGTTCTGTAAAATCCAATGACATATGACTTTGCTTAATTTGAATTGTAACAATATATCGTTTAACATCCGATGTGTCTTTCAGATACTTTACAGCATCTTCTAAGTCTTGCTTTTCTTGATTTAACTGATTGATATTATCTTGAATGAGCTGTTGTTCCGCTTCGCTTTCACTGATACATCCAGATAGAATAGCTAGTGAGATTGCAACAGATAAAACAAAATAAAGCTTTTTCATTCTGCTTCCTCCTTCTTAAAATTCTTAACAAGCTCAAGCACATCGTGAGCAGTCATGCTACCTTCTTCTATCATGTCGTAACCTAGATGGTACTCAATCTCTTTTATTAATTCGCCCATGATCACTTGCTGGGCATTGTTGAGTTGTGGTTGTTTTAAATGCCAGTCATCACATTGTAGTTCTCGTCCATCGTCCAGTTCTATGAGATATTGCCAAGTCCTTCCGTCCAGTACAATAGTTTTTATGACTCCTGTAACACCTCTGAATCCTCTGTCAAGCAAAATACTATGCGTAGATGTCACTCTATCACCTATATTAAATTTTTTTATGTGTTCAATTGTCTCACTCATCCTTCTACCATCTCCTCAGCCTCAATAATATTAGAGCTATCAACACCAATACTTGTGATAGTGATATTAGGATCGTGTATAGGATAAACTAAAGCGTTGATAGCAGCCTCCCTAGTTTCTGCTACGACCTCATAAACATCTTTGCTTTCTAAAACAACTCTAAATTTTTTCATCCTTCCACCTCATCCACTTGCACAGCAAACGCCCAATATTTTTCATCGGCTGATTTGATTGTGGCTTCATCTAATTTTGTTTTAAAATCTTTCTCAAAAACTTTTCTAGACTCACTTGTAGGGAAAAACATAGTTTCATCGCTAGTAATGTCGTATCCTAAATACAAAAATTCTGTTTTAAGTTCAGCTGACTCTTCGTCCCAAGCCCTGAAAGGCATTTTCACGTAATATAACGGCTCTTTCTCGACCTCATAACCGTATCTCATCGCATCAGCCAAAATAAATAATTTGTCTGTATCCCAACTCAACCAATCGTAAAAAACGCTAGGGTAGCACCATTTATCGCTTATGAATCCATCTGAATCTGTTGCATACTCAATTTCACTATATAATTCGATTAAATCAAATGAACATTTATGGCTTTGCAACCACTCCACAACAAACTTCTCGTGCTGTTTAAAGATAATTTTTTTCGTCTCGTCTAGTTGCTTTGCTAAAAAAATTCCTGCTTCTATTGCTTTGTTGTAACATGCAGACTTTCCTGACGCTTCGTCTGTGTTCTCGAATTTTAGTTTTTCTAATTCTTCAATCAATTCTTGTTTATTCATCGTGTTCTCCCTCCAAGCGAATCAAAATAGCATTTAATTGTGTGTATTCCTCAATTGTCAATACTGCAAAACCACTATCTAACTGTTCCTTGTTGTTTGTTGCCACAATGTCATCAATATGTTCCATAATTTCTCTTGTTCTGAGTTCTCTGTTATTCATCGTGTTCCTCCTTCATAATCTCTTCGCAATATCTGCGATAACTGGCACAGTCACACTGTTTCCAGCTTGCTTATATAATTGACTATCGCTGTTTACTCCTTTTGCTCGATCAAATGCCCAATCTGGAAAGCCTTGCAGCCGCCAACATTCGCGAGGTGATAGTTTTCGGATCTTAAATCCGTCATAAATCCCTGCATCTGATTTGCTAGCTTTTAAAGTTCTGCTCAATCCCGGGAGAACACCTCTATTAAATCGCTGAGAATCATTGGTATAAACACCGCCGATCAATAACAAATTATTCTCATGCCAACTATGAGAAGATAAGGTAGGCGATATATCATGCAATCCTCCTTCGTTATATCCTCGTGGTTTTTGAAGAATAGCAACTCCGTGTCGATCTTGAGCAGTGAGTGTAAACATTTCTTCACCATCATCTTTAACCCGTCTTCCATTTTGTCGTTTTTCTACTCGATCAGGAGTTAAGACAGGTATTGCTATTTTTTCTTCATACTGTTTACGTTCAGCAATATACGTTCCGGTTGATTGTGCTTCAGTTCTTGTTGTAAGTGTATTGGCGAAAATTTGTTGTCCTTGTACCTCAGTAAGCGTTCTGTCGTTTTTTTCGAAAGGAAATATTTTTCTGGTACGTTCTCCTCTAAGATGTCCGACAATGAAAACTCGCTCCCTGTTTTGTGGAACGTAGTCTTTAGAGTTAAGCACTTGCCATTCCACATCATACCCGATGCCATCCAAGGCTCCGAGGATTGTCTCAAACGTAGCCCCTCCTTCGTGGTTAAGTAGTCCTTTGACGTTTTCAAGGAATAGATAGCGTGGTCTGAGAATAGATGCGAACCTTGCAATTTCAAAGAAGAGAGTTCCTCGAGTATCTTCGAAACCTCGTCGCTTTCCTGCAATTGAGAAAGCTTGGCACGGAAATCCTCCACAGATAACGTCAATATCTCTGATTCCTCGAATAAACTCATCTGATACTGTTGTGATGTCATGCATCTCTACCTCATTTTCTGTATTGTGTATTGCTTTGTAACTAGCTCTTGCGAATTTATCAATTTCACAAAAGCCAACACATTCATGTCCGGCGGATTCCATGCCTAATCGAAATCCGCCAATTCCTGCGAATAAATCAAGAAACTTCACTTGCTACACCTCTTCATCCAAAAAAATTATATGTGTGCCAAGGTGATTTTTTTCTTGCTCGCGCTAGCGATTCTTCAGTCGTCAGCGGCTTATATGATATATCGTGCTTTTTTAAATAGTCATGTAAGCTCGCATATTTTACATGCAGAATTTTTGATATATCTGCTGGACAAATCCCCTCTGACGCTAATTGTCTGATTTCCTTATCCATTGCTTCAAGGGACTGTTTCTTTCTTAGTCCTAATTGCACAGCACGTTCAGTAACTGCTTTGTGACTTCTTCCGAGATTGCGAGCTATAACTTTATAACTATAACTTTTATGATGCTTTCTAATGTACTCGTCTTCCTGCAAAGTCCAAATCCTGTTAGCATAATAGTCTTTTCGTTTGTTACGTATCAGACTCAAATGCAGTTGAACAGCGTTGCCACTACGACCTAAAAACGCCGCAGCTACTTCTAAATCGCTATCTTTTTCTAATGCGAAATACTCAAGATAAATTTCTTCATCCTCATCCCAAAAATTTCTTTTTTCAGCAAGTCCCATTCTTTGAGCTTTATGTCGTACAGAATTTGAGCTTCGCTTTAGATGTTTAGCAATCTTTTCAGAAGTAATTTTTCCGTAATTATTTTTTAAATAATCTAAATCAGATTCAGACCAAGTAGCCATCTGCATCACCTCCTCAGATTAGCCCCAAAATCATTGAAGTGCCCTTCTCTTCCGTTTCTTTAAGAAGATGCCCATAGGTCTTCCGGATCATGTTTGTATCTGTATGCCCCAGCCGTTTTGCTACCACTTCGATTGGTACTTTTTTCGCCATTAAGTAACTAGCTTGCGTATGTCGCAACTTATGAACTGAAATTGGTTTAATATCAATTTCTTTCAGCATGTTAGCTAAGCGATTATTTATATTTGAGTTATAAACGTTCGTATTTTCTCCTAGACCTACAAACAAGGTATTTTCCACAGTGTCTTGTTTATGCTCATCTTGCCATCTTGCAAAAAGCTCAAGCATAATCATCAGCTCAGGGTCAACAGCTACTTTGCGTATTGAAGCAGAATTTTTGGTAAGGAGAAATTGATTCATGTCTTTGCTCTTTCGATATCCCCAAGTCTTATCAACATTCAATTCTGATGTTTCTTTTAAGATGTCGTCTCTTGTTAATCCAAGGATTTCACCAAAACGCATTCCTGTTTTTAAAGCCACTAAAATTATCATCATCGCGCTTTGCACGCTAATCGCCCCACTTGTTTCCGGAGGATTATATAAAGATTTTTGTATCTGCAAAATGAGATGTCGTTTAAAGCGCTGATATTCGTCTATTTCCAGCCACTTTTTTTCTTCTCTCTTTTTCTTTAGTTCCATCGGCGATAGCTTTTGTTCCTTGTACACAAGTTTGATGTTGGCCGCTGGATTGTATTCAACTAGTCCGTCCCCCATTGCATCTTGAAAACAACTCTTCAAAAACTGTAAACTTGTTTGAACAGTTTGTTTTGACCGATTCACGCCGTACGCATTAAAATATTCTTGCAGATCACTACGTTGAATATCTTTAAGCTTCATCTTTCCAAGCTTTGATTCAAACAAATTGCAATACATAAAATAGTATTTTTGTTTTGTTCTTTCAGCGATAGACTCAAATCGAAAAGTGAGTGCCCAATACTTCCACCAATCAGCTAACGTCAGCGCTTTTTTTTCAGCCTTTGTTTTGAACGAAACAGAATCCTCAAAACCGTATCTAATTGCTCGAATCTCTGCGCTGAGATTTTTTGGGCTTGATTTAATTGAAATATTATTTTCAAATCCATAACGCAAAAGCGCTTTGATAGTAAAACCTGTTTCTTTCGCTATTTCTTCAACATAGCATCCTTTTTCAACCAAGCGCACAACCAGACTTTCATGCTCTGGTAAATCATCATATTTTGTACTCAATCCAAGTTTTACCTTTTTGGAGCGGATAGAATCATACGTGCGTCCTATTTTTTTGCACACTTCGCTGATTGGCATAACACCATGACTGTCAATCAACAGTCTTTCTTGCTCTTCATTCCACTCGTGATCCAAAAAATAGGCATCTTTCAATTTTAGTTCTCTGCATCTTTTTTTAATGACGCTTTTAGATTTTCCTAGCTGCGCAACTAATTCTTCAACTGGTAATTTATTGAGATTTTCTTCTAGAAAGGCATCTTGAACCGTAGTCCAAGATGACGGACGCCTCTTTTTAAGACCCAAATCTTTGATTTTCGATTTGATACGTTCAGTTGATTTTTCTAACACTTTTTCTAATTCGGCGTAAGGAGAGTCTAAATGTTTTTTTAAATATTCAATATCTTCCTCACTCCAAATGACTTCTCGTGTTTTTTTGACAAGTTTCATCGACCGAGCGAAACTGTATACTTTCGCTTCACTGCAATGAACTTTTTCAGCGACTTCACGAGTTGAACGTACCGGATAGTTTTCGACAATAAAATCAATTTCATCATTCGTAAAATCAAAACGATGCGAACTTTTTACTAGCCCCAATTTGTATGCTTTCATGCGCACAGATTGCTCTGAACGCTTTAATTCCTCTGCAATCGTTTTGAGATACCATTTGCCGTATTTATCTTTTAGTAATTGCTCTTCTTCGCTTGTCCAAAATTTGTTTTCCAAAATTTCACCTTCTAAAATAAATTAAGCTGTGTAGCGTCCTCCTCAGATCCATACGCTTGTAAATATTTATCTGCAATGGATTTTGAGCTTTCAATATGCTCGATTGGATCTTCAATCCACTTATTAACATCAAATTCTTTTCCTACATTTTTGTTGTGTGGCATGATATTTAAGCTGCTAAATGTCATATAATCGTCTAAATCATTTTGAATAAAATAAACCTGTTTTACTTCTCGTGATAACACATCACCATGAATTACGACTGCGTTCATTCCTCGTATCAATAAATTGAATAGCAAAAATGGTAATGCTCTGTCAGATAGTTCTTCACACTGATAGTAGTAATTTGAAGGCTTGTATGCTGAAATTGGGCATCTCATTCTATCGTCATGCCACTTTTTAATCGTCAAACCGCCCGTGCCAGAAGCAACATCTAAACTTGTGCCAGATCCAGTTTTTTCATTTTGTGTAAGTGCTGATAAAAGTGTCGTGAGCGATTCTGGCGTAAAATCTTGTTTCTTTGTTTTACGTTCTGCATATTCTTCTTGAAAGTAAATGTGAAACCAATCGAAACTCAAATCTGTTTCGTATTTCAGAAATTCTTTGAACATCTCTTCTCGTTTTTCTTTGTCAAATAGCTTTTTCATCAAAATTACTGGCATTTTAAATGAATCATCAACGCCAACAACTTCATTGATTGTTTTGAAATCAAGTGTCATTCATTTCACCTCTGCAATCTCTGCCATAACTAAATTTTTCAAATATCTAAGTTGTTGCTTTACATAGTTTTCATCTTTGCAGCACTCTAAGCGATGATTCACATCTTTGAGTACGGCAAGCGGAAAACTGTATTGACTTAGCAACTCGTTGATTTCATCGATCGCATTCACTTTTTCATCCACTCCTGATTGCTCAGTCCACTTTTTCTCAGAACTTTTATCGGACGTCCACCTGTGTTATCAGCTACTAGCTTTGCTTCTTGATACGAGGTGAATAAGCTCGCTTCTTTTGATGAATCTACTTGAACGCCATCTGATCCCTGATAAACCGATTTTTTGACTACATAGCCATGTTCCTTAATGCCTTTTTTCGCCATATGTGCATCTCCCTATTTAAAATTTGATTGGCTCCCACTTTTTTGGACCCGTCCATCTCCAAAAATTCCCCTTTGTTCCGATGAGAATAAAAACTGACATTCCTGTTTCATCTAAACACTCTGCAATAAACTGACTTTTGTTTTTCTCATTGACTTTGACAGACATCAAACGCCATTCACGCTTATCACAGAATAATTCCATTCGCTTTTTTTCAATCGCTAGTTGAGAAAATTCTTTCATCAGCCAGTCCTCCCAAAAAATCGACATAACCGGGCGTTTTTACGGCAAAGGCTGCTAAGTCTTTTTCAGTTAAATATTTTCGTCCATACTCTTCTTTCATCTGTTCCCATGCGCTCCACGGAACGAAGGCATAGGTTTTTCCGATGCTACAGCAGACACCACAAATTGCCCCCAAGTAGTAGTGACTTGCTAAGCGGTTAGTCTGTTCTTCACTTAAAACTGATTGTTTCAATTTATCTGTGCTTGTCGCTTTTGCTTCAAACACGATTGATTGGCCACCTTTGATTGTTCCTTGAAAATCTGGTTGTGCATGACCTGTGAAGCGGCCAGAAAATGTGCCGTCTCGGTTCGTTTTTGTCGTACGGAACGGTTCTGGCGTTTTATCAATTTCAGCAATGCCTTTTGATCTGTAGTATTTACAAGCTAGTACAATCAAATCTTCTAACTGACGACCTCGATTATTGTTTGCTCTACTTTGCCAACTTTTTGAATAACTCATGCTTATCAATTCATCCTTTCACTTTTCGGAATACCGATGATGGAAACTAATCCAACTGGCATCTCCATTTGCCAATCTAAAATAATTCCTTTGGTTCCTTGAAAACGATAGCCATCAAATCCACCAAAAACAGTAGCTGCAATATCTTCGATTCTTTGTGGTTGATTTACTTCTACTTTGATGAAAAATAATCCAACATCTTTATTTTCAATTTCGTATATATAACCTTTTCCGTTTACGCTGACAGATATAACTTTGTTTTTCCATGAGTGGAAGCCATCTCTAATCTCATCGATCATTGCTTGAATATTCGCTAGTCGCATGACTTACTCCTCCTTCTTAATCATCTGTAAATACAGATGCCAGCCCTTCAACTCATTGAAGACCGTTTCTATTTTCGTAATGTGGTATTTTGGATATTGTTTTGCTAATTCTTCATAACCTGAATCATTTGATAAACAATATTTTTCGATTTTTCTACGTGTGTATTTTGTGTTGTTGACCTGTTTTACTGGTTTTTCTAAGTTTCTTGAGCCAGACCAAGTTTTTATACCCTTTCTCCATCGTGGCTTTTTCTTTAAGTAACGGACTAAAGCTTCTATACCATCTGAATCTGGTTGAATAATTCGTACATTCGTACGCCCTAGAGATTCCTTCTTTTTTCCTCGACCAGTGGACCAACACTCTTCTACTTCATCACGACTAATGCCACCACTCATCAAAAAATGGAAATGGATCCGTTCAACTGCTTCTCCTGACTCATTCAATTGATATTCCATAACGTACAAATATTTGAGTTCTTTTTTTGCTTTTTTGTATTTATTTCGCACTTTTCGGATAAATGTATCTTTGAATATCTTTTTGGCTTCTTCTGGTTTTTCTGGTATGTGTTTATCGTTAAATGTGAATGTGCCGTAATAATCGCCTCTGATAAAATTACCTTTAGCCAATAACCCAAAATATCTGCGACTGCGCTTGTCGTTATTATTTGCTTGGGCTGGCTTGGGCAACACTTCTTTTCGCTTCTTTTTTCTGCTATACGGTTTAGCTGCTTCTACTGGAACTGGACAAATATCCACTTCTTGATAGTCACCAATCGACAGCCTCTTCTCCTGCTGAACAAATAACATTACACTCACTCCTGAAAATCAATAATCGTTTAATGCTCTTGTGTTAGTACCAATTACAAGGACGATAAAACGTTGTTTTAGCAACGTTTGTTTGAATATTTATTCCAGAAATGATATAATGTATTTGTTCAATATTTTCATTTCTGGAGAAAACCCTGTTAAAAAACAGGGCATCTTCAAAACTATTTTTGACTGGTATCACTGGCGGGTGAATCAGTCTATTTTTTTGCATGATTTTGAATTGAAACGATTGTCTAAAATGTCTAACAATCTTTCATACTGTTCATCTGTACATAAGAAATAAAGTTTAATCGTCATTGTTTCATCTGTATCAAACGAACAATTTTCAACTTCACATGTAGAATCGAATTGATTCCAGATAATACTTTTAATTTTTTGTGCATATGGTTTTGCATAATGTTTACTTACTTCGATTGTTAAAATCTGCTCTCTAATCATTCCAATTCTGTTCATTCCATCTGTTCTCACTTTCACGAGTTTTTTTATTGTCATACTCAATGAACCACCCGACTGCTAAAGGTAAAAGGACTATAAGTAAGACCTTTGCTCCAAACATGCCAATCATGCCCCCTGACAAAAAAGTCACTATTACTAGAAACTGTTGCTGCAACTTTTTCATTTTTTCACCTCATCCTTGAAAACTGGCTCAACTGTAATTCCCGTTCTTCGTGTGATACTTTTCGCGATAACCCACCAAGCGTTTTTAATCGCTTGTGGGCTTGGTTCATTTTCAAAAACAATTTCTAGTTCTTTCATGGTTTCACCTTCTTTTTTAGAGTCTATTGTCTTGATGTTTTTGATATAATTTTCTTATCAGTAAGTGGTCTACTGAAATAACTTGTAAGGAGTAAAAAATGTATCAATTCGTAAAGCTAACAATTCCTTTTTTAGAGAAATATTCTTTCTGGATTTCAATCTCTTTGTTTTTGATTTGGGTTGTTCAAACAAAAAGTAAGCTTTATATTTCCCACTTAACCAGAAAAGCAAAGAGAAATTATGAACGTAAATATTTCGAGGTGCTGTTATATAATGATCGAAATCAAAATCACCAAGTGCAATTAACGAGTAGCTGGCTTGATCTCTATAAGAATTATTGGAAAAGAATAAACAACACTTTACTTTTGTCATTTGTTTTTGCTTACATTTCTTTCAACACATCAGCCTATTTCCAAGCCAATAATGATAATTTTTTTAAGTTATTAACCATCTCCACAAGTCTGTTCCTAGCTGGAATAACGTACATCCGACAGCTATACCAAGAATGAATATGAGTATTTGAACATACAAAGACTCTTTGTAATATCTTTTAGCCTTAGCTTCCTCAGCTTGGATACTAAGGCTCTTTGCTATACTTTCTAACGCAATCAAAATTCTTTCGTCCATCGGTTTTCACCTTCTTTCTTTGGATATTTTTAACCAAGCAATAATATCTCAATTCGAGATATTATTGCTTAAAAAAATAATTCTGAAATATCAGAATCTAATTTTTCTGAAATAAGTAACATCTCGTAATCTTGGAACGGATATTTTCCAGCTTCCTTTTTTTCATAATGTTCTCGAGATACACCAATGACTTTCGCCATTTCTAAAGTAGTTACCTTGTTAGATCGACGCACTTCTTTTAGCTTAGTTTTAGGTAATAAAAACTTTACTTTTAGTTGTTTTTTATCAACTCGCTTCACTGCCATCTTCAACTACCTCCTCTCTTATTTGATACAAATATATCTCGTTTTGAGATATTAGTCAACAAAAATATCTCATTTAGAGATTTTTTTGTTGTTTTCTTTTAGTGTTGTGTGATATATTTATCTCATCAAGGAGGGTTAGTATGAAAAATATTCTCGGAAGTGTCATTAAAAACATACGTAAAAGTAAAGGCTTAACTCAAAGTGAACTTAGTAATTTAACTGGATTTAGCCAAAATACAATTTCTAACCATGAAAATATGAAACGATCATTAGATGAATTAGACATAAATATTTACGCAAAAGCCTTAAACGTCACTCCTCAATATTTATTCGAACAAGCGAATGGCAAAAATCAAGTTTCCTACAGAGATCTTGAAGATAATAACAAAGCCGAACTTTTATCTATTTACTCAAAATTGAATACTGTTAATCAGAAGGCTACTTATGACTTCGCAAAGCAAAAGCTTGATGAACAAAATAAAATTGTTTCATTAAATACTTCCGATAATGAAATCTTTACACTTGCAGCCCACTCAAAAGATCCAAAACATATTCATTCTGATGAAGAGATTGCTGAAATCAATGATTTCTTAGATGAAATTGATAAAAAATATGACGATAAACACAAGAAGTAACTTCGGGGTTGGTGTTTTTTATGAACGACTATGAATTATTGTTAGACAAAGTAAACACAGAGTTACCTGTTCTGGAAGTATCCATTCCAAAAAATTACAATAAAGATGGATTGTATAGGAACGGAAGAATCTATATTGAAAAAAATAATTCTATGAAAAGAAAAAGAGAAATACTTGCTGAAGAATATGCTCATCATAAAACGTCTGTTGGCAATATTCTAAATTTAGACAATCCGCTAAATAGCAAGCAAGAATTATACGCTAGAAAGCTTAGTATCGAGCGATTGGTGTCTTTGGATGATTTGATTGAATGTGGTTTCGCGGGTTGTTCAACTAAATATGAATGTGCTGAGTATTTAGATATTACTGAGGAATTTTTAAGAGAGGTAATTGATCATTATCGTGTAAAACATGGAGTTACTTATTTGTATAGAGGATGTATTCTAAATTTTACAGGCGAATCTATAGTAATGATTGATACAGGTTTAAACTAAAAAAGCCCACGCGGCAACGTGGACTCATCTCATTTCTGAGAAATTCTATATAATTATTATATCAAAGAAATGAGGAGAAAAAATGAAAAAGATTGTTGTATTATTGTTAGCTTTATTTTTCGTATCCGGTTGTTCTAACGTGGTGAGTGAAGAAAAATGGGAAAAGTTAGATTTGGGTATGTCTATTGAAGATGTAGAGAAGGAAGTGGGAAAACCTTTAAATACCGAAACTGATAATGGAATAATTTCTGAGCAAGTTTATTCTGATTACAAAAAAATGTATGAAATGAATTCTATAATCAAAAATTCTGATTTAGAAGAAAGAATGAATCAGCTAAATATGATTTACACTAGTTCTAAATCTGATGAAGTAGTTAAACAATATACTTATAAAGTTGAAACTAGTGATAAATCCCGTGAAGCAGAAGTGTATTTTGTGAATGGCGTTTTAAGATATATCAATAGAGCAAATGAATAAAAACTAATATATAAAATATAAACGGCAAACAAAAAGAGAAAAGGATAGTTATTAATCGAAGATTGTATAACAAAATCGAGTATAAAAAGGCTATTTCAGCTAGAACTATAGGAAAAGCTAAAAAATTATAAGAAAACTGGCTTTAGCCTTTGGGACATATTCAAATAAAAACACGCCCCCTCCCTCGCCAAAGTTTGAGTGCGTGTCACCAAAAAATAAAACCTAGAATAGGCTTATTTACTACACCTATTTTAGCAATAAATAGGAGTTGATACAATATGAAAAGCGTTGCGCTATATATTCGAGTTTCTAGTGATCAACAAGCAAAATTCGGAGATAGTCTTCGTGAACAAGAAGATACTCTGAATGAATATGTTGCATCCCAAAAAGACATGTTTGTCCACTCTACTTATATCGACGATGGAATATCTGGACAAAAACTTGAACGTGATGAATTTAAGCGTTTAATGAACGATGTCAAAAATGGCGCTGTAGATTTAATCATTTTTACAAAATTAGATCGGTGGTTTCGTTCATTAAAGCATTATCTAAATGTGCAAGAAGTGCTAGAAAAAAATAATGTCCACTGGATTGCTGTATCTCAGCCATACTACGATACGACAACGGCATATGGACGGACTTTCATCAATCAGGTTATGAGTTTTGCAGAATTAGAAGCTCAAATGACAAGCGAACGTATGAAATCAGTTTTTGCTAATAAAGTTAAGATGGGCGAAGTTATCAGTGGTTCTACTCCTCTTGGCTATTCGATAAAAGATAAGCATCTGGTTCCAAATGAACAAGCATCAATCGCCCGAGCTATTTTTGAATATTACAATCATTGTGGCAATTTAAACCAAACCTCAAAATATTTACTTGAAGAATTCGGTATTCCACGAACAATGCACGCTATTCGTTCTATGTTAAAAAATAAAAAATATATCGGTGAATTCCGTGAAAATAAAAACTATTGTCAGCCTCTCATCTCCCATGATTTATTTGAGTCGGTTAATCGCCAATTATCCATGAATCAAAAAGAAAACACTAAAAATACTTACCTGTTTTCGGGTATCTTGGTTTGTGGTGAATGTGGTAGAAAAATGAACTCGGGACAGAAATCCACCTGGGGACATCGGAGAAAAGATGGCACAAGAATCAAATATCCACCAAAATCTATCTATACTTGCAGATACGCTTATCAACATCCCAAATGTGTAAATACAAAAACAATTCGTGAACATATCCTTGAAAAGTATCTACTGGAAAATATCGACGATTTAATTTCAATGGCAATCAATGAACTACGAGCGGTTAAAGCTCCTAAAACTGACACTCGAAAAAAGCAAAGAGAAATCGAGAAAAAGTTAGATAGATTGAAAGCTGCATACTTAAATGAAATTATCAGCTTGTCAGAGTTTAAGAATGATCGAGAAAAACTTACTAGAGAATTAACTTCTTTATCTGATAAAAACATAGTTGAAAATAATGAACAACGTATCAAAGCACTAGAAGAATTACTAAGTATGAATATCGCGGAAAATTATATTGGTATGGATATGATTGAACGCAGAGCGTTTTGGCGCACGTTTATCAAAACAATCAAGTTCGACAGTCAACGTAGAATTACAGTTTCTTTTGTGTAGAATGTACAGACCTACTAACAGTAAGTGTCAGACATGCAAGATTGAGGGTCTTGTGAGCGTTAGCTCGTGTGGGTTCAAATCCCATCGTCTGCATCACTGAGAGATAGTTCTTTACAGATCTGTCTCTTTTATTATAGAGTAAAATCAATAAAAAGGTCGCGCCAACATCTTGGCGCGACCTTTTATTTTTTGAAGAGAACTGTCAAGTTTTGTTAATTATTTTCTTTAACTCCGTAGTCCTCGACCCTTTTCAATCAAATACCAGCAAACACTATAAAGGACAAGAATGAAGACAACTAAAATAAAAATCGAGAAGAAAATAGGAACATCAATCGTTCCAAGAAATCCATAGCGAAAGCCCGATATCATATACACAATTGGATTGATTTTTGAAACAGCTTGCCAAATAGGTGGTAACATTGAAATCGAATAAAAGACACCGCCAAGATAAGTCAAAGGTTGTAACACAAACGTCGGTACGATTGAAACATCATCATAAGACTTCGCAAAGATACCATTAAGTAACCCAGCCAACGAAAACAAAATGGCTGTCATCAATAACGTGAGGACGACCATTGACCATGAATAAACGTGTAATGGAACAAAAAAGAGCGAAATAATTGTTACCAGTGTCCCAACTAAAACACTTCGACCCAAACCACCAATGACAAATCCCCAGATAATCACATGTGTGGGTACAGGTGCTACTAATAATTCTTCAATATTTTTTTGGAATTTTTGTGAAAAGAATGAAGAAGAAACATTTGCATAAGAACTAGTGATCGCTGACATCATGATTAAACCTGGAACAATGAATTCCATGTAAGAAAATCCACCCATCTCACCAATTCGTCCGCCAATCATTTTCCCAAAAATAATAAAATATAAAGAAGTCGTGATAACTGGTGGTACTAATGTCTGAACCCAGATTCGCAAATAGCGATTGGTTTCTTTGACTGCTAAACTTTTAAGCGCCGTTACATATAAATTAAACATTTCTTTCCTCCACATGACCATTTTCTTCTGTAATTTTCAAGAACAATTCTTCTAAACGATTGGATTTATTACGCATTGAGAGTACCTTGATTCCTTTTTCCGTCAATTGTTCAAAAATTCCATTCACACCTTGATTACGCTCGACCTCAACTGCAAGTGTTTGTTCATCTTCCCAAAGATGGTTGTAACCCAGTAAATCAAATGATTTAGTATGTGGTTCTAAATCGAAAATAAATGTTTCATATTGTAATTTTGACAGTAAACTCTTCATGCTAGTATTTTCAATCAATTCACCCGCTTGAATGATTCCAATATTTCGACAAAGCATTTCTGCTTCTTCCAGATAATGAGTCGTCAAGATGATTGTTGTTCCATGTTCATTTAATTCTCGCAAAAATGTCCACATTTCTCTTCTTAGTTCAATATCAACGCCAGCTGTTGGCTCATCAAGTATCAGTAAACGCGGTTCATGCATCAAAGCACGAGCAATCATCAATCGTCGTTTCATTCCTCCAGAAAGCATTCGTGCGCGAACATTTCGTTTTTCCCATAAGTTCGATTGCTTTAAATATTTTTCACTTCGTCTTAAGGCTTCCTGACGTGAAACGCCATAGTAGCCCGCTTGATTGACAACAATTTGTTGCACTGTTTCAAACGGGTTGAAATTAAATTCTTGAGGAACCAATCCGATTTGTTGTTTGGCACGCACCAAATCAGTATCAAGGTCATAACCAAAAACACTCACTTTTCCAGATGTTTTATTGACCAATGAAGTAATAATACCAATTGTTGTGGACTTCCCAGCACCATTTGGTCCAAGCAGTGCATAAAAGTCTCCTTCTTCTACAGCTAAATCGATACCTCTTAAGGCCTCAACACCAGTTGCATATACTTTTTTTAGTTCGTTTATTTCTAACGCATAAGTCATGAATTTTTCTCCTTGTAAATTGAATTTTTCTTATCTCCAAAGCAGTTTATATGATTCGTTGGTTGTTTAGATCCATTGAATCACATAGGCACAATTAGGTAACAAAATAATTTTTCTCCTGACATGATCGCGCCTGTATTTGTGCGTTAGTTAGGAAAAAGATCTAACATTGCTTTTAATAATTCTGAGGCCTCTTCTTTTTTCAAAAAATAATAATGCCACTTACGATCCTTCTCAACTGAAACGATTCCTACAGACTCTAGAACTTTCATATGGTGGGAAAGAGTTGGCTGTGTAAAATCAAAATGATCTAGGACTTCACAGGCACACATTGGTCTCATCGAAAGTAGTTCAATAATTTTAATACGATTGGGCTCAGCTAATGCTTTAAACATTTTTGCCATTTGCTCATGATCCATTCTTTCCTCTCCTTTGCTAACAAGCCTCACATTTAAATACTACTCAATTACATATTGATAACTATCTATGTATTATCAATGATTTTTCACCTTTCGTCAATACCAGTGTTTCCAAAAAAAGTGCATAAAAAAAGTTACAAAAAACATCGAAATGTTTCTTGCAACTTCTTTAATCAAACTTATTTTGTTTCGCGGTGCAAAGTAACTTTGCGTTCGCGTGGGCAATATTTTTGTTTTTCCAAACGATCTGGATTGTTACGTTTGTTTTTGCTTGTTAGGTAGTTACGTTCTTTACAAGAAGTACATTCTAATGTGATGTTTACGCGCATGATTTTCCCTCCCATACTACTAGAATCCTCTAAGATGACTCTCAGACTTGATAATTTTACCATGATTGTTGAGAGAAATCTACCCTTTTCCGACAATTCGTTAAGTAGTTTTACTTGACGTTTTTTTATTTCAACCATCATTCATTGATAAAATCCAGTTCATTTCGTTTATTTTTTTATTTTGACAAGTAATTTCACTTGAAAAAAGTTTTACGCTGTAAAAGGAAAAGCCAAATCAAACTAGTTTAAAACTGGTTTGATTTGGCTTAAAATCGCCCGAACAAATTAGTTCGCTAAATACATATCATAATAAGCATCTGTGATTTCTTTGGCAATTGTTAAATTCATATGGTCTTTTTCATCCGTTAAGTTCGGTAAAACGACACTGATTGCAATTTCCGGATTATCCGTTGGCCCATAAGCAACCACGTTACTATTCACTGTTGTGATGTCAGGATGACCCTCTGCAACCGTTTCAGCTGTACCAGTTTTTGCTGATAGATCCATTTTTGCACCAGCTAAGGGCTTACCGGTTGTATACCCTTCTGTTCCATGGACTACTTGATAGAATCCTTCTCGAAGAATAGCCATATTTTCAGGCGAAATATTTACTTCATTTTGAACAGTTGTTTCGATTTTTTTCTTTTGTTCACCTAAGTTACCATTTTCATCATTTCCATAAATTCCAGAAACGATATGTGGTTGAATTCTCTTTCCTCCATTGGCAACAGTTGAAGCGTATTGAGCCAATTGAATTGGTGTATACGTATCAAACTGACCAAATGCTAAGTCGGTAAAGTTACCAGATGTATACCATTCACCGTCATTATCCGCGTTAAATTTCTTCATAAAGTCAACTGAACGAGAAATTCCAGCTGATTCATTAGGTAAATCAATTCCTGTAGTCGTTCCCAACCCAAATTCTTTAAAAGAGTTTCGTAGTTCATCGTAAGCTTTTGTTTCTTCATCAAGGCCAGGAAGTCCCATGTTAGGTGTATATTCTAATCCTAACATTTTTAATGCTACTTTGATCATATACGTATTCGAAGATAATTCGAGTGCTTTCACTGCATTTAGTGCTATTTGACCACTTCTGTTAAAGACAGAACTTTTTTCAGCAGAACCTTGTAATTGAATGGGTTCGTCAATCAAGACCTGGTTTCCACTAATAACACCAGTTTTCCAACCAGCTGCCAAAGTACCAGCTTTGACCACTGACCCTGGCGTGAATGCGTTAGTGATTGTTCCAAGAGCATTCTCCGTGATTTCTCCTGAACTTTCTTCATGGCTAAAACCAGCTAATGCTAATACTTCCCCAGTTTGTGGATTCATCGCAACTGCGTATGCACCTGGTGAATATTTGGCTTTGCCGCTATCAACTAAAGCTTGGAAGTTCCGTTTTAAAATTTCATCCACTTTATTTTGAAATTCTGCATCAATCGATAATTTTAAATTTGAACCTTTTTCGCCAGCAAAAATTTCTTTTTGACTTGAAACATTTCCTTCGTTATCTAATTTCACTTCATATTGTGTTTTTGTTCCTTGTAGCACATCTTCATATTGTTTTTCCAAATAACTTTGACCAACACGATCATTTCGTGAGTATCCTTTTGCTAAATAAGCATCAATATCATCGGCAGGCAATCCTTGTTTTTCGGTTGTTACACTACCTAGAATACTTTTCATCGAATCGGCAGCTAAATACTCACGGGTCCAATCAACACCAGTTGAAACCCCTGGTAACTCTGAAGCATTTTCAGCAACAACTGCTAATTCACGATCTGTTACACCAGAATTTTTGATATAAACCGTATTTAATTCATACGCGCTGTTCATTCGTTTGAAAATGGTTGCCATCTTTAATTGTTCTTCATTGAAATTGATTTCTTCGTCCGTTACTTTCTCCACTGTTGCTGCGTATTGTTGACTATTATCTAGTTGTTTTTCAGTAGAAGAAAGACGTTTTGTTGCTTCCGCTAAATGATCCGCATCTGCTAACCAAAAATCCTTTTTATCACGAGCTGTTAATGAGTCATCAGCTGGCACATCAATTAGTTCGTTCAATTTTTTTGTTAATTTCAATAGGTCCGTTGACGTCATCTGTGAGCCTCTTGTAAAAGTGATTGCCTGATTTGCTTGATTTTTTACTAAAGCTTTTCCAGTTGCATCGTAAATCATCCCACGAGGTGAACTTTCTTGAACGGTAATTGTTGAAGATGATTTAACTTTGGCTTCCATCGTCTCACCATCAACGATTTGTAAATAACCTAACCTAGCAATCAATGCTACGAATAACGTAAATATAATAAAGAAGAGAACATTTAAACGAAAAGGAACGTGGGAACGCCGATAGGGTTTATTCCTCGGTTCTTGTGTTCCCTTTTTTAACTTGTCAAACCAAGAATTATTCTTTATTTTTTTCATAAAATCTTTCATTATTTCCTATCCTTCCCGCATACTTACATTCACGAAAAATTATACCCAAAAAAGTATGAATAACAAAGAAAAAATCATCAGATGATGAAATTCTTTAACGAAATTCAAGATACCAGAGTTTTTTTGTTTCACACTAGGTGGAACACAGTCAAGGAAGCTTGACTGAAAACTCATAATTTTAAGTGTTTTTTTGAAAACAACGTTTCCCATTCCTGTGAAACATCTACAAAAAACTTAACCTTGTGGAAAACTTTCTCCACACAAGTTTTCTTTTTCACGAATCAAATCCAGCTTTTTTACGCTCATTATTTAAAATATTGCTGAATTGCTTCACGTGTTTGAGCCACTTTCTCGCTTAAGTACTCATTTTTTGCCATATAGAAATAAAAAATGATATCAACTGTCGCAAATTGTGCCAATAGTGAGTTTGTGGCCGCACTTCGATTCGTGATTTCTTTAGGGCGAGAAGTTTGTACAGTTACATCTGCTAATTTACTTAATGGATTGTTTCCAAATTGAGTTAACACGATTACTTCGATATTCAATGATTTTGCTAACTCTCCTAAAGCAACGACATCTGCACTCTTTCCCGAATTCGAAACGAGCCAAAGAACTTTTTTTTGTTCGTTGCTGACTAATTGAGGCAGTAGCACATGGATATCTTTTTCAAAAATAATCGGTTTGCCCACTCGCGACCACTTTTGCAAAATATCTTCAACAACTAAAGACGAGGCGCCCACACCATAAAGGAAAACCGTTTCTGCTTCTTCTAAACTTTGAACAACAGTCCGGATGGTTTCTTCCTCCAAAATATCAACGGTTTCTTTGATTGCCACTTGTGCATTATTTCCAAGTTTATTTTTGATTGAATAAAACGATTCATTTGGTTCAATATCACTAAACCCTTCAACTAATCCTGTTTGTAATTCCGTTGAAACGGTAATTTTGAAATCCGTTAGACTTTGAAAGCCAATTTTTTTGGAAAAACGAACAACTGTCGGTGCACTTGACCCAGCTGCTTCGGCTAAATCATTCGCAGTCATTGTCGGAATTTTTTCTACATGATTGATAATATAATTGGCAAGTTTTCTTTCCGCAGAAGAATATTCTTCCATCATACTTTCGATACGACTAATTACGCTCATAAGTCACCATCCATTTAATTAGAGTCACTTTAGTATAACATACGAAAAATTTTTTCATTTGATTCCACCAAGAAAAAATTGGTTAATTTGTTCGAAAAATCCAAAATAAAAAAAGGCTAGGACACTTACGCATCCTAACCTTAGCAAAAAAATCGTTTAGCCTTCACGACTGTAGTTTTTCACTTCAGCAACCATTGCATCAACAAAAATATTTAAGTCTTCAACAGAAGTTTCTTTACTTCCATAACGACGAACGTTGACAGTTGCATCATCCATTTCTTTGTCCCCAACAACTAATTGATAAGGAATTTTTTGTGTTTGTGAAGCACGAATCTTGTAACCCATTTTTTCATTACGATCATCAACTTCCACACGCAAGCCCTTCATTTGAAGACGTTCTTTGATTTCATAAGCGTAATCACCATGTGCTTCGACAGAAACAGGGATAATTGTTGCTTGGATTGGTGCTAACCAAGTTGGGAATGCACCTTTGTATACTTCTGTTAAATAAGCAACAAAACGTTCCATCGTTGAAACGATTCCACGGTGAATAACTACTGGACGATGTGTATTTTCGCCATCTTCGCCTACATATGTTAAGTCAAAACGTTCTGGTAACAAGAAGTCTAATTGAATAGTTGACAATGTTTCTTCTGTTCCTAAAGCTGTTTTTACTTGAACGTCTAATTTTGGTCCGTAGAATGCAGCTTCACCTTCTGCTTCAAAATAGTCAAGTTCTAATTCATCCATTGCAGCTTTTAACATTGTTTGGGCTTTTTCCCACATTGCATCGTCATCAAAATATTTCTCTGTATTGTTTGGGTCGCGATAGCTTAGACGGAAACGATAGTCTGTGACGTTAAAGTCTGCATAGACAGCAACCATCAATTCAAGTGTGCGTTTGAATTCGTCTTTGATTTGATCTGGTCGTACAAAAGTGTGTCCATCATTCAAAGTCATTTCACGTACGCGTTGTAAACCTGAAAGTGCCCCAGATTTTTCATAGCGGTGCATCATTCCTAATTCAGCAATACGAATTGGTAATTCACGATAAGAATGGATATTGTTTTTATAAACCATCATGTGGTGAGGGCAATTCATTGGGCGCAATACTAACATTTCGCCATCGCCCATATCCATTGGTGGAAACATATCTTCTTGATAGTGGTCCCAGTGTCCAGATGTTTTGTACAGTTCAACATCACCCATAATTGGAGTGTATACATGTTGATAACCTAAGCTAACTTCTTTATCTACAATATAACGCTCAATTGTGCGTCGGATTGTTGCACCTTTTGGTAACCAGAATGGTAATCCTGAACCAACTTCAGGTGAAACCATGAATAAACCAAGTTCTTTTCCTAGTTTACGGTGATCTCTTTCTTTTGCTTCTTCACGTAAGCGAATAAATTCTTTCAACTCTTTTTTGTCGAAGAATGCTGTCCCATAGACACGTTGCATCATATGGTTATCTGAATTTCCGCGCCAGTAAGCACCTGCCACTGATAATAGTTTGAATACTTGGATGCGTCCAGTTGACGGAACGTGTGGGCCACGGCATAAATCAATGAATTCACCTTGTTGGTAAGCAGTAATTACTTCATTTTCTGGCAATTCAGTAATTAATTCTACTTTATAAGGATCGCTTGCAAAAACTTCTAGTGCTTCTTGTTTTGATAACACACGACGTTCAATTGGCAAGTTTTCTTTAACGATTTTCATCATTTCAGCTTCAATGGCTGGCAAATCTTCCGCTGTAACAGGATTTTCGCCATTGTCAGTATCATAGTAAAACCCAGATTCAATCGCTGGGCCTACACCAAAATGAATACCAGGATATAAACGACGCATTGCTTGAGCCATCAAATGGGCGGCAGAATGACGAACTAATCCAAGTGCGTCTTCGTGATCTGGTGTAACAATTTCAATTGTTGCATCTTCTTCGATTGGACGATCCAAATCAACTAATTGGCCATTCACTTTACCTGCTAGTGCTTTTTTAGCTAAACTTTTTGAGATGCTTTCAGCAATTGCTACGGTTGTGATGCCAACCTCAAACTCTTTGACTGCGCCATCTGGAAAAGTAATTTTTAACATAGAAATTCCTCCTTTGAATTTTGATTGACTCGATTCGACAAAAAAAGCCCTAGTATCTAAACAGATACTAGGACGAAAATTTCGTGGTTCCACCTAATTTTGAACACAAAAGATGTGTTCCTCGAGCGTGTTAACGGTCCGACCGCCTTTGTTTCAACAAAGGTTTCGAAAGTGGTCATCCTTTGGTTTTCTTCTGGAAAAGTTTCAGCCTAGCTTTTCCTCTCTAATAGAAGACTCTCAAATTCAGTTGTCTTTCTCATCAATCAATTATGTGTTTATTTAACCACTAATATTTAGAAAAAGCAAGTATGAAATCAGACTTATTTTTTCCATTCTCCATTTACACCATAAGTACCTTTTTTCATTTCATTGATAATGACATGGATATGCTCTTTTGGTGCGTCCGTATTTTTATGAACAACCTCAGTGATATCTTTCATCATATTTTCTAATTGTTCTGGGCTACGTCCTTCGACTAATTCTACATGAACAAACGGCATTTCCTTCACCCCCTTTCGCGATAGTTTTCTTTCTTAAGACAAAAATAAAAATGGATGACATACAGCATATAAATCATCTACGTTTTAATTTGAATTCAAGTACTAGTTTTTCAACTAATTAACCTTGTTCTTCCGTACTTTATATTAGCACAAAAATAGGGATCGATTTTACTTGTTTTGAGACATTTTTATGGAACAGAAAAAAACTTTCTAAAATAAAAAAGCAGTCAAAGTAAATTTATTTTGCGTTTCACTTTTCGGAATAATCACATACAAAAAATAAAAATTAAGGAGTATTTTTCCTTAACGCCTGTTTGTCTTTTGAAAAAAATAAAACAGACTGGATATCATACCAAAATTGCATGTAAGAAAATAGTGCTCTATCCATAAGCAAACTAGCATCAATAAAACAAAAATGAGTTGAACTACATAGAGCCTTTTCTTGGAATTTCTTTCAGATGTCGTCGAATAGATCGTTTTTCTCATTTATTTTTATTCCTTTTATTTTGTTCCGTTCTAGCTTAATACTACTCGTTCTGGATTGTTCTCCTGCAAAACCTTTTGTTTTTCATTTTCAGCAAAAAACTCCAAGCTTAGCTATCCCATTATGTCATACTCCGTTCTGCTTTGCTTGTGATAATCATCCTGTTATTTGCTGTCATTAGTTTCTTGTTAAATAAAGGAGGTATGACAAAAATCTTGTCATACCTCCTTTTGCCGAATAAGCGATGTTCCCAACGCAACTCCTCTCCACATCATTCACAACTGTCCAAAAATATGAAAAGTTATTTTTGTCAGTTTCTCGCTATCTGTTCAGAGCTAAGCAGTTTGCGCCACAACCTTATTCACGGTGTTCCCAAACTAACTCTTCGAGATAGCTTACATTCACTGCTAAATATAAAGAGCTATTTTGCGTGCTTGCTCGTTATCTGTTCGGAGCTAAGCAGTTTGCGCCACAACCTTATTTTACAACGTCTTGACTATCGTCCGGCTCATTTGCTTCTATTTTTGCATCACCAGCATGAGCAGGTTTTGTTCCATATTTTTCAGTTAACTCTAAACCCTGAACTTCTAACGCAGGATAGTACTCTTTATTTGCAGCATTCAGATCTACATTATTCGTTGTTCCATCACGTAAAAATGTTTTGACCAATTCATAAATACCATTATCTGCCATCTCACCGACATGTGAAATCACCTGATCAGGTTTATGATAAAATTCTTGAGGAACAATTGTTTCCCCAATTGTTCCATTAGGAAATGAGGCAAGATGCTTCACATCAGCTGGTGTTGTTAGTTCATCATTTTTTGAAATAATTGATAGATAATTTATGCCATCAGGAAAAGCGGAAGAATTAATTCGAGTTAAGAAATCTGATTCCCGTGTTGCTTGTCTAATTGCTGGAACAAAAGGAATAAAATCTGGAATTTCTGGCAACCCTTGGAATGGTGCTCCTAAAGCTACATACGTTTCGACATTTTGAGCCATGAATGTAGGACGATAATGTAATGCCCATGCTGTTGCTAAGTTTCCCATACTATGAGCAACAATCGAGAGTTTATGATCTGGGTATTTTTCTTTCAGCAACCAAACAGCAGCTGCAACGAATTTCCCAGAGTATTGTAAGTCTATCGTATTCCTCTTTGGTAAAGTAATTGTCGCCGGAATAAATTCATCTTCTGGTAACTGGGCACCATACGACCACGACCACGCACCAAAACCAGTATTGTCTTTACCATTGACTAGCAAAACAATTTCTTTCTTTTGGCTAATCAAGTTTTCGTCTGGATACACCCATAAACTGTTTTCAACAATGTCCTGATTTAGCTCTTTAAATTCAAGTTCACTTTCATACGATTTAGAACTAGCATACACGGGATGTTTAACATGTTTAATGCCTGTGGCAATACCAGCTACGCCTACTAGAGTAATGGCAAAACAAATAAGTCCATTTCTTTTATTCCATTTCATCCTAATTATCCCCTTTCAAAAAAGTAATTCCTTCCAAAATCCCCTCTTCTGCTTCATCATAAATACCGATTTTATCCATAAATGCATGAATGAATCCTGGATATACGGTCATTGAACCTTCTGTCTTTGCAGCTAGCAACTTTTCAGCAAATGATTCTACTTGCTGTCTTAACGGATCAAATTCACCGACGATGATTTTTACCGGTGGTAATTGGGACAAAATCTTATCCGAAGCGAATAGTGGTGAAATCAACTCATTTGAACGATTGATTGAAGCCCCACAATACCAATCTTCAACCTGTGCCTCCAAAGACGAGAACCCATTAATATACTCCGTAACCAGTTCTTTTTCTTCTTCGCTTTGCGTTTTGATCGCACGCGTATCCCAAAATTCACCTTTTCCTGTTGATGTCAGGTCAACAACAGGATAGTAAGAAACTATTTTTTTTACATAACCAGTGGTCATAATTGACGCATCTAAAATAGCTACGCTGATTGCTAAATTCCCGCCTGCTGAATCACCAGCAACAAAAATTTTATCTGATGAAATATGGAATAAATGACCTTCCGTTGCCAAAACTTCAACCACTTTATAACAATCCATCAATCCAGCTGGAAAAGGATTCTCTGGACTTAAGCGATAGCCAACAGAGACTACTGCCAAATCTGCTCTATCAGCAAATGTTCTGCAAATTTTCTCTACATTTTGGATTGAGCCCCCAAAGAAGCCTCCACCATGATAATAAACTAAAACGGGTAATACTTTCCCTTTAAGTTTTTCCTTGCGATACACTCTTACGGGGATATGCCCCTTAAGTACCGTGTCCTCAATTAGCAGGCTATGCGTTGTGATGTCTTTAGCTGGCCACCCCATACCATCTCTCATTTGAACAATCGTTTGTGGTGTGCTTTCTGTATTCGATTGTCCTGTCGATGGCATTAGCTCCTCTCTACTCCCAGAAGTTAATTTTCCAACTAAGTTTTTTCTTTCAATGTTCATTGTTCCATTACCTTCTTTACTTTTTTATTTTGTGCTTGAATAAATAGCTGATAGATTACTGCACTAATAAGCAACAAAGCACCTGACAACAAAAAGGTTGTTGATGTCGTAGTGATTCCAGCCAATTTACTGAAACCTGATATAATTGTAGGATTTAAAAACACGCCCAGATTAATTCCAACTAACAGACAGGTGGAAGCAATATTTTGAGAAGCAGCGTTGCTGACTTCTGCCACTTCACTAAAGACCGTTGGGTTAATTAATCCTTGGAAAAATCCAATAGCAATCACTAACAAAGTAACTAGCACCAAGTGATTCACTAAACTGAGACTTCCAAGTGCAACACCAAGACATGCAACAGCAACCGGACCAGTAAATGACTTCAATCCTTGTTTTACTTTTCCAAAAACAATTCCACTAAAAAATCCACATGCAGTTAAAATGGCTAAACTCAAGCTGGCTTGTGCTGGTGTCCCAATCCCCATTTCGATGAATAAAGAAGCCAGTTTAAAAATTGCAGTCATAAAGAAAGCATAAACAAAAAATAGATAAACTGAATAAAAAATAACTGCTCTTTCTATTGTTACTTTTTCATCTGACGCATTTTCTTCTAAGTCTTGTTGGCCATTCGGTACGATAAATCCAAATAAAATGATTGGAATAATCGCAATGAAATACACAAGATAGCTTAAATGCCAGTTGAATTGTAATAACCATCCTGCAATCAGGCTAAAAATGGTACTACCTAAAGCTGTTAACGCTCCTTGGTATCCCAATAAGCGATTCCTTTCCTCACCACTGTAGTATTTGGTAATTAAAGAATATGCTAATGCATTGAATAAACCTATTCCGCAACCAAGCAAGAATCGTGAAACCAATAACAGAGTATAGTTTGTTGTAAAAGCTGGTGTGACTCCTGCTAAGAGGGCAATCGTTAGCCCCAGCAATACAGTCGGTTTGTCACCAATTTTTCGAGTAATCATTGGAGCAATAAAAACAAATAGAAAAATACCAAAATTGGGGACTGACATTAATAGTTCAATTGAACCAGCACTTCTGTTTGGAAACACTGATAAGATATCTGGCACAGTCGCCGATACAGCTGGCGCGACCATACAGATTAGGGATATCGACAAAATAGCAAATTTGAATAATGGGTTATTCTTACTCATACTAAAAAACCTCCAATTTATTTAGATAGCGCTTTCTATACTTGAATATTAGCTCACGCGATTAAATAAAATAAGAGGCTTTCCTGCTTACTATTAGGGCATATCCTGACCTTTGGATGCTTAGCGAAAGAATTTTGCCGTCTGATTATAATATTTTTTTAGTGTTTTATTTAAAGACTTTGTACTGGCAAACCCTGTTTCTAAAGCAATTTCTTCAATTGTTCGATCTGTTTCGCGAATCAACTGTATCGCCTGATAGCTCCTAATCAATTCTAAATAGCTAATGATTGAAACACCAACTTTACTGTTAAAGTAGCGAGAAAGGTACCCTTCTGATAAATAAAATTCATCAGCAATCATTGAAATTTTCAAGCGTTGATCAGAATTTTTGTGTATATAGTCTAATATTTTGTAAATTTTTTCATCCAACAGATGGCTTGAATTTTCTGCTTGTTCAATAGCAAATTCTTTGACATACATTCCCAATAGTTTCAATAAACTGGCAGTAATCATGACATTGTTTATTCTATCAACTGGTTTCTTGACTAACTCAAACAGCGAATCAAGCTCTGAAATAAACATGGCATACTGTTTCTTGGTAACACTCTCTTGAGAAATTTTTGATTGATTTATCCTAAATTTTGCTATATCCGGAAAATATTTTTCAATCCACGGTGTTGGAAAAATAATTGTAAGTACACTATCCGGATAAGAAGTTTCCTTGATATTTCGTATACCATGTATTTCAAATGGATTGACAAATACTGCTTCACCTTCATTAACTGTATAATTTTTTCCTTCGATAAAGTAACTATCAACCTTTCCTTTAGCGACATAAGTTATCTCAATCTCTTTATGCCAATGACGCAAAATTTGTGTTTCCTCGGCCTTTTGGATAATAAAGATAGCTGGAAATTCACTGTTCTCAATAAACTGTTCCAACTTATACTGCATCAACTGTAGCCTCCTCACCATTCATTTCTACAAACAGAACCACTTTTTCGTTTGATATGTTGGTTTCTCTTTTTCACTAATTATAACACCCCTTATTCTCTACACTTGCTAAATAAAAGAAAAAAGGATTAGTTGGCTACCACCTAACTAATCCTCATTTATTTTCTTATCTTGTTCCTACCCATTTTCAAAGTTGACAATCCCTAACAAAAATGAAACCCTTACTCACTTAAAAAATAGCCTGAATCACCAATAATCACTTCTCACAACCAGGTTTACTGCCTTCATTTGAGTGCAACTATTTTTTTGCACGTAACGCACTTAAAATCGAGACTGTATCAACTACTTCTTGTAACATAGCTCCCAAGAGTGCAGGGATTATTCCAAAACTTGCGATCAACATGAGTGCAATACAAATAAAAATGCCAATTAAGACTGATTGGCGTGCAATACGCATCGTTTCTTTGGCAATCAAAACAGCTTCAGGAACCCGTGTCAAATCATCTTTTAAAATGACTACGTCTGCACTTTCGCTAGCGGCTGTTGCACCATGTGCCCCCATTGCAATACCAACATCTGCTGCACTTAGCGCAGGTGCGTCGTTCACGCCATCACCTACCATCGTTACTGGTCGTTGTTTCTCAGGGACATCCGCTAAAATCTGCCATTTATCTTGTGGTAAACATTGCGCATGAACCGTCGTGATTCCGACTTTTTTGGCGATTGTTTGCGCCACAGTTTGAGTGTCCCCAGTTAGCATCATCACCTGTTTCAAGTGGAAATCTTTCAGTTGCTTGATGGCATTTGTTGCCTCAGGACGAATCACATCTGCAAAGTGGATTGTGCCAACAAATTCTCGATCAAAAGCAACATAAATAATGGTTTCTTCCGAAGCAATTTCGGGTACGCCCAGCCATTTGGCTCTGCCAACTTGAAGAAAGTGATTATCAATTCTTGCTTCTATTCCTTGACCAACAATTTCTTTTAATTCTGAAGTTGGCAACAGTTTTTGATTTTTTGCATAACTAACTAATGAACGAGCTAAAATATGGCTAGATTCTTGTTCTGCACTAGCTGCATACATTAGTAATTCTTCTTTTGACAATTTACCAGCTGGTTGAACTGCTGTCACTTCCAATTGTCCCTTGGTGATTGTCCCGGTTTTATCAAAAGCAATCGTTTTAGTCACTGCTAGCTTTTCAAGCGTGGTACCATTTTTAACAACGATTCCATTTTTACTCGAACGACTCATTCCGGCAACAAGTGCGACGGGCGCTGCCAAAATTAAGGGGCAAGGTGAAGCAACAACTAAGACTTCGACAAAACGATGTGGATCACCTGAAAGCCACCAAGCGATTCCGCCAATGAAATAAGCTACCAATGTAAATGGGACTGCATAGCGATCTGCCATTCGGACAAACTTTGCAGGTTTTTCTTTCGATTCTTGAACCAGATTAAGAATCAATTGATATTGGCTATCTGCAGCACGTTTTTCGACCCGCATTTCTAATGAACGATCACCATTGATTGAACCAGACAATAACATATCACCGATATTCTTAGTAATGGGTTGTGATTCACCTGTTAGTGAAGACTCATCTATTTCCGAGCTTCCTTTGATTACTCGCCCATCAACAGGGACTGTTTCACCCGGTTTAACAACTAGTTTATCGTTGACTTCGATTTGCTCGACGGGTAATTCTTGCCAATTTCCATCAATCCACTTATGTGCTGTTTGAGGTGTATTATCAAGCAGTGCTTGTAACTCTTTACTAGCTTTTTGATTCGCATAATCTTCTAGACTATCGCCACCCGTTAACATAATCAAAATCATCAAGCTCGCCCAATATTCTTTCACTATTAACGTTGCTACAATCGCTGTAATTGCTAAAATATCGACGCCATATTTTCCTGAGCGTAATGTTTTGATCATTTCGAGGAACATCAAAAAGGCAAGAATACCACCAGTAACTGCAATCAAGAAAAATGCCAGTTGAGACTGATGAAAAATAAATTCACTGATTAACGCTATCCCACCAATCAATACTGTTAAAAGAAATTTTTTTAAATGTGTCATCTTTCTCAACCTTCTTTCACTTTCAAGCATAGGCGTTCTTTTCTCTTTTTTAAACTAATACGTGCTAAATGAAAACAACTATCATTCTTGTTTATTCTTTCCTTTTTCACACATTACTTTGACTAAGCTGTTACCAAACTTTTTTTCACTAACTTTTAAAAAATACCTTTTTTCCCATAATTGTGCTATACTTTTAGTTCGTTATTTAAGGCGGAAGGAGCAAATAAGCCATGAATGAAAGACAAATGGAACAAGCACATGTGGACGAAACCGTTCAATTAATCCAGCTTGAACAAAAATTATTAAACAGTAAGCAACAAGAATTGACCCAAGAAATGAATACCTCAACAAAGGAAATAGCTAATCACCGTATCCGTGCTGGTTCTAATGAGTCATTTTACGAGTCTGCTGTTGAATACCGCCAACATGAACAAGAACTACTGTTAAAATATCATACTCTCGATGCACAACAGCATCGTTTACAGACTTTAGATGTCATGCAAGGGAATCCCTATTTTGCCCGCATTGATTTTAAAGAAGAAAATGAAGCAGAAACCCTTTATTTAGGGATTGCTTCTTTACGTGATTTGACCGAAGAAACAATTGTCATCGACTGGCGCGCACCAATTGCCAATCTTTATTATGAAGGTGAAATCGGACCTGCTTACTATGAAACAGATGTCGAACGTATGACCGTGGAGTTGTTACTTAAACGCCAATTCAAAATCCAAGACGGCGAGATTCTCTCAATGGTAGACACTTCTGAAGTAATCAACGATGATTTTTTACTAGAGATTTTAGATGAAGCTTCAAGTACCCATATGAAAAATATCGTTTCGACAATCCAAAAAGCACAAAATGCAATCATCCGCGATACAACTAGCAAAGTAATGCTGATTGAAGGAATCGCAGGAAGTGGAAAAACTTCTGCTTTGCTTCAACGAATTGCTTTTTTACTGTACCATAATCGGAAATGGTTAGATGCGGAACACGTATTGTTATTTTCACCCAACCATTTATTCTCAGACTATATTTCAACTGTCTTACCTTCTCTTGGTGAAAGTGGTGTCCCAACCAAGACATTTAGAAGCTATATAGAAGAACTGCTACAAGATTATTCGCTAGTTGAAGAAGATCAACAAGAACATGGTTTTTTATTTGGAAAAAATGATCCAATCCACGACTTAAAAAATGGCTTAACACTAGTTAACCATATCAATCATTATGTGAAGGCAATTACGAATTATGGACCTTTATTCCGTGACATGAAAATCAATGGACGAACCATTCTCGCAAAAGATTCTATACGAAAATGGTACCAAGAAACAAATACTTTGCTACCTTTGCATCAACGTCTTTCTCTGCTGCAAACAAAGCTACTTAAAAAATTAGGTGGCTTACAAAAAGATGAAACGCGTCAACAATGGGTGAAAGATTTGGCTGAAGAACAATTGCAAGAATTATACGCAACTGATCCAAACCTTGAGTACACAGAGCAAAAAGAAAAATCTTTACGCAAAAAACTGGCAAATCAAATCGTACGTAAAAAATTTCGTCGTGTTCATCGTGGTATTACCAGCTATCAATTTGTGAATATGCCTAAACAATATCTCCACTTTTTACAAAGTGTTCCAGAAAAAGCACTGGTTTCCCATGGGATTTCCAAAGAACAATGGACAAAACAAATTGCTGAGATTCGTCTAAATTTTCGTCAAAAACAAATGAAACAAGAAGATGCTGTTTTATTCTTCTTGCTAATGCGTCGCACATTTCCAGTAACAATTACTCAGAAAGCTCGTTATGTTTTTATTGATGAAATGCAAGATTTCGCACCTTCACAGGTTGCCCTGCTTCAAGCACTTTATCCAAAAGCAAACTTAACTTTCTGTGGCGATCTCAATCAAAATGTCTTTGGTAATGAAACCATCGTTGGTTCTCTTCCACAGCTTTTTGACAATCAAGAGGTCACACGTTTCCAATTAACAACCAGTTACCGTTCAACTAAAGAAATCACTGACTTCGCAAATCATTTCTTATCCAAAGAAGATCGTGTCGAAACAACTGCTCGAAAAGGTGATAAACCAGTCATCATCGAAGCTTCAACTGCTGAAAAACAACTTCATTGGTTTGAAGAAACACTTGAACAAACGCAAGCCAAAGCAAAACACTGGCGGACAGCAATCATTGCTAAAACACAAGAGGAATGTGAACAGTTATATGAACAATTCCCTGAAAGTTTGAAACAACAAGTTCAATTGATTCTTGATGAGGAAGACTTTATGAAACGTTCAATTATTCTGTTACCTGCCTTCTTGGCAAAAGGACTTGAATTCGATCGCGTCTTCTTATGGAATATTAACGAAGAGCAGTTCCACACAGAACAAGACAAGCTAATTTTGTATACTATGTGTACACGCGCAATGCACGAATTAACACTGTTTACGTCCTTCAATAAGAGTCCATTATTGAAGGCAATTGATTCTTTGACTTATAACAAAGAAGTGATTTAAAGCATTTTACCAAAAAAAGGGGGTACGACAAAAAGCTTGTCGTACCCCCTTTTTGAATATACGAATAAAGGTTATTCCAAAACAACTCCTCGGCATAGTTTGCATCCACTTCAAATTATGGAAAGCTATTTTAAATAAAGCATCCTTATTGCTTGGAGCTGCAACCTCATTCACCGTATTCAATAAGTAACTTCTTTCAAATAAGTCTAAATTTGACAAAAATTTGAAAAATCATTTCTGAAAATTTCTCCTTATTTCTCGAAACTGACTATTTCTGTCACAACCTTACAATAATCTAAAGTAAAAAAAGAGAGAAGCATCAGCGTCAGCCGATGTTCCCCTCCCATCTTAATATGTTTATGCTGTACCGATTACCAAAAAATTAGTATCTGCACCGAAAATTTTTATATTATTCAGGTATCTGCAAATCTGTTTCCGGATATTTCAAACTAACTAAAGTCACGATCATTCGTAATTCTTCAATGTTTTCTGGAAATTCGGGATCAAATATTTTACTATGACGCCCCACTCCACCATTGTCGATCAAACGATAAATTCGATTCCAGTCAATAAATTGTTCAATTGTTTGAAAATGACTGATTGGATATCCTCCGCTATCCAAAATTTCGGTCAAGCGAAACACGAGATAGGCACTGTCGATGATTTTCTCTTTGGATGAAGTAACAGTTGGATCTTGTTCAATCAAAATCTTCTCTGGTTGATGTTTCAGACTCCATTCTAACAACAAAAAGAAAGCTTCCATTCGATACCCCTCGTTAAACAGCTGGAAAGAGGTTTCAGCATTTTTAAACAAGAGTGGAATCAAATAATTCTTTTGATAAATGAGCATGGGTACTCGATCAATTGCACATTCCAAATAACGATTCAAATAACCTATCCCAGTATAATTTCCTAAACGATAGCCTTCTACACCAAATCTTGCATACTTATGTGCGATACTTGAGCAATCAGCAATATTTACCGCTAATTCTTCTACTTTTTCGTAACCGCTTAATATTCTATCGAAAGGTTCCAAAATTATTTTTGCTTCCATCATTATTCCTCGCCCAAATTCCAATATACTCTGTATCATTTCAAAATAATACCTGTAACCTTATGATACCACAGGTGAAATGGAATAAAAAACAAAAATCAACTAGTAAAATCTTTCCTTCATCAAAAAAGAAGCATGGCATCAACCTGCCATACTTCTTTGATTTGAAAAAAGTTTGAACAAACTAGGCAAACGCCTAATCGTCCAATTCAACGTTATGGAAAATATTTTGAACATCTTCAAGTTCATCTAACGCATCGATCATTTTTTCAAATTGTACTAAATCATCACCAGTTAAAGTGATTTCAGTTTGTGGTAACATTTGAATTTCTGCAATCGAAAATTCTGTAATGCCTTTTTCTTTCAATGCTTCCTGGATAGCGTGGAAATCAGGAACTTCACCATAAACGATGATTTGTCCTTCTTCTTCGATGACATCACGAACATCGATATCTTTTTCCATTAAATATTCAAGAATTTCATCCGCATCGTCGCCAGCAAAACCAAAAATAGCTGTGTTATCAAACATATAAGAAACGGCACCAGAGACACCCATGTTTCCGCCGTTCTTACCAAAAGCTGCACGAACATCTGCTGCAGTTCGGTTCACATTGTTTGTCAATGTATCAACAATCACCATCGAGCCATTTGGTCCAAATCCTTCATAGCGCAATTCAGAATATGTTTCGTCTCCTGAACCTTTTGCTTTTTCAATGGCGCGGTCAATAATATGTTTAGGCACATTATAGGTTTTCGCACGATCAATAACGAAATGTAACTTTTGGTTAGCGTGTGGGTCAGGTTCACCTGATTTCGCTGCCGCATAAATTTCAATCCCGAATTTTGCATAAATTCGACTGTTGTTTGCATCTTTAGCAGTTTTCTTTGCCACAATATTAGCCCATTTACGACCCATATTTTCACTTCGCTTTCTCTTTTTCTAGTTCCGTAACGCAAAAACGTCCTGTTTCATTATACTTGTGAATCCTAATTCTGTGAAGCTTTTTTTCATTATTCCCATTTTATCAAAAAATCAGCAATTTATTTTCTCTATCCCTTGATTAGAATTGGCATTCGGCCAAAATTTTGTTCAATCAACTGACTGTTCGCTAAACAATAAATTTGATCGCTACGAATTAATAACTGTGCTTCTGTGGCTTCTTTTTTCCCTATTCGTGAATAGACATGACTAATGTCTTGTTTTTTTTCTTTCAGAAACTGTCTCCCCGCTTCAGTAAATCCTAATATGTGAAGATAATTTTTTTCTTGCTGCGCGAAAATTTCAGATTCCGTTATATTTAATAACACGTAGCACGCCAATCGTTGGATTCTTGTCCAAGTATAACGTTTCGTCTTAACCAAAGATACGAAAGAATGAAAGTCTGTAGATTGCTTCGCAGCTTCTTGTAAGCGAACTTCTAAGCCTTCCGTCATTTGATAAATTTCCTTCAATTGTGTTACATGCGTCGATAATAATTTATAACGCAGATATGGCCATAATTCATCCCAAGTTTGAGTTGGTTTCGTTAGTAAATCGTGAGCTGTTACTTCTGGAACAACGTGTTGAATCTCAGCTTGCCTAGCAACAGCTTCTCGAATGGCAGTGGCACTTGCGATCGTCTCATCAGCAATTTCTTTTTCGTGATAACCAGCACTTTTCCTTTCAATCGGATGCAGTGCCATCGGTCGTTCATACCTTGCATTTTCTTTGGCATAACTCAAGCCCAAAATATGGTTAGGTGAAGCAAAATCGAGCTGTTCATCTTGCAGTAGTGTGCGAAAAACTTCTGTCATTTTTTGTGGATAGCTGATTTTTTGATCGGCTAAATTTTGAAATGCCTGATCAATTTCACGTTGGTTGTCCCAAACAAATTTTCCAAATGACTCGTAGTCAAAATGAGTCGTATTTTCTGTTCCAAAACATAATGAGTCACAGCCTAAATCTTGCAACAACCTCACTGCACCTTTTGCAAAATAATCGGCAGATTGAACTGCCCATTCAACCGGTAATTCGATAACTAGATCAACGCCATTTTGTAATGCTTCATTTGCACGCTGCCATTTATCAAGAATGGCCGGCTCACCTCGTTGCAAAAAATTACCACTCATCACAGCAATGACGACTTCCGCATCTGTCTGTTTCCTTGCCATCTCTGCGTGGTAGCGATGACCATTATGAAATGGATTATATTCTACAATTAAGCCACAACTTTTCATCAGATCCCTCCCCATTACTCTTTTTCTAAGGAAAACAAGAAAAAAGAGCAGCGACATTTGTCACGGCTCTTTTTAAATTCATTCTTTATAGGCTACAAAGAACCAGCGTTTCGTTTCTTCAGTTGGTGTTTCATCTGTAAAATCACCATAAGCTTCTACTTTTGAAAAACCACTATTTTCTAACATGCGCAAATAGCTTTCCATTGAATACGTGCGTTCTTGATGAAGCTCGTCTTCACGGATGAATTTTTCAGGCTGATCCAAATCCTCTACAAAAAAGGTTAAGAAATGTTCAATACTATGTGGTTCTTTTCCTGGATAACTGTCCCATAAAAAAGCAAACTTTTCACTTTGATAGTGATAACTATATTCTGGAAAAACCGTATCTACTTGATAAACAGAATGTACATCAAATAAAAAACGGCCATTTTCTTCCAAAGCTTGATATACTTCATCAAAAACTTGTTGAACTTCTTGCCCATTTTCCATGTAACATAATGAATCTGAATAACAAGTAATTGCTTCGTATTGTCCTACTTCTGAAAGATCTAACATGTTTCCTTCAACAAATTGGATTGCTGTTTCTTGCTCAAAAGCGCGCTGACTTGCCATCATTAACATATCTTCCGACAAATCAAGTCCAGTCACATTATAACCTGCTTTTGCAAATTCAACAGCTAATGCACCCGTACCACAAGCAAGCTCTAAAATGTTCTTTGTTTGCTCAGGTAAGTGTCTCTTTGAAAATGCTAACCATTGCTGATATAGCGCTTCATCCATTACTTCATCATAAATAAAAGCGAATGTTTCGTAAGCCATATTAATCCAACCATTCAGAAATGTTTACAAGTGGTGCATCTGACCATAATTTTTCTAAATTATAAAATTCTCTTTCAGGTGCGTGGAAGACATGGACAATCAAGTCACCAAGGTCAATCAAGATCCATTTTCCGCCTTCTTTTCCTTCAATGCGTTTCACTTCGTAGTTATTTTCTTCTTCTTTGTCAATAATTTCTTCTGTAATTGCGTTCATTTGACGTTCACTGTTCGCTGAACAAATCATAAAATAATCTGCCAATAACGAAACTTCTCTCACGTCAAGTGCTAAAATATCTTCTGCACGTTTTGAATCTGCTGCTTTTACCGCAATTTGTAATTGTTCTTTGCTATCTATGATAATTTCCTCCTTAACATTTGGTGACAAATTTATTTTTTCGCCACCCAATGATTGTATGTTTCGATTGTTTTTGGATAAATTTGTTGTTCTTGTTCAATTAAGTGAGCTAATGTGTGCTTTGTTTCAAAAGCAACTGCTTCATCTAAGTCGACTAATGCAATTTCGCGCGCGTCTTCTACCCCAGGGAAATTTCTGCCTGGTTCAATGTAGTCAGCAACATAAATGATTTTATCCAGTAAAGTCATTTTTGCTGCCCCAGTTGTATGCACTCGAATAGCATTTAAAATCTCGGGATCAGTAATGCCCAATTCACGTTCAACAAATGAAGCACCCACAAGTCCATGCCAAATCGCATTGCCATAATTTAACAAATCAGAATCAAATCCATCACGTTTGATGACTAGTATAAACTCATCATCCGGACGTTCTTTTGCATAATCATGGGTCAACGCTGCAATACTAGCTTTTTCTGGTGAACAACCATATTTCTCAGCTAATGCTACCGCCATTTTTTCCACGCCTAAGACATGTTGAAAACGACGTTCACTCATTCGCATTTGGACTTTTTGCATCAGTGTTTCGCGAGTATCTGCAGTATAATGACTACTATAATCCATGTTGATACAAGCCTTCTTTCTGAATATAATCAACTACTTTGTCAGGAACTAAGTAGCGGATAGAGCAACCTTGGCGAACTTTTTGACGAATCTTGGTCGAACTAATGTCAATTTCAGGTACATCGACCCAAATGACCGGATACGGTGTTTCGACTCCATAACCAGCACGCTTGATACCTACAAAATGAACAAGATGAACTAATTCATCAATTTTGTACCATTTTGGAAGATACTCAACCATGTCACCGCCGATGATGAAATAATAATCTGTATCTGGATTGTTCTGCGTCAAGGCTTTCATCGTGTCATAAGTATAACTTTTCCCACCACGGCTCAATTCAACTGTTTCAATTGCCAAAAATGGATTGTCTTCGATTGCAAGCTCGAGCATATTCAAACGATGCGCTGCCGGAATCGTTTTTTTCTCATCAATATGTGGTGGTTCATAGGATGGCATTAAAAATACGCGATCCAGTCCTAAATTTTGTCCAACTTGTTCAGCCATAACCAGATGTGCCAGATGGACAGGGTTAAATGTTCCTCCCAAGATTCCAACTTGTCGTTTTTTTTCAAAAACTTGTGGCATTTCTTTCGGAAAAACTTGTGAACGAACAAATAGATTAGCCTGCGTACTCATTAATGACCACTCCTTAGATTGCTTTTACTTCTCGTGAAATGCGTTGGTATTTTTCTTTACTTGATGGTTTATATAATACCAATACACGTCCAATGATTTGAACAATCTCACATTGAACTTCTTCTTCTAAAATTCGTGCAACATCTTCCGCGATTTCATCTGTATTTTGTAGCAAAGTAACTTTGATCAACTCACGTTTTTCTAATGCTTCATTGATTTGAACAAGCATTGCTGAGTTGATTCCACCTTTTCCAATTTGAAAAATAGGTTGTAGGTGATGTGCTTGACTACGTAAAAAACGTTTTTGTTTTCCTCTTAATTCCATTTTCGTCCTTCTTCCTTAAATTAAAGCTTTACGCTTGATTACATCAACACCCTTAGGCGCCCACCCAGCAACAACTGCTGGCTGTGATACAGTGATCCATCCAAGACCGGCAAAAACAATATCTGTTTTTTCTTTCACTGAAAATTCAAAGCGAACTAATTCAGGGAACTCTTCTACCTCGTCAGGACGTGGTGGCTGTAAAAGTCCACCCACATGTTTTGCGTAAAATTCATCTGCTTTTTCGAGTTTTGTTCGATGGATATTCACATCATTTGAAACATAAGCAATAAATGAGCCACGTTCACCACTTACAAAATCAAAGCGAGCCAATCCGCCTAAGAAAAGCGTTTGACCGTCATTCAATTGATAAACTTTTGGTTTGATTTCTTTTGTTGGTGCAATGATCCGCAAATCTTTTTTACCTAAGTAATGTGCCATTTGATGACGATGAATAATTCCCGGTGTGTCAATTAAAGCTTGACCATCATCTAAAGGAATTTCAATTTTATCTAAAGTCGTTCCGGGAAATTGTGAGGTAGTAATCACATCTTGAACACCCGCAGTATTCTTAATGATCTGGTTAATCAATGTTGATTTACCGACATTCGTTACACCAACGACATAGACATCTCTACCTTCGCGATATTCTTCGATTTTAGCTAGTAGATCTTCCATTTCATGTGCTTTTTTAGCACTTGTTAATAACACTTCGACAGGTCTTAGCCCTGCTTCATGCGCACGTTCAGTCATCCATTGGATCATTTTAGGTTTCTTCAGTGATTTCGGTAAGATATCGACTTTATTACCTACTAATAATACCGGATTATCACCGACAAAACGATGTAGTCCCGGAATCAATGAACCGTTGAAATCAAAGATATCGACAACATTAACAATCAACGCGTCTTTTTGACCTAATTCATTTAACAAACGTAAAAAATCATCATCTGTTAAAGAAACATCTTGGATCTCATTGTAATGACGTAGTCTGAAACAGCGTTGGCAATAGACCTCACCTGATTCTAAACCTTTTTCTAAGGCAGATTGCGGTGTATACCCTAGTTCTCCTGGTCTATCTGTTTGAATAATCGAGCCGCACCCGATACAGTGTAATTCTTCACTCATTCAATTCCACCTCGCCAGCCCATATCAGGATTATTTACTAATAAATGGGCCATGATTCTTTTTTCAAAAAAACGATTAATTTGTGTTTTCCAGCTATCCGTCTCAATAATTGGTTTCACCAAAATACTTCGGATTCCTGCGCGATTTGCACCACGAATATCCGTCATGATTTGATCGCCAATCATTACAAGTTCTTCATCAGCAAGGTTCAACTTTTTCTTTGCTTGATTGATTCCCACAGCAAATGGTTTCATCGCACGAGCAATATAAAGTAAATCAAATTTTTCGATTGCTCGCTCAATTCTCTTCGAGTTATTATTCGAAACAACTACAACAGGAATACCAGCATTTTTCATTTCTAAAATCCAATTTAACAATTCTTCTGTTCCATCTGGGTTATTCCAAGCAATCAAAGTGTTATCCAAATCAGTTAACACGGCTTTGATGCCTAAATTTTTCAACTGTGCAGGGGTAATTTGATAGATGGCTTCTACCATCCATGTTGGTTTATAATTTGAAAACATCTTGTCTCCTCATTTGCAAAAAATGAAGGAGCACACCAGGTACTCCTCAGCCCCTAATTATACTGCATAATCTAAAAAAAAACTACCTTTACCATTCAATCCATCCCACACATTTTTGTATCCGTTCACAATTGTTTATTTACTTTCTTTTGTCTTGCTCTTTTGCAAAAAGAAAAACGATCACCACTTTGGCAATCGTTTTTCTTTTATAAAACTTTTTCCAGAAACTGTCGTGTTCGTTCTTTCTTCGTTTCTTCAAAAAGTTCTTTTGGCGCTCCCTCTTCAATTATCTTTCCATCATCCATGAATAAAACACGATCACCAACTTCTCGCGCAAAACCCATTTCATGGGTCACAATTACCATTGTCATACCTTCTTTTGCTAACTCCTGCATAACAGATAGAACTTCTCCGACCATTTCTGGATCTAACGCAGACGTTGGTTCATCAAATAACATGACTTTGGGTTCCATTGCAAGAGCTCTAGCAATTGCGATTCTTTGTTGTTGTCCACCTGACAATGATTGAGGATATTCATCTGCTTTTGTTACCAAGCCAACTTTATCAAGTAATACTAACGCTTTTTCTTCTGCTTCTGCGCGACTGATCTTTTTTACTTTCGTCGGTGCCAACAAAATATTTTCTAAAACAGTTAGATTTGGAAATAAATTGAACTGTTGAAAAACCATGCCCATTTGTTCTCTCATTTCATAAATATCTGTTTTTTTGTTGGTGATTTCTTGACCATCAAATAGGATCGTCCCACTGGTCGGCTCTTCTAGCAAATTCAAGCAACGTAAAAATGTACTTTTCCCAGAGCCAGACGGGCCAATCACTACCATGACCTCTCCTTGAGTAATCTCTAATGTGATGCCTTTTAAAATTTCTTTTTGTCCAAACGTTTTGGTTAAGTGATTCACTTGAATAAGTGCTTCCATTGACAGCCTTCCTTTCATCGGTATCCTTTACCTAATTTTATTTCCCAAACATGTAGCAATCTCGACATCAAAAATGTTAGAACAAAATAAATAATTGCAGCTACATAGAGGGGCTCTAAAGGGAGATACGAATTCGAGATAACGATTTGTGCACTATTTAATAACTCATAGATCCCAATCGTTGAAAGTAGGGAAGAATCCTTGATCAACGTGATAAATTCATTACCCATTGGAGGTAAGATATTTCTTAATGCTTGCGGTAAAATCACATATCGCATCGTCTGCATTGGTCTGAGTCCCAACGAGCTAGCCGCCTCTTCTTGACCAAAATTGACAGCCATGATTCCACCACGGACGATTTCAGCGACATAGGCACCTGAATTCATTGATAAAACAATCATCCCCGGTATCAGCCGGCTAAAGTCAACATCTAATACACCCAGAGTTAATGTAGGCGCATGAACCACGCCTTGTAACAAGCCAAAACCGATCAAAATTTGGATTAGCATCGGTGTCCCACGTAAGACTTCAATATAAGCATTGGCAAACCACCGTAATGGTCGAATTTTTGAAAGTTTCAACAGTGCCATAATGACGCCAATTATTGTTCCAAAAACAATCGTGATAACGGAAATAATTAATGTAATTAATGCACCCGACAGGAAATAGGGATAGTATACCGATAGAAATGAAAAATTCACGTAATCAAACTCCTTTATTCTTCTGCTTTTTTAGCTAGCTCTGTATTTTTTTTGATGAATTCATCCATTTTTCCTGAGCTTTGTAATTCTTTGATGACTTGATTGACTTTCTTTTGTAAATCTTCTTCGCCTTTTGGTAACGCAATTGCGTAGGCTTCTTCATCGCTTGAGACTAAGTCAACATCTGCTAACATTAACTCTGGATTATTTTCAATATAAGAGTTTGCAACGGTTTCTTCTAAAACTAATCCATCAATTGATCCTTGCTTTAACTCAATAATCAAATTAGGTACTTTAGCTATAGAAACTAATTGTGCATCTGGAACTTGTTCTTTCACAACGTCTTCTTGAACTGATCCTTTTTGCGCTCCTACTTTTTTCTTTGCAAAACTTTTGAGACTGGTTAATTCATTTGCGTTTTCTTTGTTGATGACCATTTTTTGTGGTGGAGCAAAATAATTATCTGAGAAATCAAATGTTTGTTGACGCTCTTCTGTTGCCGAAATACCAGAAATTGCTAAATTAACTTTTCCTTGTTGTAAGGCTGCTAACACTGCGTTGAATTCCATATCCATCACTTCGACTTTGACACCTAGTTCTTTTGCAATTTCATTCGCCAAATCAATATCCACGCCAACAATCTGGTCTTTCCCATCAATCATCGTATGAAATTCAAACGGAGCAAAATCTGCAGAAGTTCCCACTACTAATTTTCCAGAATCCTGGATGCTTTGAATCCCCTGTTTTTTTGAATCGTTACTTGTTTCTTTTCCACCAGAGCTACACGCCCCTAAAAGAACCACCATTGAAACCATCGTAAGCCAAATTATTTTCTTCATCGTTACTCTCCTCTAATATTTATACACCCAACATAAACTTAATGAGTTATTATACATAATATCAGATTTTTTATTCATTTCAAGAGTGTTTTTTGAAAAAATATGCGCAAATTTCATTTATTGTGTGTTTTTCTTCTTTTCCAACTAAAAAATCATCCCCATTCACCCACATATCAAACGATTCCAAGCCGTTGTAAAATCCAATCGAACGAAAGAGACGCAAGCTGTTTTGTTTTTTCAATACAAAAAAAGGTCGGGATTTATCCCGACCTCTCATCATCAAATCGCTTAATACTTACGGAATCTTTCATAACGCTTTTCAAGTAAAGATGTTACATCCGTTTGCGATAATTCAGTTAATTTTTCAATCATTGATTTTTTCATCATGTATGCTATTTTAGCCCAGGGAATTGGTTCCCCATTAAAAGTTTCTGGAATCACCTTGTCCACAATCCCTAGCTCATGTAATTCAGGCGCGGTAATTTTCATCAGCTCCGCCGCTTCCGCCGCTCGGCTACCATCTTTCCATAAAATAGATGCAAAACCTTCTGGCGAAAGAATCGCATAAATTGTTTGTTCAAGCATCCAAACTTCATCTGCAACGCCAAGTGCAAGTGCACCACCGCTGCCGCCTTCGCCAATGATGATTGCTAAAATTGGTACGTTTAGATCAGACATTTCTAAAAGATTCTTAGCAATTGCTTCTCCTTCGCCGCGTTCTTCCGCTCCCACACCACAATAAGCCCCAGCAGTATTGATCAACGTGATGACTGGGCGTTTAAATTTTTCTGCCTGTTTCATCAATCGTAATGCTTTACGATACCCTTCCGGATGCGGTGAACCAAAGTTTCGTTGGATATTTTCCTGTAGATCTCGACCTTTTTGGATTCCAATCACCGTGACTGGTTTACCAGCTAAGCTAGCAACACCACCAACGATTGCTTCGTCGTCACCAAATAAACGATCCCCATGAAACTCCTGAAACCCATCAAAAATTTCTTCAAAAAAATCTAAACTCGTCCAACGTTCTTTTGCTCTAGCCAGTTGAACAACCTCATGAGCAGTTTTATTCATGATCCAACCAACCTTTCTGTGTATGCAATTCGAGCAAATGATGAATCGTTTTCTTCAATTCTGTTCGCGGAACAATCTGATCAACAAAACCATGAGCTAACAAAAATTCTGCCTTTTGAAAGTCTTCTGGTAATTCTTGCTTAATCGTTTGTTCGATTACCCGACGTCCAGCAAAACCAATCAAACTTTGCGGCTCAGCTAAAATCACGTCACCTTCCATCGCAAAACTGGCGGTTACACCACCAGTTGTAGGGTCAGTCAAAACGGTTAAGTAAAAAAGCCCTGCGTTGCTGTGACGTTTCACCGCCGCGGAAATTTTCGCCATTTGCATTAAAGAAAAAATGCCTTCTTGCATTCTGGCACCACCAGAGGCAGTGAACAAGACCACAGGTAATTTAGCAGTTAATGCTCGTTCAAATAATCTAGTTATTTTTTCACCAACAATCGTCCCCATGCTTCCCATAATAAAATTTGAATCCATAACACCAATCGCTAAAGGAATATCATTGATCGTTGCTTTACCAGTCAAAACTGCTTCATGCAAACCAGTTTTTTCTTGCATCACTTCAATTTTTTCTTGGTACCCTGGGAAATTCAAAGGATCTTCTGTCGTTAATTCGGTATCCCACTCTTCAAAACTTTTTTCATCAATCGTTAACGCTAATCGTTGCCAAGCACTGATACGAAACGTGTAACCACAATTAGGACAAACGCGTTCTTCACCAATATCTTTCGTATAAATGATATGTTTACAATTCGGACATTTTGCCCACATATTGTCAGGAACAGTTGGTGGACTTGTAGGTTGAGCTCCTCGATTTGGGTTAATGCGAATATATTTTTTCTTTTTAAACAGAGCCATCTACTCGCCTCCAATCTCCGTTTCAGGTGTCCAATTTGGTAAAAATTCTTCTTGTAAAAATGCCGTTGTATAATCACCAGCAATCACTGCTGGGTGACTAATCAAGTCCATTTGAAATTCGGCATTTGTCACAACACCATCTGTCACGATTTCGCTCAAGGCACGTTGCATTTTCATCAACGCTTCAAAACGCGTATCACCATGAACGATGACTTTGGCAATCATTGAATCATAATATGGCGGTATTTTATAGCCTGAATAAACTGCGCTATCAACACGTAAACCCATGCCCCCAGCGGGAAGTAATAAGTTTTCAATGGTTCCGGGTGATGGAGCAAAATGAAAAGCTGGGTTTTCTGCATTGATTCGACATTCAATCGCATGGCCTTGAAACTTGATGTCATTTTGTTCTAAGCCCAATGGTTCACCCGCTGCAATTTCAATTTGTTTTTTCACTAAGTCAACACCTGTTACCATTTCTGTTACAGGATGTTCCACTTGAATTCGCGTATTCATTTCCATAAAGTAAAAGGCACCAGATTCATCCATTAGAAATTCAATGGTTCCAGCATTCTCGTAATTTACAGCTTTCGCTGCACGAACAGCCGCAGCGCCTAAATCTGCACGTTTTGCAGCAGAAATCACAACCGATGGTGATTCTTCAAGAACTTTTTGATTATTTCTTTGCAACGAACAATCACGCTCACCTAAATGAATGACATTTCCATAATGATCGCCCAATATTTGAACTTCAATATGTCTTGCTGGATAAATAATTTTCTCCAAATACATTTCGTCATTTCCAAACGCTGCAGCAGCTTCTTGTTGCGCTGAAGCAAAGTGTTGTGGTAGTTCTTCTTTGGTCATTACTTTTCGAATTCCTTTACCACCACCACCCGCAGCAGCTTTTAACATAACTGGGTAGCCAATCTTATCCGCAACTGACAAAGCTTCTTCCACAGTCGAAAGTACACCTTCACTTCCCGGAATTACCGGAACTTTGGCTTCTTGCATCAAGCGGCGGGCATTGATTTTATTCCCCATCGCATCAATGGTTTCACTTTTAGGTCCAATAAAAACAATATTGCATTCTTCACACATTGATGCAAAACGACTATTTTCAGATAAAAAACCAAAACCTGGGTGAATCGCTTCTGCCTTGGTAACAATTGCCGCACTTAAAACTTGTTGCACATTCAAATAAGAATCAACAGCTTTAGCTGGTCCAATACAGATCGCTTCATCTGCTAATTGAGTATGCAATGCATCAGCATCTGCTTCTGAATATACAGCAACTGTTTGAATACCTAATTCACGACAGGCACGAATAATCCGCACGGCAATTTCACCGCGGTTAGCTATCAAAACTTTTGAAAACATATTTCACCTATCCAATCATAAAGGTTAATTCAGCTTCGGCAACTTTTTTGCCATCCACTTTTGCGACACCCTTCCCGATTCCAGCGGAAGATTTTACTTTGATAATTTCAACTTCCAAATACAAAGTATCTCCTGGTGTCACTTTGCGACGGAATTTTGCTTTATCCAATCCGCCAAAATAAGCTGTCTTTCCTTTAAATTGTTCTAAAGACAATAAGGCAACGGCTCCAGCTTGTGCCATTGCTTCAACAATCAGCACACCGGGCATAACCGGTTCTTCTGGAAAATGACCTTGAAAAAAGGGTTCATTGATTGTGACATTTTTCTTAGCGATAACACTTTCGCCTGCAACCATTTCTTCCACTCGATCAATCAGCAGCATTGGGTAACGATGTGGAATGATTTCTTTGATTTCTTGAATATTCATCTTCTACCTCTTTCTTATTTTGGCTGAATTTTAACGAGTGGTTGACCAAATTCAACAACTTCTTCATTTTCAACCAGAATTTCAACAATTTCTCCGTCAAAGTCACTGGTGATCTCATTCATTAGCTTCATTGCTTCAATAATGCAGATGATTTCACCTTTTGCTACTTGGTCACCAACTTTTTTGTAAGCTGGTTTATCCGGTGAAGGTTGCAAGTACACAACACCAACAATTGGTGATTTTACTTCAATGCCTTCAATTTCTTGCTTTGTGTCTGCTACTACAGTCTGTTCTTTAACAGGTTCATCTGCTTTGATTTCTGGTTTCGCTGATACAGGTTGAACTGCAGGTGCTTCCATCGTTTGAGGTGCTGTTACTGCTCCACGACTGGTATTGTTTTTATTCATATAAAGTTCAAATTGACCTTCACGTAAATCAAATTCAGTCAAAGAAGATTGATCGAATTGCGTTACTAGTTCTTTAATTTCACTGATGTTCAAGCTTATTCCTCCCAGCGTTTCATGCAAAGGACCGCATTGTGTCCGCCAAAGCCTAGTGAGTTACTCATGGCATAAGTAAGTTCAGCAGGTTTGCTCTCATTTTTTACGACTGTTAAATCAATTTCTGGATCTTGATTTACTACGTTGATAGTTGGTGGTACAAATTGGTGCTCTAACGCTAATAATGTTGCTAAAGCCTCGATTCCCCCAGCAGCACCTAGTAAATGTCCTGTCATTGATTTTGTACTGCTAACATAAGTGTCTCGGAAGTTTTCACCAAGTGCTAGCTGAATTGCTTTTGCTTCTGCTTGGTCATTTGCAGGTGTGCTTGTTCCATGCGCATTGATATAGCCCACTTCTTCTGGTTGGATGCCTGCTTCGTCCATCGCCAATTTCATTGCTTTTGAAGCCCCTGATCCGTCTGGCGTTGGTGCTGTCATATGATATGCATCACAATTTGATCCATAACCTACGATTTCACCATAGATTTTCGCACCGCGTGCTTTTGCATGTTCTAAGGACTCGATCACTAAGATTCCAGCGCCTTCTCCCATAACAAAACCATTACGTTCTTCATCGAATGGAATAGAACCACGGTCTGGATCTGTAGCAGTTGATAAAGCTGTCAACGCAGCAAAACCTGCGATTCCCATTTCACAAATCGTTGCTTCTGTTCCGCCAGCTAGGATAACATCTGAATAACCATGTTTAATGTTACGGTAAGCTTCACCAATGGAGTTCGTTCCACTAGCACAAGCTGTAACGATTGATGTACAAATGCCTTTAGCACCTACTCGTAAAGCAATATTCCCAGCAGCCATGTTGGCAATCGACATAGGAACAAACATTGGTGATACTCGTTTAGCGCCTTTTTCATGCAAGCGAATTACTTGATTTTCAATTGTTGGTAAACCACCAATTCCTGAACCAACGATAACACCGAAACGATCTTGATCAATTTTTTCTTTTTCTAATCCACTCATTTCAATTGCTTCAAGAGCAGCATAGATTCCATAAATTGAAAACATATCCATACGTTTGCTATCTTTTTTAATAAAATATTTATCATAAGGGAAATCTTTTACTTCACCAGCTAGCGTAATCCCTGTTTCAGTTGCATCAAATTTCGTAATTGGTGCAATTCCGTTCGTTCCGTTTTTTAAACTATCTAAAAAGCTATCTCCATCGTTTCCGATTGGCGAAGTAACACCATAGCCTGTAATTACTACTCGATTCATCAATCATCTTCCTTTCTATTATCCGTGCATGACCAAACCGCCATCAACATTGATCACTTGACCTGTGATGTACGCATTTTCTGCTAAGAAAACTGCAGTCTTGGCAATATCTTCCACGTTACCAAAGCGCTGCAATGGAATTTGTTTTGTGACTTGTTCTTTTACTTTTTCTGATAGAACATCCGTCATGTCTGTTGCAATAAAGCCCGGCGCAATGGCGTTACATGTAATTCCACGCGTCGCTACTTCTCTGGCAACTGATTTGGTTAAGCCAACAACTCCGGCTTTACTGGCTGCATAGTTTGCTTGTCCGACATTCCCGATTAAACCAGAAACACTTGCCAAATTGATGATTGCACCTTCACGTTTTTTCATCATTTGTTTTAGAACATGTTGGGTCATGTTGAATGTACCAGTCAAATTGATATCCAAACATTTTTTGAAGTCTTCAGCGTCCATCCGAAGTAATAATTTGTCATTTGTGATTCCAGCGTTATTGACTAAAATATCAACAGAACCTAGCTGCTCTTGCGCTTCCTTGATCATTTCACCTGCTTTAGTAAAATCTGCGATATCACCAGATACCCCAATGCAGGTAACACCTAAAGCTGAAATTTCAGCCAATTTTTCTGAAGAAATCGCGCTGCGACCATTTAAGACAACATTGGCACCCGCTTTAGCAAACGCAATTGCAATTGCTTCCCCGATACCTCTCGTACTTCCTGTGACAAAAACGTTTTTTCCTCTAACGTCCATAATTACCTCCCCGATAATCGTTGATAAGTTTCTTCAAATGTTTGTTGATTCTCAACACGGTAAACAGGAATCGTTTTATCGATTTTTTTCATGAAACCACTCAAGACTTTCCCTGGTCCGACTTCAATCATTTGGTCAATTCCCAATGATTTTAATTTTTCAATACTTTCATAAAAACGAACAGGAGACATCACTTGACGCTCTAATAAGTTTGGAATTGCTTCTTTTGTCATAACCTCAGTGGTTGTATTGCTAATCACTGGGATCCTTGGTTCGTTAAATGAGATTGTTTTTAATTCCTTCGCTAGCTTTTGCGCTGCTGGCGCTAGGATGGCTGTATGAAATGGTCCACTAACATTTAATGGAATCATTCGTTTGGCGCCTTGTTCTTGTAACAAAGTCATCGCCGCATCAACAGCTGTCACTTCCCCACCAATAACGATTTGCTGTGGTGTATTGTAATTTGCAGGTGAAACAATGCCAAACTGACTTGCTTTCTGACAACAAGCTTCAATCAATTCAATCGGCGTATTCATCACAGCGACCATTTTGCCACTTCCGGTTGGCGCAGCCTCAGTCATATAAGCACCGCGTTTAGCCACTAATGCTACTGCTTCTTCAAACGATAGCGCTTCGCTCGCAACCAATGCTGAATATTCTCCTAAGCTAAGCCCTAATGCTGCGTCCGGAGTAATTCCTTGTTCTTGTAATAAGCGATGATAGGCAACACTTACCGTTAAAATCGCCGGTTGTGTGTAAGTGGTCTGATCTAGTTGCTGATTTTCAGTAAAACACAATTCTGCCATGTCATAACCAAGAATTTGGCTTGCTTCATCAAATGTTTGTTTTACTACGGGTTCATGGTATAAATCTTGACCCATGCCTTGGTATTGAGCGCCTTGCCCACTAAATAAAAATGCTGTTTTCATTATATTCTCCAATAGTTTAGGATAGACGACTAAGTATCCATTTATTCAAAAAGGCTAAGACATTTCACATCGGAAATGTCCCAGCCCCCAACCTTATTACATGATTATGCAGTTTGTTTTTCAACGTAAGTAACTAAATCTTGTACAGTTTTAATGCCATCTTCTGTTTCAATTTTCACATCGAATTCATCTTCGATTTCGTTGATGATTTGGAATAAGTCCAAGCTATCAGCTTCTAAATCTTCTTGAATATCTGTTGTTAATTTAATTTCTTCTGTTTCTTTACCTAATTCTTCTGCAATAATTTCTTGAATTTTTTCGAATACCATACGATATATTCCTCCGATATTGTTTACAATTTTATAGTTTTATTTTTATCATTTATCAGTTTATAGCTCCATGAGGATACTTCCCCATGTTAAACCTCCGCCATAACCTGTAAATACCACTTTTTGATTACTGCCTAATTGAAGCGTTCCAGCGGAAACCGCCTCGTCTAATAAAATAGGAATACTTGCAGCAGAAGTATTACCATATTTATCCATGTTTGCTAGAAACTGCTCTTGTGGAATTTTGACCTTCCGAGCAATTTTTTCAATAATTCGTTGATTTGCTTGATGCAAAAGTAGATAATCAACTGAATTTTCTTGCGTTATTTCTTTTAGATTTTTCGCGACATCTCGGACTGCAAAGTCAAAAATATCACGTCCAACCATTTGCAAATAGTAAGAACCTTCTGACTTTTCAGAATAAAATGGACTTTTATTTTCATGATATCCTGCTGTTAACGAAGAACCTCGTGTACCATCCGTTGCTAAATGCTCCACTAATAATTTTTGTGTTGCGCCAGCTTCTAATAACACACCACCTGCTCCATCACCGAATAAAACAGCTGTAGAGCGGTCTGTCCAGTCAAGTAACTTAGACAACGTTTCTCCACCAATGACAAGCCCTTTTTTCGAGCCACAGCGAATCAGTTTTTCAGCAATACTTAGTGCATACACAAAACCAGTACAAGCAGCACTCAAATCAAAAGCAATTGCTTTGGTTGCGCCCAATCGACCTTGGACTTGCGCAGCCACTGACGGCATTGCATAATCCGGAGAAATCGTAGCAACTACGATGAAATCCAGTTCTTCGGGTTGGATTTTTTGCTTTTCTAGTAATTTTTGCGCAACTAGGAAACAAAGATCTGATGTTGTTTGATTCGTTACACAACGTCTTTCTCTAATCCCAGTTCGTGAACGAATCCATTCATCTGATGTTTCCATCATTTGTGAAAGCTCATCGTTAGTCACGATTCTTTCAGGAAGTACACTTGCAGTTGCCGTAATTGTTCCAAATTGTTCCATTAACGTTCCTCACTTATACTCTCGCAAGAAATCATGCAAGTTTTTCAGTGCATTTAGCAAAGCATGTTGTTCTTGGTCGCCCATTCCATCCAGAATGTTTTTGACCATTTCTCGATGAAAATGTTGATGTACGCGATACAATAGCTTTCCTTTTTTCGTCAAGCCCAGTTTCACCACACGCCGATCATCTTCACTGCGAATACGCTCAACATACCCTTTTTTCACTAATTTGTTGATGGCAGTGGTCAAGGTCCCAACAGTGATCGATAACTCCTTTGCTACTTCTGAAGTTGTTTTTTTCTTATACATCCCGATTGCCTCGATCGTATGCATCTCAGTAATTGATAGATCGTTGAATTGTGATTTTTTCAACTCAGACTCTTCGATCGTCAAAATATCATTGAACACACTTACGAGATAATCATTAACTGTTTTCAAATCTGGTTCCATGTTCCACCATCCACTAATTAGTTTGATTATCAAATCTTTTGATGTTCAAACTATATCTTAACTTTTTTCAAAAATCAACCATAATCAACAACTTTTTTCGATTCTCAGTTTATTTTAAGAAAAAATTCATTTATAAATGCTGATAAAACAAATATTTAACAAAGATAGATTAAAAATTCATTTCAAAAAAATATTTTGATTATCAAAGCTTTTTTGTCCAGTAGTTTTCTAAAAAAACAAGTTTTCTTGTTTGTTTTTTTCAAATTTGATATAGTTTTTTTGATTGAAAGATAAAAGGAGTAATTATGCTTAAAGAAAAAGTGAAACATTTGCCTCTTCTTCCCGGGGTTTATTTAATGAAAGATAAACATGGCTCAGTGATTTATGTTGGTAAAGCCAAGCAATTAAAAAATCGTGTGAGTAGTTACTTTCAGCAAAACAAACAACATTCAACTAAAGTGCTACGAATGGTACATACAATTGTCGATTTTGATTTTGTGGTGGTAGATACCGAATTAGATGCATTGCTTTTAGAATGTGAATTGATTCAACACTATCATCCATTCTATAATCGACAGATGAACTATTTTACCAATTACAATTATCTTCAATTAACTGATACTGGTTTTATCCTGTCAGATGAGCCGACTGCTCAAAGCTTCGGTCCTTTTCGTTCCTACAAAAAAATACCTACTATCTTACGTATTTTAGAAGAGACTTACCAAATGCCTTGGCTGAAAGAAATTAGTTTATTAGCTTTGCGAACACAACTTCCAACAATCGCTCAGTTGTCCTTTCAACAAAAGAAAAAAGAAATTGAAGGTCTTTTAAAAGGTCGAAATAAAAAAGTTTTAACTTATCTTAAACAACGACAAGAACACTTTATTGAACTTCTCAATTTCGAACGTGCAAGTAGTATTCAAAGTGAAATTGAGTTAATGACTTACTTCATCCAGCAAATCCAAAACCAAAAGACCTTTTTGCAAACACCTCGTCTCATTTTGTCTTTACCCGTTGCAGCAGATCAAGAATTGACAAAATATTATTTGATTTGCTACGGTCAATTAGTAGCGACAACTAAAATAGCTGGTAACACCCCACCTAATTTTCATTTTGCTGTTGGAAATGATACTTTAGCAAAAAAACAACAGCTAACAAAAGCTGAAGTTGATCCTGTTCAAATTTTACTCAGCTATCAACGCAAGCTTAGCAAAGAACAGTCACAATAAATAACCTACGAGCGTCTCTTAATAGCCACTCAAACAGAACAACATAAAAAGACCAAGACGAATAATCATCTCGGTCTTTTTATGTTGTTTACAAGCTTACGCTAAATGAGCAAAACTTATTGGATTAAGTCGTAGATTTCCATCGCAACGATATCAATATTATCAAACTCGTATTGTTGGTGTGTATCTGTTTCAGTTAATTCAAATGTAGTAGTTGCTTTATCATAAGTTACTGTACATTTTTCAACGCCTTCTTTTTCAAAGCGACGAACTTGCAACTCGTTGTCTGCTGATTCGACCATAGCCTCCAGTCGTTTAATAATTGCGACTAATTGTGAATGTGTCATAGGAGGTCCTCCTTTTCTTATTTCTGTTATATTGTATCAAAGTCATGGCTGTCTTGCATTGATTTTCGCGAAAAAAACCAGTTTTTTATGATTTTTTTTCTGGAACATTTCCATTCGGCCACCAAAGTTTAATCAACGCTTGTGTCCCATCATTTTCAAACCCTTTACCAGTCAACTGTTCGTACAAGATAAGTGCTTGTTTTGTAGCTGGTAGTTCAAGTGATTGGTTTTCAGCTTCATCTAAAGCAATTTTTAAATCTTTGATAAAATGTTTAACAAAAAATCCGGGAGAGTAGTCTTCGCGTAAAATACGTGGCGCATAATTGCTCAAAGACCAGTTTGCTGCACTACCACCAGAAAGAGTTTCAATCACCTTTTTCAAATCAAGTTGATTTTTTTGTGCGTAAGCTAACATTTCGGTCATCCCTGTCATTGTACCAGCAATCATGATTTGGTTGGCCATTTTTGTATGCTGACCTTTTCCTGCATCACCATGTAATGTAAAAGTTGAGCCAAACTCTCTAAAAATTGGTAAAACTTTTTCGTAGACATCTGATTGTCCACCAACCATAATGGTTAATGTCGCGTTCTTTGCTCCTAAGTCGCCACCAGAAACTGGCGCATCCAACGCAGCTGCTCCCTTTTCAGAAGCTGTCTGAGCAATTTTTTCTGCCAAAGTTGGCGTACTGGTTGTTAAGTCAACTACAATTTTCCCCGAAACATCTGCTGAAAAAATCCCATTTTGCCCATAATAGATTTCTTCAACGTCTGTTGGGTATCCAACCATTGTAAAAATCACTTCGCTTTGTCTAGCAACTAGTTGTGGTGTCTCTGCCCAAACAGCTCCCTTAGCAACTAAAGGATCTGCTTTTGCTTTTGTTCGATTATAAACGACCACTTCGTATCCTGCTCGTAATAAGTGTTCAACAATTGAGCTACCCATTACTCCTGTTCCAATAAATCCGAGTTTCATCTTTCAACCTCCTAAAAAAAACCTTGACTCTAGTATACGCTAGAATCAAGGTTTTTTAAGAATAAATTGCTTTATTTATCGTTTAAATGAATTTAATTTAATTTTAATTCGCTCGATGGAAGCTTCTTCTTCTTTTCTGCGCGTTTCCTCTTCATGATAAACAATCATGTCTTGATAAAATTCAATCATTGCTTCACCAAAATGAGTAGACGAAATTTCATAAAGCTTCGCAGCTAAAACTGCTTCATCACGAGGAATCTCATCTGTTATATATTGAATAAGTGCTTGTGCAAAATCTTGGTCTGTTTCAAATGTTTTTCCTAATGATGCGTGATCAAATAGGCGATTTAAATAAGCGTTACCTTCAACCACACACGGTGTACCAGCAGCCATAGCTTCTGTATATGTTAACCCTTGTGTTTCGGAAGTGGACGCGCTGACAAAATAATCTGCTGCTTTATAATACAGAGCAACTGCATTGTTATCAACTTCACCAGTAAACTGAACGACTTCTTGTAAGTCTAATTCTTCTATTAACTCTTGTAATTCTTCCATATAAGGTCCTTTTCCAACAATCACTAAGCGCGCATTTGGATAAGATGCAATGACTTCTGGAAAACCTTGAATAATTGCTTGAATGTTTTTCTCATAAGAGAGCCGACTAAGCGAAAGCACCATCAATTGGTCATCAGTCATTCCTAATGACGTACGTAAGGCGCTGATTTCCTGAGTAGTAATATCTGATCGCTTAAACTTCTCGATATCAATCCCCGTTGGAATCACTCGCAACGGTGCAACTACACCATACCCACGTAACGTGTCAATCACTCGTTCACTTGGACAAACCACTCCTGTCGTATGGTTAGCAAAAATACGCGAAAAATATTTGACGTGTGACTGTCTGATCACCTTACCATTTGCAATATAATGAAGATAATCCTCATACATTGTATGGTAAGTATGAATAACTGGAATTTTCAATTTCTTGGCTACCATTTTCCCCAGAATCCCCGCTCCAAATTCGGTATGTGTATGAATCAAATCTAGCTCCAGCTCTTTGGCAACTAAATAAGCATACCACATGCCTCTTACAACGATTCGCCGATCTTTGAAAGAAACAAACGGAACACTTGGCATCCTAATAACATCTTTTTCTAATTTATCCGCATTCGGATCTGTTGTAGTGAAAATATAGACTTCATGACCATTTTTTTCAAGTTCATCTTTTAATGTCTTGATTGATGTAGAAACCCCGCTAACTTGCGGAAAATAGGTATCGGTAAAAAAGCCAACTTTCATGTTTTTTTGCCTCCAAACTACCTTTTCATTGATTTACTTTTTCTTACCTCTAAAGGTGCTTCTTGTTCCTCTAACACCATTTCATAAACTCCTTGAAGTTCTCGCCCAATTCGTTCGATGCTACGTTCTTCGGCTGTTTGATAACCAGCTTGCACCAAACTTGGAACCTCTTTTTCAGTTATTTGTCTGATTTTTTCAATAAATTCTTGATTCGTTCGTCCCATATAACAGTTTTCGCCATCTTTTAACCAGCCTTCATACACTGGAATATCTCTAACTAAGACATTTTGTCGACTTGCTAGCGCCTCTAAAACAACGATTCCTTCAGTTTCTTCGTATGAAGGAAAGAAAAACAAATCTGCACCTGAATAAGCACCCTCAATGACATCTCCACGAATGTAACCAGGGAATATGACATTTTCCGGATGGTCTTCTTTAACGATTTTTCGAATATTTTTAGGAATCGAGTACATCGGTACATGACCAAACCAAACAAATGTGTACTCAGGCATTTCTCTAGCAATTTCAACGAAGTCAATGATTCCCTTTCGTTCAAAAAACAAGCCAACACAAATCACTACTTTTTGATCTGAAGACAAATTGAAATATTCTCTAAATCTTTGTTCTTTCGTAAGATCAGGTTGGTATTTATCTAAATCAATTCCATTGGAAATTGCACGAATAGGTACTTCGATTCCGTAGCTTTCTAATAACTTTTTAGAATATGGTGTAGGCGTAATCAAATAATCTGCCTTTTGATACAAACTCACTAGATATTTTTTGACGACAGGAGATAATTGGTTAGAGCCAATAAACGAATTGCGAAAGTCTTCTTCTGTCGAATGTGCATGATAAACAACTTTCTTGCCATCTCTTCGCGCTTTGTTAACCATATTATGACTATTGATACCATAAGTATTAATGTGCAAAATATCATAGTCGTCGTTGGTATCTAATGTATAAGGAATCCCCACATCTGACAAAGCACGCTTTTGATGATCAAGCGCACGCCCAATCCCAGATTTTGCAAGTATTTTTTCACTTTCAAAATATAATAATACTTTCACCTTACGTCCCCCTTCTCCTATATAGTATAACATAGCCAAGAAACTGTCACTCAAACTTAAGCCCTATTTTTCAACAACTTAAAAAGTAAGCGATTCAATTGAAAAAACTAAACATGTTACGAGAAAATAAAAAAAGTGTTAGAAATCTCGCTAAAGCTAGCAAAATTTCTAACACTCAATAGTCAAGCTTATTTTACGTATTCATTTACAAGTTCAACGACTTCTTCCATTGTATCGCAATCTTTCAATGCGCGATCTGCAAGTTCAGCCATTTTCGTTGTATCTAAACGTTTCATCAAGCTACGTGTTTTAAGAATAGATGTTGCGCTCATTGAGAACTCATCTAAGCCCATACCAACTAATAGAGGCACAGCTGTTTGATCCCCAGCCATTTCTCCACACATTCCAGCCCATTTGCCTTCAGCATGTGCTGCGTCAATCACGTTTTTAATTAGACGTAAGATTGATGGATTGTAAGGTTGATATAGATATGAAACACGTTCATTCATACGGTCAGCAGCCATAGTATATTGGATCAAGTCGTTTGTACCTACTGAGAAGAAGTCAACTTCCTTAGCAAACTTGTCAGCAATGACAGCTGCGGCAGGAATTTCAATCATAATTCCGACTTGGATTGTATCAGATACTTCCACGCCTTCATTAATTAATTTTTGTTTTTCATCTTCAAAGATTCCTTTTGCTGCACGGAATTCTTTCAAAGTAGCTACCATTGGGAACATGATACGCAAGTTACCATGAACAGAGGCACGTAACAATGCACGCATTTGTGTGCGGAACATGTCATCACCTTGTTCAGACAAGCTGATACGTAGTGCACGGTAACCCAAGAATGGGTTCATTTCGTGTGGTAATTGTAAGTAAGGCAATTCTTTGTCCCCACCGATGTCCATTGTACGAACAACAACAGGTTTACCTTCCATACCTTCTAGGACAGCTTTGTAAGCTTTATATTGGTCATCTTCTGTAGGGAAGTCCGGAGAATCCATGTATAAAAATTCTGTACGATAAAGACCAACAGCTTCTCCGCCGTTGTTATGAACACCAACTAAATCTTTTGGTGTTCCAATATTTGCGGCTAATTCAAAATGCTTGCCATCAGCCGTAACTGTTTCAGCATTTTTTAATTTTTCCCATTCTGCTTTTTGTGCAGCGTAAGATTCTCCTGCTTTAATAAATTCAGCCTTTTGTTCTTCTGTTGGTTCGATGATTACATCACCTTCGATACCATTAACAGCTAACATTTGACCTTCTTTTACTTTAGCAGTGATTTCTTTCGTTCCAACGATTGCTGGAATTTCTAAAGAACGAGCCATAATTGCAGAGTGAGAAGTGCGTCCGCCAATATCAGTCACAAAAGCTTTAACAAATGTACGATCTAATTGAGCTGTGTCACTTGGTGTCAAATCATGAGCAACAACGACAACTTCTTCGTTAATCATTGAAGGATTTGGCAAGTTCACACCTAATAGATGCGCTAAAATACGTTTTGCAACGTCACGAATGTCAGCAGCACGTTCTTGCATATAAGCGTTGTCATCCATAGCTTCAAACATGCCAATATACATATCAGTTACTTCTTTAAGAGCTGATTCAGCATTCACACTGTTATCTTTAATATTTTGCTTGATTTGACCAATCATTTCTGGGTCTGATAGAACCATCAAATGAGCATCAAATACTTGCGCTTCTGCTTCACCTAAGCTTTGCGCTGCTTTTTCACGAATTTGTTGCAATTCTTCAGTAGATTTTAATAATGCAGCATCTAAACGAGTTTCTTCAGCAGCTGTATCTTCTACTGTTGTCTTACTGAATGATAAATCCGGTTGAACTAGCAGGTAAGCTTTTGCAACGGCTACACCGTCACTAGCGGCAATCCCTTTTAGCATTTCAACCATTATTCAGATAAGCCTTCTTTCTTCATTGTTTCTACGATAGCTGCCATAGCGTCTGCTTCGTCAGCACCTTCAGCTGTAATTGTAACGTCAGAACCTTGACCTACACCTAAAGACATAACGCCCATGATAGATTTCAAGTTTACTGATTTACCTTTATACTCTAAGTTTACATCAGAGTTAAATTTGCTTGCTGTTTGTACTAATAATGTAGCTGGACGTGCGTGGATCCCAGTTTCTGCTACTACGTGAAATTCTTTCTTTTCCATATTGATCGGTCTCCTTTAAGTGAGTGTTGTTTTTATGTGAGGGTTTTCTTTTTTAGCAATCCAGAAGATTTCTAATAAAGCTTTACCCTTTCATTTGTAAAGATTACCATTTTTTGTCGACAGATACAACAGTTTTCATTCAAATTCAATGAAAAGTATTTTATTTAAACTCCTTTTCTTTTCGTTATTGGATTTATCCTTTCGCATTCATTCGTTGATTCCGTTTTCAATAAACTTCTATTATTTTATCTTCTTTTTTGGACAAATCACACAAGTTTTTTTCTTCTCTCTTCCTTAAGAAAAAGTACAAGGCTTTGTTATGTAGTCTAAGACATTCTTTCTATTAGATGCGCCTTTATTACGCTATTTTAAAATCAAAATTGATTCGAGTTAAAATAGTTGATTCTCTTCTTTTTTTTAGTATAATAAGTTCAAAGGTCAGAAATGGTCAATAGGCTTTTTTTACCTTCTCAACTAACGAATGATGGAAGAAAGATAAGGGTTTTCTTTTTACCTCTTGAAATATGCGTTGTAAAATAAAGATGCAACCCATTTTGTGAAAGGACGTGAACAACACATGCTTTGTCAAAATTGTGGCAAAAATGAAGCAACGATTCATTTATACGCAACAGTTAACGGACATCGAGCGCAATTAGATTATTGCCAGAGCTGTTATCAAAAAATGAAAAATCAAAAAAATGGAGGTCTGACAAATATGGCCCAAAATGATCCATTTGGATTTGGTAGTCTTGACGATCTATTCCGTTCAATGTCTAATCAAATGCAACAACAAGGAAATGGTTATGAACAAACACCACCTACTCAATTCGGTGGCGGTAATAACTTTAACGGTGGACAACCACCACAAGGAAATACTGAAGGTTTGCTTAGTGAGTATGGCATTAATATCACTGAACAAGCTCGTCAAGGTGATATCGACCCAGTTATCGGTCGTGATGAAGAAATCAAACGTGTGGTTGAAATCCTCAACCGCCGAACAAAAAACAATCCTGTTTTAATTGGTGAACCTGGTGTTGGTAAAACAGCAGTCGTTGAGGGTTTGGCACAAAAAATCGTTGATGGCGATGTTCCACAAAAATTGATGGATAAAGAAGTCATTCGTCTAGATGTTGTTTCTTTAGTTCAAGGAACTGGGATTCGTGGTCAGTTTGAAGAACGGATGCAAAAACTGATTGAAGAAATCACACAAGCAGAAAATGTAATCTTATTCATTGATGAAGTTCATGAAATCGTTGGTGCAGGTGCTGCGGGTGATGGAAACATGGACGCCGGAAATATCTTAAAACCAGCTTTAGCTCGTGGTGAACTTCAAATGGTTGGTGCTACTACTTTGAACGAATACCGAATTATTGAAAAAGATGCTGCTCTTGAACGTCGGATGCAGCCAGTCCGTGTCGATGAGCCAACTGTCGATGAAACAATTAGTATTTTAAAAGGTCTACAAAAACGTTATGAGGACTACCATCATGTGAAATATACAGATGAAGCAATCAAAGCTGCAGCTGTCCTGTCTAACCGTTACATCCAAGACCGCTTTTTACCTGATAAAGCAATTGATTTATTAGATGAAACTGGTTCAAAGAAAAATTTGACGATCCAAATCGTTGATCCAAAAACGATTGATAAAAAACTTCAAGAAGCTGAAACACAAAAAACGCAGGCTTCTAACGAAGAAGACTTTGAAAAAGCAGCCTATTATCGTGACCAAATCAATAAACTTCAAAAAATGAAGGAAAAACAAATCACCGATGAAGAAACACCAGTCATCACAGAAAAAGATATGGAACAAATTGTTGAACAACGCACAGGTATTCCTGTTGGTGAATTGAAAGAAAAAGAACAAACACAGCTTAAAAATCTTGCAACTGATTTGAAAGCGCACGTAATTGGTCAAGACAACGCCGTGGAACGCGTTGCCAAAGCCATCCGCCGTAACCGCGTTGGATTAAGCAAAAAAGATCGCCCAATTGGTTCATTCTTATTTGTTGGACCTACTGGCGTCGGGAAAACAGAACTTGCTAAACAATTAGCTTTCGAGTTATTTGGTTCCGAAGACTCAATGATTCGTTTCGACATGTCTGAATACATGGAAAAACACAGCGTGTCAAAATTGATTGGTTCCCCTCCTGGCTATGTTGGTTATGAAGAAGCTGGTCAATTAACTGAAAAAGTACGACGTAATCCGTATAGCCTAATCTTGCTTGATGAAGTTGAAAAGGCACATCCAGATGTCTTGCACATGTTCTTGCAAATTTTGGATGATGGTCGTTTAACAGATGCGCAAGGTCGGACAGTCAGCTTCAAAGATACGATCATCATTATGACAAGTAATGCTGGTACAGGTAAAGTTGAAGCAAATGTTGGTTTCGGTGCAGCGAGAGAAGGCGTTACTCGCTCTGTTTTGAATCAATTAAACAACTATTTCACACCAGAATTCTTGAACCGTTTTGATGGCATCATTGAATTCAGCGCTTTGTCAAAAGAAGATTTAATGTCCATCGTTACTTTAATGTTGAATGACGTGAATGAAATGTTGGCACCTCAACAACTTCATATTGAAGTACCTGAAAATGTCAAAGAAAAATTAGTTGATTTAGGATATGATCCATCAATGGGCGCACGTCCACTTCGTCGAACAATCCAAGAACAAATTGAAGACGGGATTGCGGAATTCTATCTAGATCATCCAACAATCCATGATTTGAAAGCAAAACTAGATAAAGAAAACCGAATCGTTATTACATCAAAACCTGAACGTTTGGCAAAAGAATCAAAATCTAAAGCTGTGGAATAATTGACAACTAACAACTATTCGCAGTGTGAATCAAAAAGATAAGTCGTGCTTTCTTCAATTTGTTTTACAAATTTTATAGAAAGTTCGGCTTTTCTTTCTCTCCTTAGTTTTTTTTAAAAGACAATGCAAATTACTGTTCATTTTATGAGAAAAAAATTATAATTAGGTAAATAATTCTGTTACTTATGTACTTATGCGTAAAGAAGAGAGGTGAGCGCCATGAAATTAGTAAACGTGACGAATAGCCATTCACGCCTTGTATTAAATCAATTAGAAAATACTGACGCACATATGGTCAAAGTTTATAGCATGGGAAATACCACAGTTGTCTATACTGAAGCACCTGAACACAATGAGATTTTGCTAGTGAATCATAAGCGAAATATCCGCCAAAATGAAATTCAAGAAGTGCAAAAATACTTCTTGAAGAAACTCCATGACGCAGACTATCGTAAAGAAGATATCACAGTTATTGAACTTGAAGGTATGGTTGAAATTTCTATTCCAAAACAACCACTAGGACAAGAATTAGCATATAATTAAAAATAAGCCTAATCAACTTGAATTGTTCATCAATTCTTGTTGGTCAGGCTTATTTTATTTTTGTCTTTCTTAATATTGAGATAATCATGTTTTTTCTATACTACACTGCATACAGCCACACGTACCTGTACATATATACAGTAGCTAGTAAACTATTTTAGTTAGTTGTTCTCATTGCTTCTTGCGACACTTAGTTCGTTGCTTAATTTTTTTATTTCTCTGATTCTTTGTTCTTTTTGAGTCTTCATGACATTTTTATTGTTAACTTCTGGTTTTCGAGTCACTCCGCTAACTATTTTTTTGATTTCACTACTGATTGCTTGATTTTGATCCCAGTCTTCAATATCCAATAGTCGGCACAGTCTTAGCATCTCCGCTTTTTTTCTCAATTTTCGTTCTCGTTTTTGCCATTCTGTCTCCATCGTTTCCCACCTCGCTTTCCTTTTTTAAGTTTATATACGCAAAAAAGAATATTTTTTTTATTTAAAAATTTATTTTTCGCAAGTAATGTAAAAATACTCGTAGCGGGAAAACTTAAGAAACTTTTGTATGTACTTTTTCATCCGTTTAGCACCAATTACAAAAAAGCTGGGAGTTAAATTCCTCCCAGCCTCGTAGAACAAAACACAATTATCTCGTCCTTGTAATCTATCGACTTTCTAAAATCAGTTTAACCTTCATCAGTTATTCCTTCTTTTTTAGTAACAGCTAACCAGATTTCACTAGCCAAATTTTCTTGATCTTTTGTCCAACTAGTAAAAGAAATTTCCGGTGCCTCTACTAATTGGTATTCTGATGAAGGTAACCATTCAGAGAAAATCAGTGCCATTGTTTCTTGTAACACTTCAGGAAACTTTCCACGGTTAGGAAAAATAGCCCATGTATGTTCTGGAACAGTTATCTGTTCCAAATCACTAAAAATATTTTCTTTACTAGTTAAAAAACCAATCATATGGGTTAAGCTTCCTGTTTCTGCTAATCTTCCCTCATCAAAATGATAAGAAGCATTTACTACTTGGTGAGGATATAAGTCACCTAATTGATGCATTTCTTCCCGCTGTTTTTCGGTAATGGATTATGCCAGTTCAACAATTCTTTGATTTTCTCCCTCAAATTGGATTGGTACACGCTTCGACACACCTACTAGTCGAAATGGCGCTTTTTTTTCAATTTTGAATTCCATTGAAATTCCTCCTCTTACTTCAATATAAAATGAAAGTTTAGGAAAAGATTTTTGAATTCCTATTTTTCTAATCTCTGAAGGTAGGTATCCACTCCACTCTCGAAAAGCTCTTGAAAAACCTTCAACTGTCTGATATCCATAGCTAAATGCGACTTCGGTAACTTTTTTTCCTGAAATCAAGTCTTGATTTGCTAATTCCAGTCTTCTATTTTTAACATATTCCGTTAAAGTCATACCAGCAACAAATGAAAAAGTTCGCTTTAGATGATAGTCAGAAATGCCCATTTGTTGAGCAATTTCAGTCAATGAAAGTTCACCTGTTAAGTTTTCTTCGATATAATCGATTAGTTTGTTTAAGTTTTGAATCATCTTTTCCTCCTAACTTCATTAACAGGTTATCCTTTTGTCCGTGACTATACTTGATTTTAGCTAGACATCTTTAGTCGATTTTTCATAACATGAATGGAGTAAAACAGTTTAGTTTCTTTGTATAGCAAGTTTATTTTTTGCTTTTGATTTGTTGCTTGATTTTTTTTATTGCCCACTCATAGTGACTGGAAGTCGAAGATACACAATAACTGCCTAACGTCGAATGCCCCGTCCAGCTTAGTTGATTTTTTTCAAATAGTTCTTCATTTGTAAAAGAATTGATCACAGTCATTACTTCGTGATGGCTCTGCTCCAACAATTTTTTTGCTTGCTCCAGAGAAGTAGTTTGGTGCTTTTCAACAAATACTTCATTCATTTCTCCATATGTTCGCCAGTTATAAGGTGACGGCAGAAATGAAATTTCTTGACCAGCTTGATTTTCTTTCACCCAAGTTAAAAGTAATTGATGCCATTCATATAAATGAATGAAAACATCTCGGACATTTTTATCTCGACGCCAGTGTTTTTCTTTTTTCTTGGTCAAAAACGCCTCATCAAAGGTAAATGGTGCCTTCTGTTCCTCATCAGTCAACGTATTTACCAACTCCATCAACGCAACAAATTGTTCCTCTGCAAGGAACATCAGATCAGTCTTCGTCTTCGGTCTTGCCATTGTCACTCACTCCCTGAAATTTATTCTTGATAAAATCATAACAAAAAACGGTTCTATTTGTCGCCTGCTAACTTAAAATGTGGACTATACTCTCAGAATGAGATGAAAAAGAGGATGAGATTTTGTTTTATCTCACCCTCTAAAACTGTTTTTTATTTTTAAACTTTTTAGACAAAAATTCCTACTGATTCATGCCAATGAAAATCCCTAGAACGAAAGGAACTAGCCATGCAATCCAGACAAATAAACTAAATTGATGAAATGTCTGTTTGGCTTTGTCGTCTTTTTTAATCAAAATAATTGTTGCCCAAATTGCATGAAAAGCCATTAATAGTAACGCAACTAATCCCGTTACGCTGTGCAAATTAAATGTAAAACCACGACCAGAAATTTTACTCATGATCGTTGTTCCAGCAGTATCAAAGACAAAACCACACCAGAAAACCAATGCATGCCAGTTCAACAATAAACCTTTTTTTCTTTCGGCAAATACTCCAATTGTATAAAACGTTAAAGCTAAAACCATGCAACTAATTGCTGCAATCAATAAAGTTGACATCTACGCTTCTCCTTCTTCCTACATTTCATTAAGCATTTCTTTTTTTATTGCTAATAACACCATCAACAATGCCACTGTGACTCCAATATGCGATAAACCCGCAATCCCAGAAATCATGGCATCCACACCAGTAGAAATCGTTTGTTGTTGGATTTGGATTAGCCCTCTAACAACCATCATTACAATCATCAAAGGAAAAGATAAGTTATACAGTATATAAAACTTTTTATATCGTTTATTTTCTTCTAAGCGTGTCACCTTAAAAAGAACTGCTATCAATAAAAAGAGTCCCGTTCCTAAAGCAAATAAATGAGTATGGACAACTGCCAAAACCGTCTGCCCCGTAAAATCATTTAACTTGGTGGCTTCTCGATAAAAAACACCACTAGTCATTGCCAGAACAAAATAAACAATAGCTGTATTCATCACTTTTTTCATATTTTCCGCTCACTTTCTATTTGAATTAAAGTAGTTATACCAAAAAACGATGCCTGCTAAAAACAATGCAGACCCTAGACCACTGTAAAAAATGGCGATAAATTGTTCAGGTAATAGTTGAAACTTTCGAATACTAAAACCTCCAAGAATCATGATTGCCATGATACTAAATGATTTGCCATCAAAAAACTTTAAAAAGAACTGTTTTTCTTCGTTAAGTTCACTGATTCTTTGTGTATGTTTTTTTGTCAAAGGTCCAAATACCATGAACCAAAAGAGTAAAAAAATGAAAATGGATAGAAATATGTTCAATATTCCAACATAATTTTGATATGCATCTATTCCAATCTTTATGACATTAAAACCTGCAAACAGCCAAACCAAACTTGCAATTAATAATAACTGGATTTTTTTTACCATAAGCACTCCTTGTGAACGATGTTCATTTTGCTTTAAAATTTTTACTAATAGATTGAGTTACGGACGAGTTGCAATAAATTTTCATGTTTTTTTTCGCTAATTATTGTGTACAAGAATAGCTCAAATATATAATCGACATATTCTTCCATTGATAATTGTTGATTAAACACACTTTCTCGAACTTGTGAATCTTTTTGTAACGCCTTGAGCATTCCTTGCTTGATGTGGTTCCAATAAGTTTCCATCAATTCTGAACCCATTGCTTGATCTTCCGCAGGCATAACTAACGCATGCGCCGTAAAAAAATTAGGATATAGTTCTTTTCCTTTTTCGATGCTTCTTAGCAAAGCTGCTAAGCAGTCAAGAAAGTTGTTAAAGTCGAAAGATGTTTCAGACAAATGAAAGATTTCTGCCCAAATACTTCCAATTGTTGCAGATAGCAAATGACTTTTTGAAGGAAAATAATTATAAACAGCCCCAACAGAGATACCGCTTTTTTTGGCTAAAGAACGGATATTAACCGCCTGAATCCCTTGCTCTTTCACAATTTCTTTACAATAGCTAATCAGTTCTTCTTTTGAGCTAACAGCATTATTCATTACTCTTCCTCCTCTAACATGAACAATGTTCATATTGATGATACTAAAATTTCATTTAGTCGTCAACAAAAAAAGTTGAAGCATGAGATATACTTGTTTTTTACCTGTTCAGTTTTCTTACTATTTTTAGAAAAATATTCCTTTTGACTTTTTCAATTACACAAAAAAAGCCCATCAAAAATAGGCTCTTCTGTGCTATTGTTTTATCTTTTAGCTAGTTATTTCTTTCTATTAATTCATCAAGTGTTTTCTCAAGCATTTGTATTAATGATATCCTCGCCTTTTGATTTCCACCGCACCGATTGTTACAATTGTTGCAACCAACAGAGTGACTCCACCAACAACAATAAAGGAAGTGTAGTCAACATAACTATGATCAAGAAACATTTCAACGCTAGCAATAGTAAAAAAAATCAAATAAACCAAGATGAATAGTAACCACTTAGGCAAAGACAGCTTTGAAAGAAGCAACATTGCCCCATAGAGAAATAGAAACGTATAGGTCGTTTGCATGTTACTAAATAGGAAGCGATGATTGAAGAGATTTAAAAAGCTTTCGCCTATTGCAACTAAACTAACCACTGCAATCATCCTATAAAATGGTGATTTCTTAAGAATTTGATCTATTTTTCGAAACATGTCTGGGCCCACCTCACATCATTTTTTCTTCTATGTAATCAATCAAAATCCATTTCTTTTATACTTAATCCTGTACTTTATTATAGCATAGGAATGTTTCGATCATTCCAAACAAAAAAAGCCCTTTTCCATCAAATTTTGACAAAAAAGAGCTTTTGTAAGTGTACGATTTTTATTTTTTACAGCTGATTCACGAGCAATCTTTTTAGAGCAAACTTTTCAATTCAACATCCGGATACTTGTCGCTAAACCAGCGCATGGCGAATTGATTTTCAAACAAGAAGAGTGGTTGATCGAAACGGTCACGAGCTAAGATATTTCGACTTGAACTCATCTTTTCGTCTAGGTCTTCTGGATTGATCCAACGCGCGATTTTATTCCCCATTGGCGTCATAATGACTTCTGAATTGTATTCATTCATCATTCGGTATTGGAAAACTTCAAATTGGAGTTGTCCTACAGCACCAATAATGTATTCTTCAGTCAAATAAGTTTTATACAACTGAATTGCACCTTCTTGAACCAATTGTTGGATTCCTTTATGGAAAGATTTTTGTTTCATCACATTTTTTGCTGTGACTTTCATAAACAATTCTGGTGTAAATGAAGGCAATTCTTCATAAGCAACTTTTAATTTTCCTTCATATAAAGTATCACCAATTTGGTAATTTCCGGTATCATAGACCCCAATAATATCACCTGCAACTGCATTTTCGACATTTTCACGAGCATCTGCCATAAATTGAGTCACATTACTTAATTTCAATTTTTTGCTTGTACGTTCCAAAGAAACGTCCATTCCGCGCTCAAATGTTCCTGAACAGATTCGCACAAAGGCAATTCTGTCACGATGTGCAGGATTCATATTTGCTTGAATTTTAAAGACAAAGCCTGAAAATTCTTCTTCGTAAGGACTAATGACTTGCTCATCCCGAGTTTTATGTCCATGTGGTGATGGCGCTAAGTCTACAAAAGTTTCCAAGAAAGTTTGCACCCCAAAATTCGTTAACGCTGAACCAAAGAAGACAGGTGTTTGCTCACCTCGTGCAATTTTTTCCGCATTAAAAGCATCGCCGGCTTCTTTGACTAACTCAACCTCTTCCAATACTTGTGAGTAAATTGAATTTTGAGTTAATGGATGATTGTCAGGCAACAAGCCATCTTCATCTAGTTCAACTAAACGTTCATCGTTATAGTTTTCAGGACGGTAAAATTCCACACGATTATGGTAAATATCATATAAGCCTTCCAACCCTTTTCCCATACCAATTGGCCAGTTCATTGGGTAAGACTCGATATCCAATAATTCTTCGAGTTCTTCAAGTAATTCAAGTGGTTCGCGACCATCACGATCTAGTTTATTGATGAAAGTAAAAATCGGGATACCGCGTTTTTTGACAACTTTAAATAATTTTTTCGTTTGTGCTTCGATCCCCTTCGCGCTATCAATCACCATCACTGCACTGTCGACAGCCATCAATGTTCGATAAGTATCTTCAGAGAAGTCTTCGTGTCCAGGTGTGTCCAAAATATTGACGCGTTTTCCTTTGTAATCCAATTGCATCACTGAACTGGTAACTGAGATCCCACGTTGTTTTTCGATTTCCATCCAGTCAGATTTAGCAAAATTCCCTGTTTTTTTTCCTTTAACCGTACCGGCTTGGCGAATTGCACCACCAAACAAAAGTAATTGTTCAGTAATCGTTGTTTTCCCCGCATCCGGATGGGAAATAATCGCAAATGTGCGGCGATTATCAACTTGTTGTTTTAATTCCTTGTTCATAGATTAACTCCGTTTCTTCATCATTTATTTACTGTTTCCGCGAATACCTAATAGTCTCGTCTTACAACTAGATTAGTATATCATGTATTTCTTGAATGAAACAGTCAGTGAGTGGATAAATTCAAAAAAGAAGCTATGATTTTCATCACAGCTTCTCTTCGTTTTATCTTCTAAGTTCGTCGTCTTCGAACTCTTTTCTAAAATAACGACGTTCCTCTTCTGGCTCGACTTCGACTTCTTCTGGATCATGGAATTGGACACGAATTTTTAAAATTCTTGATCCTTCCATTTCTTCTGAAATCAATGTCACGTTATCAACATCAAACGAAAGCTTTTCGCCTTCATCAGGAATCAATCCTAATGCTGTAATCAAGTAACCAGCCATCGTGTCGACATCGCTCATATGAAGATCTGTGTCAAACGCTTCATTGAATTCGTCGATCAGCATCCGTCCTTGAATGATATATTCATGTTCTGCTACTTTTTCATAAAGGCTTTCAACTTCATCAGATTCATCGTCGATTTCACCAACGATTTCTTCTAGCAAATCTTCTAAAGTTGCTAAACCTACTACACCACCATACTCGTCAAGCAAAATGGCCATTTGATTTTGTGTTTTCTTCAATTCATACAACAAATCATCAATAAAAATTGTTTCAGGAACAAACAATGGTTCTTGCATGATTTTACGAATTTCTAAATTAGCAAAGCCAAATTTGTGAGCAGCTTTTAATAAGTTTTTCGTATGAAGAATCCCGATTACTTTATCCTTATCTTCGTTATAGACAGGTATTCGAGAATAGTTTTCGGATAAAACTTCATTGATATTATCTTCAACGGAATCATTGATGTCGATCATAAAAGCATCCGTTCGAGGTACCATCACTTCTCGCGCAACTTTCGTATCTAAAGAAAAAACACCTTGCAACATTTCTAGTTCTTCATTATCCAAGACACCTTCTGTTTCCAACATGTAACGCATTTCGTCTCGAGTCATCTTTGAGTCCTCATCGTCAAATGTCATCGGAGTGATTCGGGCTAACAAACTAGTTGAGGCAGACAACAACCACACGAAAGGTTTTGCTACCACACCAATTGCTCGGATAAAACCAGAAGTTAATTGTGCAACTTCTTCAGATTTATTCAAAGCGATTCGTTTTGGATAAAGCTCACCAAAAACAATCGATACATAAGTTAAAATCGCTAAAACAATCACACTAGCAAGATTTTTTGCTGCCGCACTACCACCTAGCACTGGAGCAAGTTTCTCAGACAACGTATTGGCCAAAGAAGCACCAGATAAAATGTTGACCAACGTAATCCCAACTTGAATCGTAGATAAAAAGTTGGTAGGGTCTTGCAATATTTTCAAAAGTTTTTGTGATTTTGTATCTCCTTCTTCAGCTTTTTGTTCAACCCGGTTTTTATTGATAGACACAACCGCAATCTCTGAAGCAGCTAAAAAAGCATTGATCAATGTCAAAACGATCAATAATAAAATCTGCGCTAACAGCGACTGACTCTCAGGGTCAGCATTCATAATCGCATTCTCTCCTTGTTAAGTTAAATTTTTTTAGTTTACGATAGAAAAAAACGTGGCTAGGTAGCCACGTTAAAATGGTATCACAAAGCGATTTTCTTTGCAATAAAAATAGCGGTGCACGTCTTATGGTGTCGTCGCGATTTTCTTCGTACTTTCGTTTCGCTGATCTTCCTTAACGATTTTGATAACATAAGAAACAATTGTTTTACAAATCGCATAAAAAGGTACACCTAAGAAGATTCCTAATAGTCCAGCAATATTTCCAGCAACTAGTAAGACGATAATAATTGTTAATGGATGGATTTTCAATGATTTCCCAATAACATTTGGATAAATGATATTTCCATCTAGTTGTTGAACGACTAATACAACGACACAGCAAAGCAATGCTTTAAATGGCTCATTGAAAACCGTCACTAAAAAGGCTGGAGCTAACCCTAAATAAGGACCTAAGTAGGGAATCAAATTGGTCAATCCTGCAATCACGCCGAATAAAAAGGCATAATCAACCCCTAGAAGAAAATATCCTAGGAAGGTAAATGTACCGACAAATAAACATTCGATTGCTTGCCCACTAATATAGTTAGCTAATGTTTGATTCAGTTGGCCAAGTAATTCGACAATTTGACTTCTTCTTTTTTCTGGGAAAAAGCGCTCAATATTCGGTACTAACTTTTCACCATCTTTTAGCATATAGAACAAAATAAATGGTGCCGTCACAATCACGATTGTCGCAGAAGCAATCGTTCCAACAATCGAACCTAAGCTAGAAGAGATTCCGCTTAAAAATTGTTGAATGATTCGCCCATAAGAAATATCTAGCTGGTCTAAATATTTGCTGATATTCACTTCTTTAAAAATCGGCAATTCTGCCATTTCTCTTAACCAGCGTTCGACCTGTTTGATGAAGTCAGGCATGTTTGAAGCCAATGAAGAAATTTGTTGTACCAGATTTGGGATTACGCTTAGTAAAATCCAAATAATTGCCGTTAATAACATCAGCAATACAAGAACCACTGCCCAAGTTCGTTTGATTTTTGTTCGCATCAGCAACTTAACAATCGGATTCAAAATATAATACAAGAATCCAGCAATTAAAACTGGTGCAAATAAGGTTGAAAAAAATGTCCCAATGGGTTCAAATATAAAATTGATTTTTGAAGAAACCAAAATCAATGTGGCTAAGATCAATAATTCAAAAGACCAAAACATTAATTTGGAATTTCTCAGTTTTTCAAACAATCGATTTCCTCCTTTTCTCTTTTTTATAGTATAGCGCATCTAGTTTAAAAATTCTTCTCTAACTTCTCTTTTTTTATCTAACGACTAGGATTGCCACGGCTTTTCATTTCACAAACTTTCCAGTATACTAAAAAATAATGAGAGGTGATTGTAGAATGAAAATCGTACAAACAAGAGATACGTTAAGTGGGATTTATTTAGATGCTATTCGCATTCGACATCAAGTATTTGTCGTTGAGCAAGGCGTTCCATTAGAACGAGAAATTGATAAAGATGAAGCTAGATGTATTCATTTTGTCCTTTATTCAGAAAAAAAAGAACCCTGCGGAACTGTTCGTTTACTACCATTAGATAATGGCAAAATGAAATTGCAGCGAATGGCAATTCTTCAAAATTTCCGTCAACAAGGTTTAGGAAATCATTTAGTGAAAGAAGCGGAAGAATTCACCAAAAATCAAGGCTACAATACCATTCTTTTAGGTGCTCAAGAAACTGCTGTGAATTTTTATTCCAAACTAGGTTATGAAATTTATGGCGAACCATTTGAAGATGCGGGAATGCCTCATCTACATATGCGAAAAAAAATGTCACAACCATAAAAAAGAACAGCGAGTTTAAGAAAAATTTCTTAAGCTCGCTGTTCTTTTTTGTTTTACTTTCGCGACAATTGCTTATAACGATCATACCAAACATCAATATAGCCTTCAGAAAAAGGTCCTTGTTCATTATTGATCCAGTCAACTAAAATCTTCACATTCTCTTTTAAAATGAAGTCGATGTCATTAGGATAATGCATGATTTTACTATGCATTTCATATTCATCAACATCCAACAATCGTTTCTCTCCATCAGGAAACACCTTGATATCTAAATCATAGTCGATATACTTCAAGGCTTCATCGTCTAATAAAAAAGGTGAAGCTAGATTACAATAATAGGAAACCCCCTTTTCACGAATCATTGCTATTACATTAAACCAGTATTTTTTGTGGAAATACACAATCGCTGGTTCTCGCGTTACCCAGCGGCGACCGTCAGACTCGGTAACTAAAGTGTGATCGTTCACGCCAATCATTGAGTGTTCGCTTGTTTTTAATACCATGGTATCACGCCACGTTCGATGCAATTTGCCGTCGTGTTTGTAACTTTGGATCGTGACAAACTCTCCTTCTTTTGGAACTCCCATAGCAACCCTTCCTTAAGCAGCATCTTGTGCTTTGTGTTTGGGTGTTCATTACACCGACATCGTAATTATTATATCAATAAACTTTCTCTTTGCCTAGGAAGGATTACGATTGTTTCTATTTTTCTCAAGTTGTTCCACCAATTTCATTTGAACTTTCGGAAAAACAAATTGAGCAAACTTTGCTTCATCAGTCCACAAAGCAGCTTCTGTTTCCGGTAACAGCTGATTAGTCCTGCTTGTTGCTCGCCCGTAAAACAAAAGAACATGCCATTTTAAATGACTGAACACATGGACTACCTCGCCCAAATGACGCTTTTGCCAAACGACTGTCTCTTGGTGTGCAAAGGGTAAATCTATCTGTTTTTCTGCGACCAGTAACTCATCAAACAAATTCGGTTGATTGTCAACAACTGATGCCCATTCTTGCTGAAGTTCCTGATACCGTTCAAGTGTGACTTCAACTAACGGAAACGTCCACATGTCTGCCAATAACTTTTGACTGGTTCGTTTTTCCAAATAAAAGCTTCCTGCTTGATCTTGAATTGCTGCTGCCACATAATAAACATCTTTTGGCTTTGCTTTTTTTGTTTTAACAGGAAAGTTGGCTTGTATTCCCCGTTTATTTGCTAAACAAAAAGATTGAATGGGACAAATCTCACATTTGGGTGACGTCGGTGTACAAATAGCCGAACCTAAATCCATGAATGCCTGATTGAATTCTCCCGGATGTTCTTCGTCAATAATGCTTCGAACTGCTTCATCAAAAACTTTCCTACTAGACGCTTTCGCAATGTCTTCTTCAATGCAAAACAAACGACTCACAACTCGCATCACATTTCCATCAATTGCGGGTTCAGGCAAATCAAAGGCAATGCTAGCAATCGCTCCCGTCGTATAAGGACCGATTCCTTTCAACGAACTAATTTCAGCAACTGTTTGGGGCATTTCCCCACCAAATTCACTCATGATTTGTTTCGCTGCTGCTTGAATATTTCGAGCGCGGGAGTAATAACCTAACCCTTCCCAAGCCTTCAATAATTTTTCTTCTGGTGCATTGGCTAACTCCTCAATCGTTGGAAACCACTCCATAAACCGATAAAAATAGTCGATAACTGTATCGACGCGCGTTTGTTGTAACATAATTTCTGAGATCCAGATGCGGTATGGGTCGTGATTATAGCGCCAAGGTAAATTCCTTTTTTCTCTTTCATACCACTCAACAAATTCTTCCTGAAATTCTTTTGTCTGCTCTGTTGACCAGTTTTGCCATTCTTTATTCACTGATTTCTGCTTCCTTTTCTGAAATAAATCGTTGAATCAAATCCAGATTGAATCCTTTTTGATACAGACTTTGTTTGACTTTCATTCTGCGTTTTGTTAAATCAAAACGTGCATTCTTTCGCCATAATTTTTCGCCTTGGCTTACCAACAACTCATACTCAGCTTCCTCATCAACTTCTTGTGGTAATTGGGCAATCGCCTGCTGGATGACTTCCGAGTTAAAGCCTTTAGTCATTAAATTTTGTTGGATTTTTCGTAAAAGTTCTTTCTGACTTTTTCCATGATTTTTTTTATATGCTTTTTGTGCCGCGATACTGGCAACCTCCACTTGGTCTTCAAAAAGATATTGGCTCAATGCTTGCTCGATGATTTCTGGTTTTAGCCCTTTTTGCTGTAATTGCTGGCTCAACTTTCTGGGACCTTTGTCACTCAATCGCATCTGAGTTCGGACGTAGCTTTCTCCGTAAACAAGATCATTAATCAAATCTAATTCTTTCAATCGTGCAACGATTTTATTTCGATCTTCTTGAACAATTTCTTTTTCTTTTAAATAGGTACGAATTTCTTTTTCTGAACGTAATTGATAACTCAAATAATTCAATGCTTGTTGAAAACCAAAGTCTTCTCCACTGCTTTTTTTGATTTCTTTGATTAATTCTTCATCTAACTCTCGTCCCTTTAATAAACGATAACGAATTAAAACATCTTCTGACACGCGCAGTGGCTCGCCAACAGATAAATCGACTTGGTAAAAAGGGCCTTTGCCTTTACTGATCCTCGTCACTGTTATCATGAAACTCCTCCTCGAACATATATTCTCTATCATATCATAGAAACTCCCCGCCGACAGCGATTTTGTGATAGAATAGACCCACATCAAACGAAAAAAAGGAGATACCTATGGCAGAAACAATTGTCAAAACCGGACAAACAGTTCCTTTAAAAATTAAACGACTTGGTATCAATGGTGAAGGCATTGGCTACTTCAAACGATTGATTATTTTTGTTCCCTATGCTTTACCAAAGGAAGAAGTACTGGTAAAAATCACCAAAGCGACACCTCGCTACGCTGAAGCAGAACTTGTGAAAGTGAAAAAGCCGAGTAGTCAACGTGTTGTCGCTCCCTGTCCTGTTTATTACGAGTGTGGTGGTTGTCAATTACAACATTTAGCCTACCATGCACAACTCGATTTCAAAAAAGATTTGCTTTTACAAGCACTTGAAAAATTCAAACCAGCTGGCTTTCGTCATTTTTCTTTATTACCAACGATTGGCATGGAAGACCCTTGGCGTTATCGTAACAAAGCCCAATTTCAGCTAAGAAAAAACAAAAAAACAAACCAAATCGAGGCTGGTTTGTATCAAGCGAATTCACATAACTTAGTTCCGCTGACTGATTGCTTAGTCCAAGAACCTCGAACACAAAAAGTGATGAATACGGTCGTTCGCTTGTTAAATAAATATGATCTACCCATTTATGACGAACGAACAAATAGCGGTATCTTTCGAACAATCATGGTTCGTGTGGGAATCCAAACGGGGGAACTACAAGTCGTCTTCATTACTCGTAGCCAAAAGTTCCCACAAAAAAATGCACTGATTCGTGAAATCAACGAGCGATTACCCGAAGTAGTTTCCATTATGCAAAATGTTCAACCGCAAAAAACTTCTTTAGTAATGGGTGACGAAACAATTCATCTTTGGGGAAAAGAAGCAATCGAAGAACGAATCAATGAAGTCACTTTTGATCTATCGCCACGCGCCTTTTTCCAACTGAATCCAGAACAAACAAAAGTTCTTTATCAAGAAGGAATCAAAGCACTGGCAATCGAAAAAGATGACACAGTTGTGGATGCGTATTGTGGTGTTGGAACAATCGGGTTAAGTGTTGCAAAATATGCCAAAGAAGTTCGCGGAATGGACATTGTTCCTCAAGCAATTGATGATGCAAAAAAAAATGCCACTCGTTTAGGCTACGACAACACTCGCTATGAAGTCGGAACGGCAGAAGAACTTTTACCTAAGTGGCTCGAAGAAGGGTTCCAACCAGATGGAATTATCGTTGATCCACCTCGAACTGGTTTGGATGCGAAATTAGTTCAAGCTTTGTTGAAACATCCAGCCAAAAAATTGGTTTATATCTCTTGTAATGTTTCAACCTTGGCGCGCGACTTAGTTGAATTAACAAACTGTTATCAAGTCGACTACTTGCAATCTGTCGACATGTTTCCACAAACTGCTCGCTGTGAAGTCGTTGTAAAGCTAACAAAAAAATAAACGGATAAAAAGAAGTTTTCATTTCCGATCGATCAACCAAAATCGCCCTATTAAAAGTTACTCAACGACTTTTAATAGGGCGATTCATTTTTAGTTAATAATTTCCATTGTAATTATATTGATTCGTATCTTCTGGTGTATATTGCTCATATGTTTCTTGATTGTTGTTTTGATCGTAGTTATTTTCAGTACCATACCCATTGTCTTGATTGTTATAGTCTTGGTTATAATTACCGTTACCATCTGAGTAGGTTGATGAATAATCGTCTGAATAACTGTTGGAATAGTCATTTGAATAATTATTTGAGTAGCCATTTCCATCGGTGACAATGCTACTCGAAGTTAGACCCGTTCCATCTTCTGAATCATCATAAAACATTTGATACGCATTGTCATTTTCTAAATTAGGCAAAGTACTACTTGTTTTCAAGTCTAATTGTTTTTTCAATTTGTTTTGAACTTTCAATAACTCATTTTGACCAAGAATTTGGTAATAAATTTCGTTAATTGTCGTGCTTTCTCCTTGCAGTTGTCCTTGATCGATTTTGCTGAATGCTGCAGTGTAATTCGTTGCAACATCTAACATGTCGTCCCACTCCAAGTCTGTCTTCACGTTGTTTTCAACTGCTTTTAAAATCTTTTGATAATTGCTCACACCATCTAGACTTAGTACTTTGTTGACGATTTTTGTTACAACTTCACGTTGACGACGTTGACGACCAATGTCCCCTTCTGGATCTTCATGGCGCATTCTGGCATAAGCTAATCCTGTTTCACCATCCAGCTTTTGTTTGCCAACTGGCACGTGAACACCATCTAGGGTAAAGTCGATTTTATTATTGACTTCAATCCCACCAACTGCATCAATCAAATCTTTCATTCCATCCAAATTGATCGTCACATAGTGATCAAGTGGTATGTCCAACAACTGTTCAATCGAATCCATTGCCATTTCAACTCCGCCAAATGCGTAGGCATGATTTAATTTGTCCACTGTTCCATAGCCAACGATGTTCGTATAAATATCACGATCCAAGCTGACAATTGTTGAAGTTTTCTTTTCTGGATTAACTGTCACAACCATCATGGTGTCTGAACGTCCTTGTTCTGTTCGTCCCAATCCACCAGTGTCTAGTCCGAGTAATAAAACGGAAAATGGTTCTCGATCGTCAATACTAACTTTGTCCGATCGTTTAGTTGAAACTCGATTTAAATTCTTTGAAATTTTGTTGACTGTTTGATTTGCTTCACCCATAAATTTGATTCCATATGCCGAAAGTCCGACAATCAAAAGAACAAAAACTCCGAGAAAAGCTAAAACTACTTTTTGCCACCGCTTCATAGTACACCTCTGTTTCACATTTTCTAAAATATTTTCTCATACAACAATTTATTCAGCAATTCCCCACTTTAATCATAATAAAACTTTAAAAAACAGGAACAAAATGCGAGGAAATTATGTAAATTTTCAAAATTCTTCATTATCATACCATAGCACTTCTTTTGAGAAAAGTCAGAATTGTGCATAAATGAGCGATAAATTGACAGAAAATGAAAATTTATGCTGGAAGTTTTGGCACCAAGTGGTTATCTCCAAGCAATGAGAACACTTTTCTAAAAAATAAGTTCTCTTTTTACCTATCCTATTCAAGAACACTTTTATGATAAAAAATTTCTAAATACCACACAAAAAAGCTGGAACACCACACTGTCCCAGCTTTTCGATTCAAACTTTATTCATTTTGGTTATTTTTTCGTAATTTGTTTAGTAACCAGACAATGACTAAAACCAGTCCCACGATTGTCCCAATCCCTAGCCATATCAACCATGGAAACGGCTTTTCAGGTTCTTCGATTGAAGCATCTTTTCTATTGTAAGAGTCAGATGTCTTCTTACTCACCTTGAATAACGTTTCATCACTCCAATGAAAGTTTTCTTTACTAACTGTTATCTTTAAACGATACGTTCCCTCCTCAAACTTTTGTCCTTCTAAAAAAATCAAGTATGCCATCCCGCTATTCGGAGCAAATCCGATTGCTTGATTCCCACTTAATTGAGGAGTTTCTTCATTTCCGTTAAATAACTCATACTGAATATCAGCTGTCGATAAATACGTTGCCTTTGTATTTTGTAAACCTACCTTCACAGCATTTCTGCCATTAACTTGAGTTGGGGAAGCTTCCTTCATTTCAAGAACAGGTTCAATTTTTTCTCGTTCATTTTGTAGCAAGACAGCTATTTCTCGAGAAAAGACATTTTGAATGTTACCTTGTGCTTTTTCTCGTGGCTTTTCTTGAAGATAAATTCCGCCAGCAAGCACACCTTCAAATGGTTTATTTGGCATTGTGACAGTTAACTCAAGAATTTTTTGTTCATTTTCTTTTAAAGTAAATTCTTTTTGTGACAATTGAACTACTTTCTCAATATCGGCTGGTAATGCTTGCGTTGTATCCTGGTTTTTCCCTGAATACTCGACGACACCAAGTTGGTTCGTTCTTGCGCGATTAAAAGAAGGAATAATCGTGACTGGCGACTCTTTTAAATTAGTCACGGTTACTTTTAACTGAACCTCTTGTTCAGGTGCTAATTGCAAATCAAAATAGGCATCATTTTGGGAAGGTATTTCCTGATCCGGCTGAATTTGCGCATCAAAACTTTGAAGTGATTCTCCCTGAACCGGTACTATAAATCCCAAACTCAATCCTACTATTCCGAGTATTCCAATCAACCATTTCACAATTATCCCTCCTCTTTTCATCTACTCAAGTTTTTATGGTTCGGGTGTTGAAGAAAATGTCCAATTCAAGGTTGTCGTATACTCTGCTGCTACTTTATTCGTATTAGCTGGTACCGCTAAAGAAAACTGGTCAATTGCCAAAGAAGTATCCCCAGAATTCTCCCCAGCAGTTGCACTTAATACCGTAAATTCTTGGTTAAATACCTGAATAGCTAATTCATCATTTTCATAAGTGCTTGTTGGGCTTAAAGATAAGTTATTTGTAACTGAACCAAACGATAAACTTAACACTGCATCTGTCAATTCCACTTCGTCACTCGTTTGAAATTGTTCGACTTGTGCTACTTTCACCAGCCAAGTTCCTGTAAGATCTCCTCGGTTATCTCGAACGTCAACTGCTCCAGTTGTTGCAGGCGCTGTCTGTTCACCAGTCGTAGTAGCAATCCAGTTTTCCGGTGTGACGGTTTGAATTGGATGTTCACCAAAATTTAAATCAGTCGGAATCTCACTAGTGTAATCGAATTCCAATGCTCCAGGGATATAATTCACTTCACCTTGTGTCTGTGAGTCTGCCAAAACAAATTGACCAGAGAATAAGCACAGCCCTAACATCGCTAAGCTTGTAAAAATTTTCTTTTTCATAACAATTCCTCCTCCTTTAGCAATCTAACTAGGTGTATCTGACAACACCCACTCCAAAACAGTTTGGTAAGTTCCCGTCGACTTCACAGCTTCTTTTGGAACAAACAGTTGAAATTCACTCAGATTTAATAGAACATTACCTGGTTGCGTCGTTCCATTTAACTGGACAAGAGTTTGTTGAACGCCAACATTTAAGCCAACTGTCTGATTGGCAGTGCTACTAACTGAACCTGCAGGAAAAGTTGAAATCAGATCAGCATTTTTAATTTGTAATTGTGCCAAAAGTTCATTCGTACCTTGGTTCCATGAAGTTAGCTGCTCCACTTTTAACTGCCAAAATTTTTCTACCAATCGCGTATCACTAATTTGAATAACCCCTGTCGTTACTTGTTGATTTTCTTTAGCAATCAGTAACTCATCTATTTGCGTTTGAATGGTATGTTCACCAAAATCCAAATCACTTGGAAGCAATGCCGTTTCCATATCTAATGATCCTGCAGAAAAATAAATGGCTGTCTGCGCAACAGATTCTTCTAGTTGGATCAACGTTTCATCTGTCTGGATAAACATTCCTGAAAAATTTGCAACATAATCACTTGTAATCGCAGGCGAAGAAATTAAAAAAGGTAATGATGCTTGCGTATTTCCTAAAATTGAACCTGCTACCAACGCACGACTATCCGCAGAAGTCGGTGAATTCAAGTTATTAATCAATTGATTCAACGCCGTTGTAAACGGTGTTAATAACACGCCCAAAACCGTTCCAATTAGAGGAATTGCCGTGACAACAGTCAATAGATTTTGAACACGATTTTTTAACGTGGTAGCCAAAATCGGTAATAACCCTTGACTAATAGCTACTTCAAATTGTGTGCTAGTTCTTGGGGTAATCGCAAGAGACAAATTTTGACTACCAAAATTTTCCGAGGTTAATTCCGTTAATGCTTGATTCACAGCCGTTTTATTTGCTGCAGAGACCAGTGGCGAATTAACGATCAGAGAAATTACTGAACTGATTGTCGGCATCAATACTTGTAAAGGGGATTGGCTCAAAGGAACAGTCACCGTCGTCTGTACAGTTGCAGGCCCGTTAACTTGAACATAACCAACCATCTCCGTTGGAATTTCAAGTATTCCGTATTTTTCACCCGTTGTAATCGCTCCAATACCTACGCCATCTTCTCCCGTAAGCACAAAAGTAACTGGCGTATTTTCCACATGCAAAAATGGTTCTTCTACCGTGGTTTGGCTGTTATTTGAAAGTATCGTTGTCCCAAATAGTTCTAAAGAAAGTGCATGAACGACATAAGTCTGACTTAAAATAATCCAAACCAAGCAGAAAGTCATTCCAAGTATTTGCCAAACTTTTTTTCTTTGAAAAAAACACATCTAACCCCCTCCCTCGCATCAATTTGAACTCAATCAATGAACCTTTTGACTATTGAAATTTCTCCCTAAACTACGGATATACTGATCAATTTGCTGAAAATCGCTTCCTGTTACTGAGCCTTTAGCTAAAATCAAACTATCATCACTCAGTAGCGCTTCCAATTGATTGGATAATTCTTTTAACGTAGCAAACCAGTGAAACTTCGGATCGTTTTGTTGCTCCAAAGCAAAGATTTCTTTGAACTGTTCCCCATAGCCAAAGATATAATCAGCGTCGGCATCTTCCATATCTTTTTTGATTGCAAGATGAACAGATTTCGCTGCATCTCCTAAATCAGCAATTTGTCCTAAAATCAGAAAACTTTTTCCTAAATAATAAGGACGTACATCATTAAAATAACCAATCGCATTTCTCATAGCCGGTAATGAAGCGTTGTGGGTGTCATCAATAAACGTAACTTTTTTTTGTGGTGCAATCGTTATTGATGATTTTTCTAAAATTTTGTGTAGTGGTCTAAATGTCTCAAATTTTCTAAGATAAGGCTTGATCGTCCCTTCCACCTCATGAACCACTAGTAACGTTGCTAAGGCATTGGAAATCATTCCAGCAGAAGAAACTGTTAAATTGACAGCCATTTCTTCGCCTAAAAAAGAAATCACTAACTCACAGTATTCTCTTTTTTGTTGCCAGTGTTTGACATAGACATCAGCTAGTGAATCTTGTAATGAATAAGTGTAGATTTTCGCCTCTCTTTTTCTGGCGCCATCAACTAAAATAGTGAACTCTTCTCGCCCCATATCTTTATTGATAATTGCCGTTCCACCTTTTTTTAACCCTTCAAAAATCTTGGCTTTGTGAATTGCTACACCTTTTGTATCCTTCAACGAGCTAAGATGTGCTTCACCAATTGAGGTCACCAACGCAATATCTGGTTTAATCAACTTTGACATAGAACCAGTATCATAGGAATTCAATGCATTTACTGAAACTTCTAAATTAAAAACTTCTGGATCAGTTAATAACTTGCTCATATACAGCGGGACCGCAAAACGTACATTGTGATTTCCTCGGTTTTCTAATACTTTCTTTTCTTTAAATAAATGAGAAATCATCATTCGCGTCGATGTTTTTCCCGCAGAACCGGTAATGGCAATCACTGGTTTAGTAAAATCTGCTCGCAGCTTAGCTGACAAGTTCAATAGAAATTCCCAACTATTCGGAACGGTAAACTGTGGAACCTGAACTGTCTCATCTGTGATTGGATGTTCCGTTACAATCAAGCCAAACTCATTTTCTCTTCCAGCAATTTGTTCATTGCCATCTAACCATTTAACTGGTTTTCGATTGATATAATTTCTTCTTCCAGGCGTGATACAAACAAAAATCGTTGAAGAATAATCATGGTGTTTCTTTAAGTGTCCTGAGAAATATTCTAAATCTGTTATTTCTTGATCCAAATTTTCATACTCTCTGAAATAATTTCCTTCGATTTCCGTTAGCAATGTTCGAATGGTCGTCATTTTTTCACCCCACCTTCTTCATTTATCGGCTACCAGCGACCACGTCTTGGACGTGCCTGGTTCACGTATCTGGTTGCTGTTTTTTTAATTCTTTCAGGTGAATCATTCTGGTCGTTTTCCCAAGGATACAAGCCATTTTCATCTTTCTCATACCCAGTTAGATCTGCTGGAGGCTGCTGACCTTTCCGCTCTTTTTTCCGGCGTACCTTAAAAATAAAATAAGATAAACCAATCAAAGATAACGCAATAAAACGAATCGTTCCAACCATTAGAATCCCTCCTCTTTATTGGTATGCATTCGATAATTGATCAAGCCTGACAGAAAGTGCTCCGCATCGTCAATTCGCATTCGAAAACGGTCATGTCGGGCAAAAAAACCATAACAAACAACAGCCGGCTGTTTAAAAAATTGCGCAAATTCTGGGAACATCACACCTGTTGTTATTTCATGTAAAGCTCTCTTTTCCATCACCTGATTAATTCTAGATTTTGCTTGAAAAAAATCTTCATCTAATGGAAAGATTTCTTTTCTAAATGGACTCACTTCTAATTTAGTCATCATTTTTGATGCTGCGACTAACAATTCCAACATGGTTGGATAAGCAGTATCACGTTTATCAATGAAATTGATATTTTCCAGAGCGTTTTTTAGCCCAAATTGATAATATTCCTTTTTCTGTTGATATTTCAGTAATTCATTTGTCGCATAGCTTAACCAATGGTCGTGATATTTTTGATAATTATTAGCAACGAACTGTGCCATTAGACCTTCGCAGATTGCCAAAATTTCTTGCTGTTTCAAAATCTCATAAGCACGTAACAACGCAAACAAAATTTCACCGTCATAGTAAACGATTCGGAATTGCTCTTTCACTTGCAATTGACCATCCAGCACATGAATTGTTTTCTTTTCTGCTGTTAAAAACTTATCTTCAACTACTCGAATCAGCTCTTGTAAAAAGGAATGAAACTGTTCGTCTTGAGTTAGCTCAACATACTTAGAAACAGCGAGTATCGCCGTTGCTTGTGCGCCTAGCTTATACTCCACATCATTTGTTAGTTGCTCTTTAATGAAGAGATAATCATCGAGTTCAACTGTTAAGTGTTCCATCCCCCAGAGCAATCCATCTTTTACTGATGCCAGCATCTTTTGATCGGAAAAGTATTCGGCTGCTTCTGCCAACGCATATAAGGAAGAAAAATGTCGAACTGAATTATAACCTTTAATTGGTTGATCATAGCAGGGATAATAGCCATAAATAAATTTTCCAGTAGAAGTTAACTGATTTTCTAAATAACTACTCCCTTTAGCAATAACCAAGTCTGTCATTTGTGCTAAATTTTCTCGAGAAATTTCCCGTATTCGATTCCCATTTCCATAGTCCTTAATCGGTAAAAGTTGCCCCTCCTCAAAGTAATAGGACTTCGTTTCAAACAAATAAAAGTCCGAGCGCTGTAAGTAACTTAGATCTTGTTCATTTCTCCCGTATTTTCGTTTGACATAACCACGGTAGTTTTGTTCATCAATTTGTAAATCTGGAAGATTTTTTCCTACTTTATGTGCTTTACTTGGTTTCAAGATTGCATTAGCAACAAGTTCTTCCATTAAGAAGCTTCGTTTTCGTAAACCATCGATCCTGACATTAAAATCAACGTAGTTATTTCGGCGAACTTTTTTTAAACCTGCTAAAAACTGAGTAAAATCGATTTTTGTTTCTTTTGTCAAAATATCAATTCTTAAATAAGGAGCTTGATTGAATTGATTGATTTTATATGCGGATAAAAAGTTGTTCCAGATTGTCTTGAAATTGTTGCCATAAAATTCAATGACTCGTCCGCGTTCACTAAAATCACCGGTGCTAACAATCAGCAGTTTATTAGTCGCACTCGTTTCAACTTGATCAATGATTTCTTTGATTGAAGCCAAACTATTTTCGGTCGTCTGAACAAACATATCCTCACCTCATGAAAGACTGATGAAGAGAATGCTCCCTTCATCAATCTATTTTATTTTCCTACTTAGCTTTATTTATTCTTTTTTCCTTTGCGAAGTTTCCAAATCCCTAGTCCAGAAATAAACGCTGTTAATGCTCCTAGTAATGAGGTTGAAGCACTTGTTTGATCAGATGTTTTCGGATAAGTTTTTGGACTCGTCTTCGATGTCGCTCCAATTCCAGTCCCACCTTTACTACTTGGTGGATAACGGTCATTACCAAGTTGAAGCGGTAATTTTGGTGTCGGTCCTGTTTGCTTAACTGGAGTAGGATCATCATCGTCAGCATCAGCATCCGCATCAGCATCAGCGTCGGCATCAGCATCGGCATCCGCATCAGCATCGGCATCAGCGTCCGCATCGGCGTCCGCATCGGCATCCGCATCAGCGTCGGCATCCGCATCAGCGTCAGCGTCGGCATCAGCGTCCGCATCGGCATCCGCATCGGCATCCGCATCTGCGTCGGCGTCCGCATCAGCGTCGGCATCGGCATCGGCGTCAGCATCAGCGTCGGCGTCCGCATCAGCGTCGGCATCGGCATCGGCGTCAGCGTCCGCATCAGCATCGGCGTCAGCATCGGCATCGGCATCAGCATCGGCGTCAGCATCGGCATCGGCATCAGCATCGGCGTCAGCATCAGCATCGGCGTCGGCGTCGGCGTCGGCATCTGCATCATCGTCGTCTTCATCCGGAATAAATGCTTGCGTTGGTAAACTTGGAATCTCATTCTCATCGTAAGCAATCAACTGAATTTCATCTAATGGATCAACGTCCTCTGAAGAAATTGGAATAGTAAAGCTTCCTGTTACTTCATCCGCTGGTCCTTCACCAATCAATACTCCATCTTTATAAATTCTTACTGTAGCACCAGGATCAGCCATACCCGTGACTTCATAGCCATCAGCTACATTTCCAGTCACCTCAACATTGTAAGGAGCAGTTACATCACTTGCCTCATAGAAAACCGGTGTGTACCCGTCATAATTTGAAGCAATGTCAATCGCCAATAGACTTGATTTAATCATCGTTGCTAAAAAACCTGCTTCATAGGGATTCGAGATGTCTACTCCCGCTGTCAATAAGTCTTGATAAGTTGGATCTTGGATTAGAGTTGGAATGGTCACGGTTGTTTCACCAAGCACACTGCCATCTACTAAATTACCAATCAATGCAGAACCTACGTTAACTAAAGCTAAAGCCGTATTGTAAGTGAGTGTAAAAGCTGGTTTAAGTGTGGCATTTAACGTTCCATTAACTGCACTCGCCGCAATCGTGCCTGCTATCCCTGAGCCAGAAGTTGGAACTGCTTGGATAGATTGCACTGCGTTATTCAAATCTGTTAAAATATCCGTTAGTGATTCACGAATGATTACTTCAAGAGCACCTTCGAGTTCAGCATAGATGTATTCATCACCTTGAGCTTCGAGTTGCAAAGCAACATCAGCAGCCGTTAAATTACTTAGGTTATTCAATAAGTCTAACTGTGTATAAACTTGTGATAAATCTACTGTTGCTAACGGGTTAAGTGCTAGTGCGGCGTTTATTCCATTCACTAAGGTAGTCACCGCACCATTTACAACTGTTAGTAACGGATCTAAGGCATTCGTAGGAAGCAGAATTTCGGTTGAGAATGTTCCATCACCATTTGGCGTTACTAGTCCTTGCATTTCTTCTGGAATTGCTAGAACTGCTAGACGATTTCCTGGTAAAACACTTAAATCAATTCCACTATCTGCTGATATGATAAAATCAACAGCACGACTAGTATTTTCTAAAGGATAAGGGGCAGAGCTGGTGGTTCCACTTGTATTATCCGAAGTTAAATTACTGAATAGCTGTCCGCTAATCAAATCTGCGTAAACTTCGTTCGTTTCAAGGGTAAAAAGTGGCGTAGCAATTGAAATTGGGGCTAACCCTAACAACATACCTGTTGCTAACGACGTTCCTACAAGCAAGTACTTTCTTGAGCGGCGCTTAGCACTTGCTTTTTGGTCCATTAATTTTCGGTAGTCCTTTTTCATGTTTATCCTCCTTTTTGAAACACATCTCCTAACTGTCCTGTCCTCCGACAAAAGAATAAATATGTGAAGTAGCTAACGACCTCCCCTTTATATTCGATTTTTATACCTAAAAGGCGCCTTTTTAGGTATTTTCATTCACTAGCAACTTAAGTTATTCGGAGTTTATCAAGGGTATATTATAAAATCTATTATTTTGCTCGTTAGTCAATAAAATAACCACCATTAAACGAAATTGTTACTTTAAGATTAAAAAATAATAAAAAATGTATTATAATATTCACCATAAATAGATAAAAACTCTTATAAAACAAATAAATCTATAACACGCAAAAAAGATAAAATATCATACGATATTTTATCTTTTTGTAGTTTTACGTTATTTTTTCTTATTTTTTGCGTTTATTAAGTTACAAAAAACGAGAATTTTTAACGAAGTTTACTAATATTATCTATTTTAAATAATTTTTGGAGGAATAACTTATATGAATCAATTTTTTAGTTTAGAACGTCCGATACAAATGCAGTTGACCATTCTTGAAACACTTTACTTTTCAGAAAAGTCTTATTCTTTAGAGAAACTTGCTCACTCAATCTCATCTGACAAACGATCAGCTGCTCAATATTGTCAAAAAATCCAAGAATTACCAAATGCGATTCATTTTTCCAAAACTTCATCCTATTATCGTTTCTCAGGTGATGCAAAAGAGTATCAGCTCCTACGTTCAGATATCTTAGCTCTATCACCGATTTTCCAACTAGTTTACCAGTTAATTTTACTTTCTAAAATTCAAATAAACGAGTTCTTGGATTCACTTGAGATCAGTGAATTTATTTTGCGTAGACATATGACACAATTAAATAAAAACTTGATCCTTATCAAATCCAAATCAAAACTAAAAAAGGAGACATTTACCTAACTGGAAAAGAAACGCAAATTCGCTATTTTAGTTACTTAGTTCTATGGGAGACTTATCAGGGCGTAACCTGGCCTTTTTCAACCATTGACTTTGAACAAACATTATCTGATGTAGAAGGTCTTTTTGAAGCTGTAGGTCAGCAACCAAATAAAATAAAAGCTCTGCAATGGTGCTATATTTCTGCCATTAATCTCTTACGATCCTCTCAAGGACATTTAATCGATAACAAGACATTACCTTCATTTACCACACAAATCTGGAAAGAATTTTCGGAAGAAGTGGAAAGCTTTCAGCAAGCAATTGGAGATAAACTTTCGGAAACAGAATTACGTTTTTCTTTTCTCTGGATGCAGTCAAAAACAAATTTTTATTTAGCAGAAAATTTTTTGGAAAGAGCGCTAAAGCTTCATTTGGCAAAACAAACTTCAGCAAGATTATTTTTGATTAAGTTTTTTTCCTATTTAAATACATTGAAACGAAATCAGCTTAACCATATCAAAAAACGTAAGCTGTTAAACGCAACCTTACTAGCTAACTCGATGCACGCCATTTTATTTCCGAACTTTTTAACATTAAATAAAGAATTTATTTTTGATATAGAAGAAAAACATCCAAAACTCTTAGAGGAAATGACGCGTGTCTGTACCGAGTTCAAGGATCAAGACCAAGCGCTCTATTGGTTACAACCTTGGATTTTGACGGAAGCATTCCTGATTATTGCTCCACCAACTTATTTTGATAAACAGGTCAATATCAAATTTGAAAGTGACCTTCCTCATTCACTAGAGTTAGCGACAATGAAAAAAATCAATGATTCTTTACGTCCGTACATCAATGTTTTTATGACAAATGATCTTGTGATTCAACCAGATTTGATTATCCGAACAACAGACACGTTACTTACCATGCCAAAATTTGAAGAAGAACCAACAGCTGTTACAATTTCCATCCAATACATTGAAAAACAAATCCATTCACTGGTTCACTTCATTAAAGAACGTTTTACTCCATAATCCATTTTTTCTATAAATATAAATAAAAAAGGAGTCATGGCATACGCCACAACTCCTTTTTTGCATGATCTTGTAAAAGAAGTCAACTTTTTTCAAAGTCACTTGTTTTTGACAAGATCGTTTTATTCAACAAATATTATAATTTAGTCACTTCAGCAGCTTGAGGTCCGCGTGAACCTTCAACAATTGTGAATTCAACTTCTTGGCCTTCTTCTAAGCTCTTGAAGCCATCTCCTTGAATTGCTGAGAAGTGTACGAATACGTCATCTCCGCCATCTACTGTAATAAACCCAAATCCTTTTTCATTGTTGAACCATTTAACTGTTCCGTGTTCCATAAGTGTATAGCCTCCAAAAAATGTTCTTGTAAGAATTCTTCTTACAAAAATATTATACCGAATTTAGAAAACGCTCGCAAGGCTGTTTTTCACTTTTTCCGGAATCAGTCAAAGAGAGAGCTAACACATAAACACGTTATTTTGCTTGTTCAAACTGTTTATTTACTTCATCCCAATTCACAAGGTTCCAGAATGCTTCGATGTAATCAGGACGTACATTTTTATAGTTCAAATAATATGCATGTTCCCACACATCCAAGCCTAACACTGGTATTTGACCTTCCATCAAAGGTGAATCTTGATTAGCAGTTGAAGTAACAACTAATTTGCCATTATCAACAGCTAGCCAAGCCCAACCAGAGCCAAAACGACCAGTTGCAGCAGTTTTGAATTCCGCTTTAAATGAAGCAAAATCACCAAAAGCAGCATCAATTGCTTCTTTGATTGCTCCTGTTGGTTCGCCACCGGCATTTGGTGCCATAATTTTCCAGAAGAATGAATGGTTTGCGTGACCTCCACCGTTATTGCGAACTGCAGTTTTAATATCTTCAGGAATAGCATCCATATCAGAAATTAATTCTTCTACTGATTTTTCGCCAAGTTCTGGATATTTTTCGATTGCTGCATTTAAATTCGTAACATAAGTATTATGGTGCTTGTCATGATGAAGGTGCATTGTTTCTTCATCGATATAAGGTTCTAAAGCATCATATGCGTATGGTAAATCAGGTAATGTGTAAGTCATTGAAAATCTTCCTCCTCAGTAATTCTGTTAGTCTTTACACTCAAAAGAGTAACAAAGAGTTGAGATTTCTTCAAAAGTTATGCCTACGATTTTTGTTATTGTTCTTTGATTTGATCATTTGGTTTCTTTGATTTCATCGATTACCTCAGTTTTTTTGAAAATAAATAACTTACTGAATACATAGTTAGCCAAAACAACTAAAATTTGTGTAATGATTTTGGCCACATACTCGTTACTATGGAGCCCCTGAATTAGTAAAATCATAGCGCCCATATCCAGTCCATAGGAAACAATTCGATAAAAAAGAAACTTGCCAAATTCTTCCAGCACGTGCCAAAAACTTGGTGATTTAGAATGAAAAACCCAAATTTTATTTGTTACAAAAGCGAACAACACTGAACAAATCCAGGAAATCGTATTGGAAACAACCATGCTGAAACCAAATACTTGTAATGCCAACGCAAAGGTCACGAAGTTTACCACTGTTGCTAGTCCGCCAAAAAAAATGTACACAAAAATTTCCCAGTACCCTTTTTCTTCTAAAAATTCTTTGATTTGCAGATATGCTTTCATTTTTGAACCTACCTTATTAAAATTCTTATTTATCATACGCTATTTTCGCAAAATTTTCAGCCAGATTATCAAAAAATTAGTAAACAGCTTCGTTTAGCCATAAAAAAACAAGCAACTAATTTCTTTAAGAATAACATTTTTCTGATTGACAACCAATCAATCGTGTAATTTTGGCTCCTTCCCTTGTATTTCCAGCCATACTTCGCTAGAATTGCTGTTGAAGACAATACTAAAGAGGAGCTATTATGACAACAAAACAATTATTATTCAGTTCATTTACACAATTCAAAAATCTCAAAGAGGCACGACAAACTCCTTTTTGGAAATCAATTCTTTATCTCTTAGCGCTAAGTGTAATCATGGCTTTGCCAATTTCATTCCAAGTCTTTCAAGTTTTGGATAACATCAAGACAGATGGACAACAAATTGCAAAAAAAATCCCTGATTTTGAAATCAAAGATGGGCAATTAGATGCCCATGGCGCTGAAGGTTTCATTTATCAAACAAATTCCATCATTTTTACTTTTGATCCAGATGGAAAACGTTCTGAACATGACATCTCAACTGATTTGATGGGTAATTTTATCAGTGTTGGCATGCTGAAAGATCAAATGGTTATTGCCTTACCAAATTCTGGCACAACTACTTCTTTGTTGGGTAGCAATGAAATGACCTTGAGTTATTCAAATGAAGCATTAGCTAACTTGAATGGGAAACAAATGCGTGAAGTCTTAGCAAAATCAACGATTCCGTTTTGGATTAAAGCAGTGACTTTTATTATCACTATTTATCCAAGTTTTCTTAACTTACTGATTACATTAATTATTGCAAGCTTTGCCGGTTATATCTATGCTCGTTTGCGTTTGACTAGAGCAACATTCCTTGATTGTTTAAAAACAATGATTTATGCGATTACTTTACCAACACTTCTTTCCACTGTGCTTTTAATTTTTGTTCCAACATTTGATACAAGTATCTTCATCACGTTAGTTGGGTTATTTATTTTCATTCAGGCAAGTAAAGGTTGGCCAAGATTTCAATTACCAAAACAATAATTCTATTTGAGCTATGACAGCTGTCATAGCTCTTTTTTTATTTGCTGACCTCTTCCTCATCAACTTACTTCAAACTTTTCATACTTTGCGCTAAACTTAAGACAAGAAAGGTGGTCAAATCTATGAAACAGCCAATCATTTACTCCACTCGTCCTTTTCGTGACGAATTTATAAAACAAATTCAGACATTTGCACCAAATTATCAATTCAAAACAGAGCTAACTCCTGCTGAACTCTCACAAGTCGAGATTAGTTTAGGTTGGAATCGTGAATTTCAGTCTGAACTACTAGCAAGTAATAACTTGAAATGGGTTCAATCCATTTCTGCGGGTGTTGACACATTACCATTGGAAGAATTCTCAAAGCATGACATTTTACTTTCAAATGGTAGTGGTATCCATAGTGAATCAATTGCTGAACATCTAATGGGCGTTATCTTTGGATATTCACGTGGTCTTTTTCAGGCACAAAAAGCACAAGTTTCTCAAAATTGGCTTGGCTCATCTGTTCACTATCAAGCAATCCAGCATAAAAAACTGCTGATTATTGGTACTGGACGGATCGGTAAAATGGTTGCTCAAAGAGCAGAAGTTTTTGGAATGGAAATCTATGGTATCAACACGACTGGTCGGCCAGTAGAGCATATTAAAGAAACCTTTCCGTTAGCAAAACTTAAAGAAGTCTTACCAACCATGGATATTGTAATCAATATCTTACCCTTAACCGAACAAACTAACGGTTTATTTAATCAAGAGTTGTTCACTTTCTTTTCACCAACAGCGCTCTTCATCAATGTTGGTCGTGGACCATCTGTTAAGACCAACGAACTAATTGATGCGCTCAATCAAAAGAAACTAGCTTTTGCTGCGCTAGATGTCTTTGAAGAGGAACCACTCCCAGAAAACAGCCCACTTTGGTCAATGGAAAATGTGTTGATTACTCCACATATTGCTGGTTTGACTCCCCATTTTCAAACTAAATTTATGGATATTTTTCTCAAGAATCTTGAAAGTTATCTTTCAACACAGACTCTTGTAGTCAATCAAGTACAGTTGCTTTCTGGTTATTAAAATAAAGGTTCGCTCACTGAATAAAATCGATTAATCATGTAATTTTTTATTTTGTGAACGAAGCAGATTAGAGTTATTAGTCAAAAAATAACGGAGAAACCAATCAATGATTTCTCCGTTGTTTTTATTTTATTGTTAATCATTTTTTTCAAAATGATAGGCTGGTTCATCCTTTTTGGCGTCGTAATCGACAACTAAATCGTATCCTTTGAAGAACCATTCATCCGCTTCTTCAATAAAGAACTTCATGCCATCAATCAATTCTTCTTCAATGACATTTTCTGGTTCTTCAACTGATAAACCAATCGAAAAGCCTTCGTGTACCTCTGTTTTACCATAAACTTTTCCGAAAAAGCGAATGCCAAGATTTTCAGGTGGATTCACTTCTTTTTTGAACCATTCTTGTGCTGCAGGTGTTACTGTTAACTTCGTCAAAATCACTCACCCCTATAATTATTGATTCATTTTATCGTCAAGCATCTCTACATCTTCCGTTTCTCCAATTACTAATAAATTATCATTTTGACGGACAAACTCATCTGCTGCTGGAGAAACAACCACTGTTCGATCCACTCGACGAATCGCTACAACAGTTAAATCAAACCGTTGACGGAAATTTAGTTCGCCAAGTGTTTTATTGAAAAACTTAGGATTAGCTACTCGAATTTCAGCTAATGAGTACGCATCCGTCAGTTCTAAGTAATCTAAAATATTTTTTGAAACTAAATTATGCGCAATTCGAACACCCATATCTCTTTCCGGATGTACTACGCGATCTGCGCCAATTTTTTCTAAAACGCGTGCATGATATTCATTTTGTGCCTTCACTAGTATGTTAGGTACACCCATTTCCTTGACCATTAGCGTTACTAAAATGCTAGCTTGAATGTCTTCACCAATCGCCACAATCACATGGTCAAAGTTACGAATTCCTAACGAGCGCAAAGTCATCTCATCTTGCGCATTTGCTACCACTGCATGCGTAGCAATATTCATATATTCATTTACGCGATCTTCATTGCTGTCGATTGCCAAAACTTCTTGTCCTGATTCAATCAATGTGCGACAAATACTGCCACCGAAACGACCAAGACCGATGATTGCAAAATTTTGTTTCAAGTCATTACTCCTCTTCATCCTTATTTCTTTTCAAGTATAGCAAAGCCTTTTCAAAAACAAAAGGGGCGAGACTTAGCCAATCTTTTTTCCTTCAAAAATTGACTGATTTTCCTTCAAAAAAATAAAAAAGCGGGACAAACACAAATTTGTTTTGTCCCACAGTCTTTTTAAATTCAATCAGCTGTTCATTATCAATTGCTTTTTATTCGTTATTTGACCAAACCATGTTTGAACGCATAAATTGCGGCTTGTGTACGATCCTCAACTTCAAGTTTTGCCAAAATATTTGAAACATGGGTTTTGACTGTTTTCAAAGTGATAAATAACTCATCTGCGATTTCTTGATTACTCTTTCCTTCAGAAATCAACATCAGAATTTCATTTTCTCGTTTCGTCAAGTCTTCATGCAGAATTGGTTCGTTTCGGCGGCTCATTTTTTCCATCATTTTGGTTGTTACTTCTGGCTCCAGTACTCGTTCGCCACGTTGCGTCGCGCGAATTGCATCTGCGATTTCATGCGCAGTCGAAGTTTTTAATAAGTAACCTGCAGCACCAGCCTCAATTGCAGGATATACTTTTTCATCATCAATAAAACTGGTGACAATAATAATTTTTGCCTCTGGCCAATCTTTTAAGATAGCTTTTGTTGACTCAATTCCATCCATTTCTTCCATCACTAAATCCATTAGAATAACATCTGGTCTCAGTTCCATTGCTTTCTCATAGCCAATTAAGCCATTCTCAGCCTCTCCGACTACTTCGATATCCTCTTGAATAGATAAGTAAGAAGAAACGCCTAAACGCACCATTTCGTGGTCATCTACGAGCATTACTTTTATCATCCGCCGTTATACCTCCTTAATTAAAGGAACCTTGATCTCGACACTCGTTCCCTGTCCCTTAAAGCTAATAATTTTCACTGTGCCACCAATTCCTGCAACACGTTCTTTGATATTTCCTAAACCGTAACTTCCCGTTTTCGTTTCGTTCATATTGAATCCCGTTCCGTCATCAATGACCCGTAACAATAAATTATTGTCGATTCGGTGTAAATAAACCTCTAATTCATTCGCTTTTGCATGGCGTAATGTATTTGAAAGCAACTCTTGCACAATTCGGAAAAGATGATCTTCGATTGAACTGGATAATTGAACATCTTCAATCTCCCACTTCAATGAAATTTGAATTTTATTTTGTAATTCTTTTAATAATTGCTCAATTCCTTGTTTCAAACTTTTCTCTTCCAGATTAACTGGGCGTAAATGTAATAATAACGCGCGCATCTCTGATTGAGAAGCGTTGATGATCTCTGCGACCATACGTAGTTGTTTCCGAAAAACTTCTGGTGTATCACTTTTTTCTGCCTGCTCAGTCAAAGCAGACATCATCATCATGGCTGCAAATAACTGCTGTGAAACAGAGTCATGCAATTCACGCGCTAATCGATGACGCTCTAATTCTAAAATTTCTTCTTTTGTTTGTCCATTTACATATTGCGGACGACTTGTCAAAATTTGAAGTTCACTAGAAACTTCAATCATTTTTTCTTTAATTTTAATAATTTCTTGGTCAATATCTTTGATATATTCGTTATCAGCTGCTGCTAAAATCGGTTGATCCAAAATTTTTGCATCATAGTTCCCAGAAGAAATTGCTCGTAACTTTTCTTCGATTTTACCATATCTTGTTTTTTGAACAACTGATACGATCAAAAAAGTCAATAATCCTACACCTAAAGAAATCGCAAATAGATGAAAAATCAGTGGTACATAAAGCAATCTTGCTTGCAGTAATTCTGCCCACCAATGTTTCTGTTTACTTGCATAAAAATAGGTGAACATAGCGAATAAAATAACCATAAATGTGCTAAGCGAGGCATAAAAGGCAATCATTGGTCGAGAAATTTTCCCAATCATACACGGATCACCTCGACATCACCAAGCAAGGTATTCGTAATAATTTTCAATCGACGTGGATTCTCGTCATAATCATTACTGTAAATTTTGATTGATTCATTTTTCAATGCAAATTGTTCTTCTTCAAAGTAAACATTTCCAACTATCGTCGCATGCTCTAAACTGATAGCAATCCCTAATGGAACAAGAATTCTTGTTCGACCGACACCTTTTCGAACGATGACAATATTATCATCTTTAGGTAACAAAGTATTGCCTAAATCAATGATTGTATCACCCGTAGCAATCGCAATATTGATGTCATCCCATTCATACACATCTGAACCAATTCTCTGATTGCCAATCAATTGTTGTTTCGTACGTTCGTTGTTATGTGGTTTCAACTGTTCTGTCTGAATCATCATCATTTGCTTTTTGCGCCAAAAAGCATTCTTGGTTAAATCAATGCCAGAAATTTCAACACCCTTTAGTCCAATAAACAACACAGCAAAAATCAGCATCAACCAGAGTGCTGGACTGCTAACTAAACTGAAAAAAAGGATCAAGCTCCCTAGAATCAATTGAAATTTTTGGAATTTTTTGCGTGGTTGTTTGCGTAGTGCCAAATAAATATTGAGTGCGCCAAAGACCACGAAGATTAAAATTTCTGTATTATTAACAATTTGCCAAACAGCAAATAATAGCAATAAGGTTTCTACTACGACAAAAAATCGTAAAGAACTATTCATCAGCTTGCTCCTTTCCTATTCACTTTCTTCATCATACCTATTTTTTCTAAGCTTTACTATAGGTCTCTGGTTGTAAAAAGCTCTTTTTCTTATCAAACAAACCAAAAAGAAAGACCTAGACTAATCATCTGATTATGCTCTAGGTCTCTAGTTAACAAAAAATTAAGCCTGTTCAACTTTAACGATTTTAACTAACATATCTCCACCTGGTGTAGTGATTGTTACTTCATCGCCTTTTACTTTTCCAATCAAAGCTTGTGCAATTGGAGAGTCATTTGAAATCTTACCGGAAAATGGATCAGCTTCAGCACTACCAACGATAGTATATTCTTCTTCATCACCATCAGGAAGTTCAACAAATGTAACTGTTTTTCCGATTGAAACTTCGTCAGAATCCACGCCATTATTATCAATGATTTGTGCAAAACGAATCATTGTTTCAATCGTTGTGATACGTCCTTCTACAAAAGCTTGTTCATCTTTTGCTGATTCATATTCTGAGTTTTCTGACAAGTCACCAAAGCTCCGAGCAATTTTGATACGCTCAATAATTTCTCCGCGTTTAACTGTTTTTAATTCTTCCAATTCTTGTTCTAGTTTTTCTTTTCCTTCTAGCGTCATTGGGTAAACTTTCTCTACCATTCGTAACGTCTCCTTCATCTCAATAAACTACCACAAAAGGTAACCTTTTATGGACTATAGTCCAAAAAAGATTACCATGCTTTTTCTAAAATGTAAATGTTTTTCTAAAAATGAATGAATAACACTAGTCTATTTTATGATTTATTGACATATTTTTCAACTAATTCTAAGTGTTCTTCATACGTTTTGGCAAAGTAAACATTTCCTGTACTTATGTCTGCCACAAAATAGTAATAATCATTATCTGCAGGAGATAAGACTGCTTTGATGGACTCCTCACTAGGACTATCAAATGGTCCAGGTCCAAACCCAGGATTCGTGTATAAGTTATATGGAGAATCAACCGCAGTATCAGCATAACTTACTGTCTCTTTGTGTTCGCCAAGAGCGTATAAAACGGAAATATCCGTTTGTAGCGGCATATCTGACTCAATTCGGTTATAGAAAACTCGTGCAATATTCTTACGATCATTTTCCTTGACGCCTTCTTTTTCAACTAAAGATGCCAATGTCAATACTTCTTGAACAGTGCGATTTTGTTGCTTAATCGTCGCATAGTAATCTTGCATAACTGAGTCTGTTTTTTCAACCATTTGGATAACTAAATCTTTCAACGAAGTATCCTTATAATAATCATAAGTAGCTGGGAACAAATAGCCTTCTAAATGATATTTTACATCTTTAGCTTGAGATGAACTTTCCAGCAATTCTGGGAATTTTTGATACAACTCTTTTAAGAAAGCATCATCTGTTATCAAATCTAAAAATTCTTGCTTGTCTTTCCCGGTAATCTTAGCCACCCGACTTGCTATTTGATCGATATCATAACCTTCAGGAATCGTGATTTTCCCATCAGCAACTTCTTTGGGTTCAGCAGTACCACCTTCTTGCAGTAATTTACCAATCTCATCTAAAGTCATGTTTGGAGCCATTTGATAAAATCCTGCTTGGAAACCAGTTAAATTTTTGAATTTCGTATAATAATTAAAAACGATACCACTTTTGATAACATGATCGTTTTCTAGGATTTCACCAATTTGTTTATTCGAAGAACCACTTGGAATCTCTACTTGAACCAATTGACTATCCGAATTATCTAATGGTTTTAAACCACTTTCAACATACTTATAGGTAGTAAAACCAAATACTCCAACGATTGCTAATAAAGTGATTACGATCACTAAAATGATCTTGCCAACGATTTTATCTTCTTTTTTACGCAAATTTTTACGTTTGACCATCACTTCTTGCGTTGTCGTGTGTTCAATTTTATTTTTTTCTTCTGGATGTTGTTTGTTTTCTGACAAAACAACTCCTCCTTACTCTCAAGTTCATAACTTCATCCATTATACATGAAATTCCTTTCAGAGTGAATTCTTTTCATAAAATATATTATTGCAAAATTGTTAGTAGGAATCTTCTTACTATCCGTATTAAAATGAAGATGTTTTAACAAATATCAGAAAGGGTCATCCTATGCACAATAAAAAACATCAAAAAAGGCAAGCAAGGAAAAAGACGGTTCTTCTTGCTATCTTAACAATTTTTCTGGGATTAGGCGTAACCACGAGTTGGTATTTGCTCCTACTTTCTGACACAATCAAGCCCGTTGCAGATCAAGAACCAGCAACTGTCGTAAACTTGACAGCTTCCGAAAAAAAAGCAGCAACGGAAATGGATCAATTGCTGAAAAAATCGAAATATATTGGCACAATCTATGTTCGAAAAAACAATCGAATTATCTTAGAGAAAACTTATGGCTATGCAGACAAAGAAACAAATCAGCCAAATTCTCTATCACTCGACTATCAGATTGGTTCGATTCAAAAAGCGATGACGGCACTCCTCATTCTAAAACAAATCGAACAGAAAAAAATAAGCTTTACAACACCTTTAGCAACCTTCTATCCGCAAATTCCAGGTAGTCAATCAATCACGATTCACGACTTGTTGACAATGCGATCAGGGTTGCATAAGACCGAGCAACCTTCTGTTCCACTGACTGACCGTGACATTGTTCAATTTACTGTAGAACATTTAAAATGGACTGATTACCAGACGTATCATTATGAACCACTAAACTTTACTTTATTGGCTGGAATTCTAATTCAGTTGACTAATAAAAGCTATGAAGAGCTATTATCAGATTCGTTAATCAAACCTCTTCAATTGCAACACACCGATTTTTATGAAAATGTCAAAAATTCTCCTCAGCATGCAAAATCTTATCAAATGTCAGCTGATGATGACTACTGGAAAGAGTTAGATGAAAACGAAACTGCGATCCATAACGAATTAGGAACCGGAAATATCAGTATGAATACGTATGACTTGGCAGCTTTTTTTACAAAAGTACTATCCGGTCAACTTATTCCCAAAAAACTACTCTTCTCACTTTGGCAGAATAATCAACTGAAACATCCTTATAGCGGGGGTGTTTACAGCGGTGCAGATTACATTTTAGCGCAAGGGAACATCAATCGTTTTCACTCAGTTGTTGCTATGACAAAAGATACTAAAAACGCAATCGTTATGCAAAGTAATATCCAATCTGACACAAAAATCAAACCTGGGGCAGTTGCTATCAGGAATCAACTGTACGAAATTCTAACAGGCAAAAAACTTCCTTCATAATTTTAACTACAAAAAAATAGCGAGGTGGTAAGTAAAATTACCGCCCCGCTATTTTTTCAAAGTAAATTCTTTACTTGACAAGCTCACTTTCAATATAGCATTTCATACCAGCCAAAATATCAAATTTTGGCTGATAGCCTAATGTTTTGATTTTTGAAATATTTGCCAAAGAGTCGTGAATGTCCCCTGAACGTTCCTCTTCAAATTTCAGTTTCAACTTCACCTGTAAAATTTCATCAATTGCCTGAATCAATTCAAGTAACGTTGTACCGTCACCGGTTCCTACATTAAACTGTTTGCCTAATGCTTCTTCCTTCGTTGCCACTAACATCAGCGCTTGAATCACGTCTTCGATATAAACGAAGTCTCTTGATTGACTGCCATCACCAAACAAAGTGAAAACAGTTGTCTCACCTGCCAATTGTTTTTTGTAGCGATCCATTAAAATCGAAATAACACCGCTATAAGGTGAATTTGGATTTTGATTTGGCCCATACACATTAAAGAATCGAACGGCGCTAGTTGGCACATCATACAAATGATAATAATCCAAAACATATTGCTCTGCTGCAAATTTATCCACTGCATAAGGTGTCAACGGACGAATCACAGACTCTTCTTGTTTTGGTAAAGTCAATTCATCTCCATAGACAGCTGCAGAAGAACTGAAAACTAAACGCTTTAGTTTGGGTTGATATTGGCGAATCAATTCTAATAACATCAAAACACTTTCAAAGTTCACCCGATGTGTTGCAACTGGACGCGCAACAGAATCTGCAACACTCGCAACCGCAGCTAAATGAAAAATATAGTCAAATGAATGATCACGTAACAATTTCTCCATTAGGCTTTCATCTGTCACATCACCTTTTACAAATTCAAGATTACTTGATACAACTAAATTCTCCTGTTTTCCCATGGATAAATCATCCACAACAACGATTTTATTTTCTTTACTTAAATAATTTGCTAGCGTAGAGCCAATAAATCCAGCTCCGCCAGTGATTAATATGTTATCCACTCAATTCAACTCCATTGTATTTCTAGGACCCATTATACCTAAAGACTAGCACCTTTCACTTACAAAAACAATCCATAATTTCCGTTCTAATTTTGAATAATTATGTTGAACGGATACTATTCTGAAATTCCCTTTTGAATTTTTCCTAGATGACTCCAAAAAACGAACGCTCCAATCGTGCTAACTAACACGAGTTCTGTAATAAATAATGCAGAAACTGCAATAGTTAAAATAATCAAAATATCAAAAAAGACTTCATCTTTAATCAGATTTTCTTTGGTAAAACAGTATCTTAAAACTTTATAGCATTGAATAAAAAAGAAACTAAAAAATGTTATCAGTCCCAATCCACCAGTAGCAGCCATGATTAAAAAAATAAAGCTATGGGCAGTAAGATTATCTTTTCCCATGAAAGTATGTGGGAGTTTATCATGTGCATATTCAATATAATAACCTGGAGACCCTCCAGAAATTGGGTTGCTCTTAAAAATTTCAACTGCACTTGCCCACAGTTGGAAACGTAAATTAGAAATATCGCCTCCTTCTGTATCTGGTCTATCAAGATCAATTTTTTCTTTTGGTGGTACTTTTTGGTCTGGTTTGGTTGGAGAATTAGAATTTTTCAAATGCGTAATCGTTGGTATATACGCCCAAGCATTAGCTGTTACGTGATTAAGTCCATAAATTCCAATCATAGAAAAACAGCCAACTGTTAACGAAACAATCCATTTATAAATCAATTTTTTAGCAAAGTAGTTACTACTAAATAGTGAAAAGAACGAAAAAATAAATGTCGTAACTAGCATACAAACAAGGGTGGTTCTCGAACCAGATAAAGCTATAAATGAGAATTGAATAATAATATTCAAAATAATCAACGATTTAAGTAGCATATGCATTGATGTTTTAGTAATTAGATAATACATTCCTATTATGATGACAACAAATGAGATAACCGCTCCAAAGTTAGGATCCGTATAAACACCAAATAGTCGATTTCCCAACCAACCTAATCTGACTGGATAGTATTTATATTTGATTGGAATTTTAATTCCATATTGAATGACAAACATGTACAAAGAAATACTATTTGTAAAAAACCACACACTAGAAATTAACCAACTAAATACCTTGAAAAAAATATTTGTACCGTAATCTTTTCCAAACTGGTAAACAATAAAGAAAAAGATAGATTGCCACATCAATAACTTGATATTTTGACTATACCCATATTTTAAGTTCATTAAGCTACTAATTAGCATAACACCTAAAAAAACATATAATAGCCAATCATATTTTCTCAGATTTTTTTCTCTGAATGCAATGATAAAATCAACAGCTACTAAAAGACAACCAAAAATTCCTGCCGGCCAAAATAATAGAGTATCGTATTTTGTAGGTAATAATAGATATGGTCCGACAGATCGCAACATTAGAATAAAACTAAAGAAAATAAAGTAGCATCCTTTAACACACATAAAAACTTTTTTATTAAACATACTTCTCCTCCACTAAAGGTTATTCCTCTTAAATAACCTTTACTTATTCCCTGTAAAACAAACAATTCCTTCCAATTCTATCAAAAAAATGTTAGACTAACAACATATTATCAATGATTATACGAGGTGAAAAATGAAAAGAGTAATTACCTATGGTACTTTTGACTTGTTACACTACGGACACATCAACTTGCTAAAACGTGCTAAAGAATATGGTGACTATTTAATTGTTGCTCTTTCAACAGATGAATTTAATTGGGACGAGAAACAAAAAAAATGTTATTTTAGCTATGAGAAAAGAAAACAACTTCTTGAAGCTATTCGATACGTTGACTTAGTTATCCCTGAAAAAAGCTGGGATCAAAAAGCAAAAGATATTAAAGAATTTCAAGTCGATTACTTCGTGATGGGCGATGACTGGGCAGGACACTTTGATGAGTTAGAACAACTAACAGATGCAGAAGTTATCTACTTGCCTAGAACTCCTGAAATTTCTACGACACAAATAAAAAAAGATCTTAATTCAAAAGACAAGTAAATAAAACAAAACTCCTTCATTATTTAAAAAATAATGAAGGAGTTTTGTTTTATTTGAACATTCTACTAATTTCTTCTTTTAGATGTGGAAAATTAAAATAAGTAATTGGTAGATACACTAGCACAATAATGATAGATTTTAGTGCCATATCTAAGAAGCTAGAGTCTAATATCGTAGGAACAAAATAGTAAAACAACAACGACAAAGCCATACCCATGACGAAGAATAAATTGATTCGTTTATCAAAGAAATAACCAACCTGAATTTCATCTCTAATAAAGAAAATCCTGAAGAAGCAGACCAAAAATTCTACAATTACGAGTACTAATGTTGCCCCTAGCGCACCATATTTAGGCACTAATAAAATGTTACCAACTATACTGATCAAAGCTCCAATAATCATTGGATAAGCAAATTCTTTGTCTTTCTCAATTGCAATCGTAAATTGATTAGCAAATACCCCTCCAATTGGGCTAAAGATAATGAGTAAGCATGAGAGTAACATATTGATTACCATTGGCTCAAACTTTTCACCAAAGAACCATGGAACAAATTCTTTCGTATTGACAAAAACAACGCTAAATAAAATCATCGCAATAATAAATGTATAATCAAAAGATTTTTTTGTGTAAATTAGAATATTACGCTTATCACCATTAGCTTGTGCTTTTGAGATTTTTGGAAGCATAACAATTGTAATAGAAGAAAGCACAGCCAGGATAATTCTAGCTATCTTTTGCGACTGATCATAATAAGATAATTCAGTAGGATTAACAAAATAACCAACGACCGTTTTATCTAATGTCGTATATACTTGCATAAACAATTGTGGGACTAAGATAATAAAAGCGGGTTTCCACAATTTTCTAAAAAGAGCTGAATTAAATTTAGGTCTGTATACCTTACCTTTGATATTTAGCCAAAAAACCAGACTTCCTAAAAAGTTAGTGATAGATGTAATAAAAACATAAATCCACAAATCATCTTTGGTAGTTACAAATAAGACAATTAAAAAAACTGAAGAAATTTTGATTAACGTATTCCTTATTACAACTTTTGCAAATTCCTCAATCCCTTGGAAAAACCATGAGATATCCAGTGTTAACCCCAAAATAAATATCAACTGAATGAAGTACAAATTTTTGTATTGGATATCAAATAGATAAATATACATGATGTAAACAATTGAGGCACCCAGTCCAATTAAAAGTTGCATGAAATAAATATTCCAAAACTGCATCGAGAGTTCTTTTTTGTCATCTCGCGCTTTTGCAATATTACGAATACGAAAAGGATTCATTCCTACAGCAATGACAGTCATTAAAAATTGCGCTATTGAAAATACATAACCATAAACGCCTAGCCCGTCAGCTCCAATTCTACGGCTAAGAATTGGAATTGTGATTAACGGCAAAACAATTAAGAAAACCTGATAAATTGCATTATAAATAATATCTTTTAGTGTTTTTTTCATTTACTTGCCTTCTTCATCAATTCGATTACTTTTTCTGTACTAGTTCCGTCCTCAAAATTCCCCACATAGTTCAGTAAACGTTCAGAACTATTCAACAAATCTTGTGCTTGTTCTTCAAAAATTTGAATCAACATCTTTCCATCTTGAGCAACAGGTACAGGCAATGAACCTAACTCAATATAAAACCCACGTTCCTTGCTGTAAGAATCTTCATCATAGTTAAATAAAATAAGCGGTTTTTTTAATAAAGCATAATCAAAAAAAATAGAGGAGTAATCAGTGATTAGGACATCTACATTTTCAAATAAATTTTCTAGCGGAATACCATCATCCACAAGTTCCACTTCATGTCTTTTCATATACTCTCTACTTTTTTTGTCATTAGCTAAACGTTGATTTACGTTGGGGTGAAACTTTGTCATAAAATTAAGTTTTTGACCTCGAAGCGCAAAAAATTCTTTCAGCACGTTGATTTCAAGTTTTTCTAATTGAGGAATTCCATTATTTTCCATATTATTTCTGAACGTTGGAGCAAACAATATTGTAATTTCATTCTTATTTAAATAATCAGATTGTTGTACATTTGCTTTTGAAACAAGCTTATCATTTCTTGGCGTACCAATTTCTAATAGCTGATTCTTTGAAACACGAAAAGCAGATAAATATTTTTCTGAACTATAGCGATTACCCGATAAAAGATATGTGATTGATTCACTATCTTTTTTAGCATATTTCAAATAATGACTTGATAATTTATCTTCTGCATCAAATTCAATTTTTTTCAATGGTGTCCCATGCCACGTTTGAAAATAAATCTGTTTTTTACGTTTTCCATATACAATCGTTTTTCGACTATCATCAATCCAGAATTTAGATGTATACAAATAATAAGTACTTAGTAAAGAATCTGTATCTACTCTCTTTACATCATTTGGCAAATCATTTACCTGAACTCCCTTTTTCAAGAGCCATATACATTTGTAATTCAAATTTTGATTACCTATTGTTTCAGAAATCACACGTGGATTTCCAGAATAGTTTCGACCACCGAAACTAGAAAAAACAATCCTATTTTCTTTTAAAGGAAACATTTTAAAAATTACTGGAAAAACATATCTAGAAAATAATTTTTTTATTTTATTCATATTTACAATTACCTCATAGATTCTATTCTATTCAAGACACTAGCTGTCACTTTACTTTTGGATAAATGATATGGGAGATTAGGATGTTTCAATAAAAATTTCATTAACTTTTTCAATTTTGGTGAAAAGTCTGGATCTGCTTGAGCTTCTTGCTCAAAGCGAGATAAAATCTCCATTGATCGGTCATAATCTTTTTGATTTGAATAGTTGTTCTCAATCATAGACATCATCATTCTTACCGCTGTATAGACGTATCTTGAGCGAACATTTAATGACACTTCTGGATAGAACTTGTCAATAAACATAATAATCTCTTCATGTATATCAAAAGTATCAAATTTTCTAGGATTAAAACTACCTCGTAATATACTTTTTGGACTTTGGAAATAATGATATTTTTCAGATGAATTTAAAGCAATCCGATTTGACTTATCAATTAAAAGATATGTTGTTGCTTTATCTTCCATTAACTTTCCAACAGGGAATCTTAAATCAGAAAATAAATTCATATTGAACAATTTATTATTGGCAGAGTAACCGATATTATTACTAGTGAATAATGATTTCATCGCCTCATGTTTATCCAGTACCAACCAATCTTCCTTGGTTGGCGTTAACTCTTTAAGTTCTTTTAAATCATTTATCTTTTTCAGTTTTATTACTGATATTTCTGCATTAAAAGTTTGAACACCGGCATATAGAAGTTCTAAATAATCTGGTTCAATCCAATCGTCACTATCAATAAAGCAGACAAAATCTCCTGTCGCTTGTTCTAAGCCAGAATTTCTAGCTGCACTCAATCCACCGTTTTGCTGATGAATAACAGATACCCTATTATCTTTTTTCTTGTATTCGTCAGCAATTTGTCCACTGTTATCTGGTGACCCATCATCTACAACAATAATTTCAAGATTAGAGTATGTTTGGTTGGAGATTGAATCTAAGCAACTTTCTAGATAATCTTCTACATTGTATACTGGTACAATCACGCTTATTTTATGCATCTACTTCACTTCCTGAATAATTTTCACTGTATGTTCTAACGATTCCTCTAAATCAAATAAAGGCATCCAGCCCGTTGCTGTCAATTTTATATTGTCCAAAACAGCTGTATTTGCTTTAGAAAATCCTTTACTTTCAATTTCATCTGGTAATTCAAAAATAACTTTTTTACCACTGATGTTTGCTAATTTTTTTGCCAAATCTTTCAAATGTAAATCAAATTGCTCGTTTGAAACATTGTAAGCTTGACCACTTTCACCATGTAATAGTAAATACAAAATTGCAGAAACTGCATCTGCAACATAAACATAAGAAAAGTATTGGTTACCTTCACTTTTTAACACGATATCTTCCTGATTGACAGCATTTAGAATAAATTGAGAAGAAGCTTTGGTATCAGAAGTTAACATCGTTGGCCCAAATGTTCGGCATAGACGTGGAATAACAATATCTAACCCATTTTTCGCAATGTATGCTTGACAAAGTGATTCGCTCACTCTTTTGCCTTCTGGATAACCAGCACGTAACGTATTACAGTCAATATAACCACAATATTCTTCGTTAAATTTTTCAACGTCTCCACGATTTTCACCATAAATTTCAACTGTTGATAAAAATAATGTTCGTTGGACATTGGTTGCCGCTGCATGTTTTAACACTTGATCTGTCCCAGCTAAATTGGTCATGATAGTTCCAATTGGATCAGTTGCATAGGCTTTAGGATGTGTGTTGCTTGCTCCATGAATCATATAATCAACCAAAAGATCTTCCGGTAAAGGTTCTGTCACGTCGCCTTCAACAATCTCAAAAGTTGACAAGTTTCGATATGTTAAAAAACGCGTTTCAAGTTTTTCCCGATTTCTCCCCATAGCAAATACTTTGATTTTTAATCCCAATTGCTGGTTTGCTAGCATCAAAGTGTCAATTAAAAATGAGCCAATCATTCCAGAAGCACCAATCATTAAAATTGATTTACCATCAAGTTTTTCCAGTTCAGGTAGACTCTCAACTACTTTCGCCAAATCAGCTTGATACATGGGCTGTTCAACTAATGTCATCTTTATCTCACCTAATCTTTCATTTTTAAATAAGCTTTAAACAATTCCAAGTCATCCGTTGTAGTCAACTTGATATTTTTATCAGAACCAGCTGCAAAATATAACGTCTCACCCAGATCTACCATCATTGTATTTGTGTATGAAGAATCAGTCATCCCAATGTTTTCTGCTACCGCGCGGTTATAAGCTGCAAGCAGTTTACCATATTGATAGGCTTGTGGAGTTGATACTCTTCGCAAAGTATTACGGTCCACGTATTCAACCGTCGTATCCTCCGTTTTTTTAATAAAAATTTGTTCATTATAAGGTAATGAAGTCACGCCATTTCCATATTCCTTACATTTCACAATAACATCAGACAAAACAAGTTCATCAACCAATGGACGAATACCATCATGAATAATGATCGTATCATCTTCATCAGAATGGTCTTTCAAAAATTGGACGCCATTATTGATTGATTCTTGTCCTTTTGAACCACCTGTTATTACCCATTGAACTTTACTTATATTAAATTCTTTAATGTAAGCCCACATCGTTTCTTCCCATCCAGATTTACAAACCACTAAAATGCGATCAATTTGTGGATGTTTCTGGAATGATTCAAGTGTGTAAATAATGATGGGTTTTCCATCGATACTAATAAACTGTTTTGGGATATCTTGTCCCATCCGTTTACCAACACCACCGGCAATAATAATAGCTGTAATCATCTGTTGCTTGCTCCTTTAGTTAAATAATATTTTCCTTGGTAATTTTTGTATGAATGATCTGGATCAATGTAAATTGAATCATGTATTGTTTTTTGATTTTCTAAAGATGGACGTTGCATGTAATCACCAAACGCAGCACGTAAATAATTGTCATATCCCACAGGAATTGGCATTTTGGTCTCTTCAAAAGGAACCCAAACAGCCTCAGAAAAATCCTTAGCAGAGTAAATATTTCCCATATACTTTGGTCCAACGCATAGTTCAGTCACATTTTCTGTCGGCTTTTGATTATACTTAGTCATTTGTTTTTCTGCAAATGACCAAATTTTATAGCGAATATTATCAGATTTAAAAGTATTCAGTAACAAATTACTACCAAAAGCTAATATACCACCATGATTTTCTGGAACTACTTGTGAACAAAAAAGGGCATATACAAGAGCCCATAGCTTTTGAATTTTTCGGCTAACTTTAGAATCTGGTGCAACATCCAATGGAAAGATATCAATCGTAATACCATGAACAATATTTAAATCTTTTTGATATGTTTTTATGAACGTTGTTTCTTCGTCTCTTATCGTCATAAATGAATTATGATCATTGTAAGTTGCTGAAGCTTTCTGTACAGGAAGAGTTTGATTGATTTGAGCTTGAGACCATAAATCGTAAAAACGTTCATAATCATTTCTTGGCATAAAAAAGTCTAAATCATCATCCCATGGAATAAAGCCACCTTCTCTGATTGCTCCGATTGCTCCACCACCGCAAAAATAGCATAATAATTGATTTTCTTCACAAAAATCGACAATTTTCTGTGCCATAGTCAAGGTAACTTTTTGGACCTTTTGCATTTTAGCATCTGTGCTATACAAAAAAAAACCTCCTGTTTTATCTAAAAATAAGATTACATATTCCTAATTCTTAATTTCTTAACTGCTTTTCGTAGAATTTACCACGCAGTTTATTGGGCAACAAACTAATTACTACATGTCCACCAGTAACAAATAGAAAATCCGTCACAGAACCCAGTCCATCACGCCAAATATGGTAGCGCCCCTTGATTCCTGGCAACAAATAATTTATACCACCACGTCGAGCATACATGTCAGCACCTGCACGAGCGTGAACTAACGGTTCTTGAATGTTGTAGCCTTGATAACCAGCCTTCAATAACCTTACCCATAAATAATAGTCTTCAAAACCTTTTAAAGGACGATAATTTCCAACAGCTAATATCGCTTTCTTATCGAACATCACCGTCATGTGATTAAACGGGTTTCTTTTTTTAGAAAATGCACAAATTTCCTGATTTGTTTCTGGCACTAGGCGACGACCAATAATTTGATCTGTCGAGTCAACAAACTCTTCGATATTACTCCCAACGATTGCAATATCAGGATTGCTTTCAAAAATAGCTAATTGCTTTTGTAATCGTTCTGGAGCCATAATGTCATCTGTATCCATTCGAGCAACTATCTGATATTTAGTGTGCTCTAAACCTTTAGCTAGAGCAACACCTAATCCTTGATTTTTCTCAAATTTCACAAGTGTGAATATATCAGGGGCTACTTGCTGAAATTTCTGTACAACTGCTTCTAAATCAGAATTAATTGGTCCATCATATACCAAAACAATCTCATCTGGCATAACTGTCTGTTTAAAAATACTTGTTAATGCTTCATTCAGATATTCTGGTTTTTCTTTATCATATAAAGAAAGAAGCATACTAATTTTATTTTTTTCCAATTTCTTCCCCACTTATCTTTTGTGTAGCTTACTAAGCTTAGGCTACAGCATTGATTTAAATTATCTCTATTTATCCATAAATCTTATCTTCTGGGAAATGCAGTTCTGCTAAAGAACAAGCAGCTTCTTCATCCACACCTTGTGAAGACATTTTATCGAATAAAATTTTAATTGTTTGCAATAAGATTTTCAAATCCAATAACAACGAATATTTTTTGATATATAACAAATCAAAACGCAACTTACTATTGTAGTCTGAGACATATTTCCCATAGACTTGCGCATAGCCAGTAATACCCGCACGGACATTATGACGTAAATAGTAATAAGGATTTTCTTCATTAAATTGATCAACAAAGAATGGTCGTTCTGGACGTGGACCCACGATTGACATATCGCCTTTTAAGACATTAAAGATTTGTGGTAATTCATCAAATCGTACGGCACGAATAAATTTACCAACAGGCGTTACGCGTGCGTCATTGCTTTTAGCAAGGACTGGGCCTGATTTTGATTCAGCTGTTGCGCTCATTGAACGGAATTTATAAATCGAAAATTCTTTTTGATTTTTTGTGATACGCACTTGCTTATAGATAACAGGACCTGGTGATGTTACTTTTACTAAAATCGCTGTTAATAACATAAATGGTGAAGCCAAGATCAACAAAACAAGTGAAACAAGAATATCAAATAATCGTTTGAAAAGCTCATCTTCTGGAGGGATTCTAAAACCAGATGATTCAATAATGCTTTCATCTTCAAAATTCATGATATTTGGATTGATCATGATCAAGTTTTCAAATGTTGTATTTAAAAATAATTTTTTCTCTTTCTTGGTAACCAACTGGTAGATTTTAATTTTTTCTTGTTCTTCAATTTCCGAAGCCAAGTACACAATATCGATTCCATCAATCAGTTGTTTCGTATGCTCATAAAAATGATCAACGATAACTGCTTCTACTTTATGTTTATTATTTTTCTTTGATTGGAAATTTTGAATTGCTGGTGCAACATCTTTTTCTAAACCAACAATAATCACTTTTTTGTCACTGCTGATTTTCAAGTAAAGTTTATACACCAAAATGCGATAAGTGCTGACCAAAATCGTTCCGATCACAAAAGAAAGTAAGATAACTAACCGCGGAAATGCAAACCAGCGCCCAGCAAAAGTTACAATCATAATCCCAAAGGTCATCAATACTTGACCAATAACAGTTACAAAAATAATGTCGCTGATCATTCGATTATAAAAGACGTAAGCCCCTAACAAAATATTAAGAACAATAAATATAATCGAAATAAAAACTGCGGAATTCTCAAAAGTTTCAAAGTTACGCACTGGTATTTCTCCTTGAAACTTCAGTAAAAAGCTTATATAGACTGCAACGTTATAAACAATCACATCCATTAAAATAATAAATATTCTGCGAGCGGCGCTCCACTCCCCATTTTTATTCATATATACACTCCTAACCTCAGAATAATGCCTTTATCATCTTACCATAGCAAGCCTTAAAAGCCTAGCGAGTAACCAAAATGTAAAGGAAATTAAACTATTATATGCAATAAAATAGACTATTTTATCTTTTCATTTTTGTTTCTAAAATCCACACTCGGTGTCTTCATTCTTACAGGCGTGATAAATAACAAAAAGCGATGAACGTATCCAAGTTCGATACGTTCATCGCTTTTGATTAGTCTGGTCTTAGAGAAAAATCGCCAATACCTTCTTTAGTCAAATTATCATTGTAAAATGGATCGTGTGCAATGTAGCTTGGCCACTTGTCTTGCATTTTTTTGATTTCACCAGCAAAGCGTTTTTGTTTTTCTGGAGTATCTTCATATCCTCTTGATTTTGATTCAAAATGATAAAGTTCCACTTGATGTGCGTAAACATTGTTACGTCCCAGTTCATAGACTTTCAAACATAGATCAACATCATTAAATGCAACTTCTAATGTCTCGTCAAATCCGGAAACAGCATGAAAGTCACTTGCTTTAACCATCATACAAGCTGCAGTCACTGCTAAATAATCAACATCAATCACCAAACGACCAAAATAACCGCAGTGTGTTTTATCATAATTATTTAGCGCATGTCCTGCTACGCCACCAATTCCAACAAGGACACCAGCATGTTGGGTTGTTTCATCTGGATAATACAATTTTGCACCTACACAGCCAATTCGATCAAATTGTGCATAAGAAACCATTGTCGTCATCCAGTCTGGTGCAATAACTTCAGTATCATTGTTCAAAAATAAGAAATACTTTCCACTTGCTTTTTCAGCTGCTAGATTATTGATCCGTGAGTAGTTAAACGGAATATCAATCAACTCGACAATGAAACGATCGTTTAAACGTTCTTTGTAGTTTGCAAACAATTCTTGCATTTTTGGATCCGTACTTCCATTATCTGCAATAATAATTTCATAGTTGGGATATGTTGTTTTCTCAATAATTGAATCAACACAGACTTTTAAATCTTCATACCCATTTTTAGTTGGAATAATGACACTCACTAAGTCTTCTTTAATCACGTCATACATCACTTCATAAAAACCCGAGATTCTTCCCGGACGTACTTTCCCTTTGATTCCACGACGATTCAGTGCATCAGTCAAAGCTTTTACACCAGAATCATAAATATAACTTTTCGCTTCGCCACTACTTGCTGTAGAACCTGGAATCGTTCGCCAGTGATACAGAACTTTATCAATATGATAAATGTGATTTGCTGGAATTTTTTCTGTCACACGTAAAACAAGATCATAATCTTGTGAGCCCTCATACCCCTTACGAAATCCACCTAATTCTTTCACGATGCTTGTGCGATAAACACCTAGATGAGAAATGTAATTGTTTCCCATTAGTGTATCTGGTGACCAATCAGCTTTAAAATGGGGGTCAAAACGATTCCCATCAGAATCGATTTTATCTTCGTCGCTATAGATTAAATCCAGCTCAGGTCGTTCGTTCAATACCTTGGCTACTTCATATAGCGCTGAAGCTGGCAACTCGTCATCATTGTCCAACAAAGCTAAAAATTCACCCGAAGCTAATTCTAAAGCTGAATTAGTTGCTAAGCTAATATGTCCATTTTCTTGTCGAAAGACGACTTTGATTCGCTCGTCTTTTGCTTGGTAAGTTTCCAGACATTTGCGAATAGCCGGATCTGTTGAAGCATCATCACTAATGCATAGTTCCCAGTGATCATACGTTTGTCCTAGAACAGAATCAATGCATTTTTCTAACCACTTAATTTCAACATTGTAAACAGGCATAGCAATTGAAATCAATGGACGATATTCTAAGGTAGTAGCAGCTTTACGCTGTGCTTCTAAATCAACTTTTTCGTGACGAGTAATCCACTCTGCATAGTCAACTGAACCAGGTTTCAATTCTAGCTTGACGCGACGAACAGCTTTTTTTAAGCCATGTGTTCTTGCGTAATTGACACCCTTTTTCAGCAAACGTATTTGTTTTTGCCAAGAGGTCTCAAATCCATCATCGAAAGGATAACGTCCATTTAGCTTCACGGCAATTCCATTTTGGTGAGTAGTTGTCTGAAAATCTAAGATAGCTTTTCCTTTTAATTTTCCTGAAAGTCGAATTTTAAATCCGCTTTGCGTTTTGACATCTAGTTCGTATAAATGATTGATGTCTAAACGAACGACAGGCGTTGTTTCAATCAAAACTTGGCTTTTTTCTACTGTGACTGAAGGGATTTCTTTAGTTACTTCATCAATTGCCCAACCCACAATAAGTAAGTCTCCAGTAGCTCGTTCCCGAGTGATTGTATCAATAAATACAGCAATTTCTTTCTTTGTCACTGTCCAGTTACTCCTTTATCAAGTAGGCCAATGAATTACATTTCAATAATCCAAGTTTGACCATTTTCTGCTGTTACTTCAATTAAAAATGTACGTTCATGTTCACAAAGAATCTGCAATTCAAAACCGGCAGAAACATTTTCTGCAAGATTTTCAGCCTCATTCACTTCTTTGCGATAAATCGGTTTAGCATCGAAAAACGGTGATTGATCTACTGATAAATGATAAGACAATGCGTTTCGATCTGCTTGTGAGATGCCCCAACCAATAATTGTTAAAACTTTGGTTTCTTCATCCCAATGCTTTTCATCAATACATAACGCTAACTCTTTTGCTTGAACTTTTTTAGGGGTTTCTTTTGTTCGACGAGTTTTTTTTGATTTAATTGCCCATTCATCGTTATCTAAAAGTGAGCAATAACGCGTAGTTGTTGTTTGCAAGTAATGATCAAGCTTAGCATTTTCTTCTCTAATTTGATAATTATCTTTTTCTAAATCTGCTATTTTCCCTGTCAATTCTTGATGAACAGCCATCATTGGTTGAACAGTTTCCAAGACTTCTGAGAAAGTTTGAGTAAGCTCTCCAATAAAACGATAATGGATACTCACCGTTAATTCGTGTCCAGCGACATTTTTTACCGCTAACTCTGGTACGCTTTTTCCATCAAATAGATAGCAATCCCTGTTTGTTTTTAGCGCAGCATTTGAACGAATGAAATCAATTTTCTCTCCCGCAATTTCAGCAGTAAATTCAATAAAACTTGGCTGTTTTTCAAAACGGAATAACACGTTTTCAATATTTTCAGCAATTGGAAATGTCAAACGTTGGTTTTCACCAGTGTAATTGTTAATAGGAATCTGTTGACTGGTTTCTCCCTCAGCCGTTTGTTGAACCAAATCAAAGACTTTCACGTAATTTGAATTTTGTGGCTGTGCAATTTCGGGTACTGCCTGTTTTTTTAACGAGAAGAAGTATTGATAAACTTCTCCAAATGGACGCATTTTGAAGTCATATCGAACCGCTTCTGGCAAATCTTCGTAACGAGAAGAAAGCTCGGTGTCTTCTACTGCTAAGTATAAATAGTCTTCGATGTTAATCATCAAGCCAGCTTTTTCAAACACTCTTTGAAAACCATCATGCGTATAAAATGAATTGTGTGTTTCATCTAACAAGCCATAAGAAGTCCATGGAAGTTGATTATTAAATAAATCAATCATTACAGAGTTATGAGCTAAGTTAGGGAACGTAATCAAAATTTCTCCATTTTCACTCAAAAATTCACTGACTTTTTTCAAAGTTGCGCCTGGATCAACCAAATGCTCCAAGACATCTGCAAACAAAACATAATCAAATGTTTGACCTTCAAAATAAGTGGCCCATTCAAAACTTTCAATGTCCCCATAAAAGCCATCCTGTGCAAATTCACTCACAAAATCAAATAGCTCTTTATCTAACTCGACAATGCTAACCTCACATTGCTTCGCACCAATCAAATGTTTTGTTAATCGGCCATTTCCCGGACCAAATTCTAACACTTTGCTTCCTGGTTTGATTTGAGTGGCGATTTTTCCAACACTACTTTGCTCATCTAAATCCATTTCAAAATCATATTTCATCTTTTTGACTACCTTCTTCCCATTTGTGATCCAAGATGACAATACCTTCACCAATGTATGAGCCACTAACAAATAAGTTCATATATTTTGTCTTATAAACTAACGGAACTGTAGCATTTTCTTCAAAAACTGCCACATCAAAATAATACTCACCAGCTAGTAAGCCTAGTTTTTCATATTCAAGATAAAAAACATTTTCACCTTTTTTCCAAGGAATCGTTATGTCATCCAATAATGTGTTCAAGCCACAAACATAAAAATTATCAACCGTTCGTAAAGCAATCCCCAAGACTGGTTTTTTGATTGACTCGTCTTTGACATTATAGGTAACTTTCACAAAGAGTGTCTCCCCTTGTTCAATCATATCGACCGGTTTCTTCTCTTTATCAAGCAACTCGGCACTTAGCACATCAACAATATCTGGTGCGGCATGACGTTCAACTTGATTCTTATTGCGGTCGACTGTCTTCACTGATTTTTTCTTCAAGAAGTTTTCATAATTGGTCGTAACGTCCATCGTATCCCCGTATTCTACGACTTCACCGTTTTTCAACCAATAACTACGGTCACAAAAACGACGAATTGAGCTAATATCATGGGATACGAATAAAATCGTTTTTCCAGAATTCTTGATTTCAGTAAATTTTTCCATACATTTCAATTGAAACTCTAAATCACCGACTGCTAATGCTTCATCAACAATCAAAATATCTGGATTAACATTGATTGCTACCGCAAATGCTAAACGGACAAACATCCCGCTTGAATAAGTTTTTACTGGTTGATAAATATGATCCCCAATATCGGCAAAATCAATGATGTCATCGACCATACCTTCAATTTCATCTCGTGAAAATCCTAAGACCATGCCATTTAAAAAGATATTTTCATAGCCAGAATATTCTGGATTGAATCCAGAACCTAACTCAAGCAATGCAGAGATTTTTCCATCGATTTCCATTGTACCAGCAGAAGGTGTCAACACACCGGTAATGATTTTAAGCATCGTCGATTTTCCTGAACCATTTTCGCCAACAAAACCAATCATTTCGCCTTTTTTTATTTCAATATTAACGTTTTTCAATGCATAAAAGACATCGTGATAAGATTTTTTGAAAGGATTCAGTGCCTCACGAAAACGATCACTCGGTTTTGCGTACATATTATATGATTTGGTGATGTTTTCTAATTTAATCGCATATTCTGTCATTTCTATTCTCCTTACAGTACATCTGAAAAATGTGGTTTCAATCTACGGAACACAGCTGAACCAACCACAAAGAATGCTAATGTAACTACCCAAAAGTATAAAGTATACATGCCATGTTCAAAGAACCACGCTTGGCTCAAGAAAGATTCACGATACCCTTGAACGATGTAATAAAGTGGATTTAATTTCAAAATTTGAACAATTGTCGGGTTAAACTGACTTGGACTCCAAAGAATTGGTAATGTCCACATAATCAATTGCAACAAAATCGTAATGAATTGTACGATATCTGGTAAAAACGGTTGGATAGATGCTGTCAACCAAGTGATCCCTGTTAAAAATGCACACATACAAAATAGATAATAAATCAGTTGTAGTGTCATAATGGTTGGGAATATTCCATGTCCAATTGTCACAACTAAGCCAATCACGATAAAAAAGAGGTGTGTGTATAAATTAGATAAAATTTTCGTACTTGGCAAGATACGAATGTTGAAAACGACCTTCTTGACTAAATACGTGTACTCTCGAAAGACTAATGTCGTTGAGGTAAATGCATCTGAGAAGAAGAACCAGGGAACCATCCCCGTAATCAGATAAACAATGAATGGATATTTACCATCAGTCATTGCAGCTTTCAAGCCGAAGCCAAAGACTAACCAGTAGATCAACACAGTGAATATCGGGTTGATGAATGCCCACATGATTCCTAAAAAAGAACCAGCATAACGTGATTTAAAGTCATTTAATGAAAACTGAATCAATAATTTTCTGTTCTGATAAATATCTTTCATAAATAAAAACAGATCTTTAAACATTTGTGTTCCTCCAAGCGATTTCTGTTAATTACAATCAACTGCCATTTTACCATATTTTTACTAGCTGACTGCGATATTATTTATTTCTTAATTTTTCTATTAAGTAACAAATACTCGACCGTTACTATTCTACAAAAGATAGTTTCTAATTGCAATCAAGCAAGGTATCACTTCATTTCTGATGCATACTTATTTTTATAAAAAAAGAGAGTGAAACAAAACTGTTTCAGCCTCTCTTTGATTACTTCTTAATGATGATACTTCTTCATCCGTGAAAATTCATTGTGATTCTCTTCTGGATTTTCGAACGACTCATCTGCTGTTTCTAATTCATCCGGTACTTTTTGCATTTCTGCTGGCTGGTCAAAGCGGTGAACACTCATTCCTAGTAATAGATAAATAATCGGAAGCCAAGCGAAAGAAGTCAAAGTATCTTCCATAAAAGATTGTGTCATTATGCCAAAGAAAGCCCAGATAAAAGTTAATTGGCCGTTCGATAAATCACCTTTTAGTGTTCTTCGACCAATAAAAATCAGTAATAAAGTAACCACGATGGCTAATCCAATCACTCCATAAAGATTCAAGAAAGAATTATAACTATTATGATTACCCAAAACTTGATTTGCTCGTTTCGTGTAAAAATAAGGTTTCATTCCTACCAACACTTGTTGCGTTTTAGCAACCAAAGTCTGATAAAAATCTGCCCAAATTTCTTCTCTTCCAGTAAAAAGATTTACTTCTTTTGAAGCTGCCGCAAAATATGAAAGTGGTAAAGCGGCAACTGCGGTCACCGTATAAATGATAAATGGTGCGCGAGTCACTCGCATAAATGACTTAGGAATCAAGTCCAAAAGAATAAAAACGATCAATGCAACTAATGCACCTCTTGACTGACAAACCCAAATCGTGGCAAACGCTGCAACGACAGCTGGCACACTTAACAGACGAATGTACCACTTTTCAAATGAGCTAGCAAAACCACTAATTAAGAAAGCCAGTGTCATCACTGATGCGCCTATCGTGTTGGTATTGATCCAAATATCAGAAAGCTTGTTCCCTGGAGACCAGATACTTTGTCCTTCACGAATCGGAATTTCCGTAAAAACACGATAGACAGTCACTGTCAGAACAACTGAAAACAACAGCAAGAAAACAGCTCGATCTATTTTTCCAAACTCAATCCATTTTATCGACAATACAAAAGCAATAATCAACGGAATCATCATATCTGTGTAAAATGAAGCGCTTCTCACTTCTCTGAAATACGAAAAGAAGAAAAAGAATAGGAAACCAATCCCAATAAAAATAAAATCAATACCTCTTGCTTTGTAAACATTCAATAAAAACAAAACGGCTATGCCGCCCAAAATTAATTGCGAACTATTTTCATATAAAAATAGTGCAGTGTTGTTGCTTAGCCCAACGGTCCATATAAAATACAATGAACCTACTAATAGAAGCAGCCAAGCAACACTCATTTCATTAATCATTTTTCGTAGGATTTTCTGCATTTCCCCACTCTCCTGTACTAGCTTCTCTCTTTTATTTAACTGAATAACTTTGTTATTGCTGGCTAATGATTTGTCCATTGGCCGGATAATCTACTTCAAATATTCGATAGCCATCATTGTCTGGGCCATATAATTGAGTAAACTGCGCCTCATTTAATTGATTGTAGTCTGCTAAAGGTCGCTTACTTACGACATAACGTATACCAAATTTTTCGGCATCATCAAAATTCAATGTCACAGAGAACATATCAGGTCGATCAAGGATAAACGTTGTGTCTTCCTTCGCAATAAATGCACGAGTGTGGGCATAACGATTATAATATTTCTCATAGGTTCCATCTGGATCAATGATTTCCCATGCTTTCATATCTGGATAAAAACGAACCGTATTGAATGATTTTACTCCAAGTGTTGGTGTAAAATTATACAATTCATCTTCAGATAACCATAATTGATCTGGATGTTCGTTATTGATTTTTTGAATTTCTTTCGCTAAAGTCTTTTCAAAAATAGCACCCGTTCCTTCAACAACCGGATTGACAAAAAAACCAGAAGCGACAATTAATGCTGCGAATGAAACATAAAACAAATGTCTTTGGTGAAACAAAGCAAACCCTAGCAACAATGTTCCTAGTACAACGATCCCTGTAATTTCAATCCCTGAAAAATAATTAATCATGCTAGAAGTGAAGATTGCCACAGCAAACGTTCCAGCATTAACAACTAATAAGACAATTTTATACCAGGTTGGAATAACATCTTCTCGCCAAACATAGGCAATGAACCAAATCGTTAACAGACAAGCTGCAAAGCCAAAAGTTGTAAATGCACGGGATGCTGGTACATAGGAAAGAAGCGTAATTTCAGCTAATTCTTTTGGTAAGCCAACGGTGATCCAGAAAATCGCAAACAAACAAAAAACCATTAATATTCGTCCTAATAATTTCTGTTCACTGTTTTTCTTACCAAATAATACAAATGGGCTAGCCAAAAGCACAGTTGGGAAGAAATGATAGAAAAAGGCTACTTCTGAATTATTTGAAAACGTAATGTCTGTAAATGGAATCTTCCAGTTAGTCAAAAAGTAAAAGAACTTACCAAAAGTGAATTCTCCACCTGTACTGATTCGTTTTCCTGGATACAACGTTTCTAGTGAAGCCATCAGGGCATCCTTCGAAACTAGCCAAAAATGAACCATGATCCCTCCGATTATCGCTATCGCCCCGACAATCAGGACAGCATCCAATAGATCCCAAACTACTTTTTTCCTGAAATGAATCAACAGGCCAACAAAATAAAAGACGAGCAAATAACCTAACATTACTTGATGTGCTGGGTAAATGACTAAAATGAATCCTAAGCCAAAAATAACTACCAGCAACATCATCAGGGCTCGTATCCCTTTGCGATCATGTTGATAAAAATAATGATAGAAAGCCACCATCAGTCCGACAGTGAAGAAAATCAAATCTCCCACATGTTGCATGAACCACCATTGAACAGCCGGCGCAAAGGTCAGTGCAAATGAACCAACCAATGACAATCCCTTTCGTTTTCTAGTGATGATCATCAATAATTCAAAAGACAACAAGAGCATGCCGACGATTTTCATTCCCCAGTACCAAGATAGCCCTCGATCACGTCCCAAGAAGAAAAACCCCCAGTTAAATGGCTTGCCGATAACCGTAATGTCTTTAACCGGTGAATTATAAGCAATAATCATATTTTGACCATTTAAGGAGTAATCTTCGTTGATTACTGGATAATCATTTTCTGCTTGCGAAAGATAAAATGGCGTCTGTACCAGCCATTCATCTGAGCGAACTTCACGATCTTTCCCAAACAAAACATCTGTTTCTTTCCCGTCATCTCGCTGAGAAACGTATTTATCCCACATGCCAATTGAGCTGCCATTTAAATTAAATGTGACGACTATGACAATTGCTAGTAAGCCAAACAAATAACGGAGCCTAAGCAATGAGTCAAAAATTGTCTGAGGCGCACGATTTGTTTTTTCAGTGCTATGCCGTACACTTCTCGTTTGTTTTTCCATAAAATTCCCCAATTTCTCTTTTGTTTCCTAAACTAGCAGAAACGAATTACGCTTTTGCTTCTTCAGCGGCAATCAGCATTTGTGCCAAAGCTTCTTGCCAAGTTGGAATAGAAAAACCTAATTTTTCAGCTTTCTTAAGACTCATCACAGAATATTGTGGACGTACTGCTTTTTGTGGAAATTCCGCTGATGTCACAGGTGCTACTTCCACGTCAGTATCTTTTAAGATTTCTTTCGCGAATTCATACCAAGAGCAACTGTTTTCGTTTGATAAGTGGTAAATGCCATATGGTGCTTTTTGTTCAATGACGTATACCATGAACTCGGCTAGTGTACGTGTCCATGTTGGGCGTCCAAATTGATCGTTTACAACTGTCAAACGATCGTGTGTTTCCGCCAGACGTTGCATTGTAAATACAAAATTATGGCCATAGATACCAAATACCCAAGAAGTACGGATAATATAATAATCTTCTAAAATTTCTTCGACAGCTTGTTCACCTAAAAGTTTTGTTCGACCATATTCGTTCAACGGATTAGTTGAATCATCCACTTCGTATTCTGCTTGTTCTTTCTTTCCATCGAATACATAGTCTGTACTAATGTAAACCAATTTAGCATTGACCGCTTTCGCAGCAAGTGCAACATTTCTTGTACCGTCGACATTGATTTTCTCGTCTAATTCTTTGCCTTCATCCTCTGCTTTATCAACTGCAGTGTAGGCTGCACAATGAAAGATAACATCCGGTTTCAATTCGGCGATATATTCCATGGTTCCTTTTTCATCAGTAATGTCTAATTCTTTCGCATCTGTCGAAACATATGGTAGATTTTTTTCATCTAATAGATGGCGCAATTCTGTACCTAATTGGCCATTTCCTCCAGTTAATAAAAACATTGTTTTTCGCTCCTTTAAATTTGTTTGAAAAAAGAGACAGGCTAGCGCCTGCCTCACACTTTTATCTCATCAATAATTGTTATTGACCATTTTTGGCATATGCTGCTTCTACGGCTTCTTTTTCTTTTTTCCACCAGTCTTCATTTTCTTCATACCACTTGATCGTATTCGCTAAACCATCACGGAAATTCGTGAACTCTGGCTTCCAGCCAAGTTCTTCACGTAATTTAGTTGAATCAATTGCGTAACGTAAATCGTGACCCGCACGGTCTTTTACGTGATCGTACGCATCTTTTGATTGACCCATCAACTCTAAAATCAATTCCATCACTGCTTTATTGTCTTCTTCGCCATCGGCACCAATCAAATATGTTTCGCCAATTTCACCTTTTGTCAAGATTAACCAAACAGCAGATGAATGATCGTTTGTGTGAATCCAGTCACGCACATTTTTGCCGTCGCCATATAATTTAGGACGAATACCACTTAAAACGTTAGTGATTTGACGTGGGATAAATTTCTCAATGTGTTGATAAGGTCCATAATTATTTGAGCAGTTAGAAATTGTTGCACGTAACCCAAATGAACGTACCCAGGCTTTCACTAATAAATCTGATCCCGCTTTAGTTGAAGAATAAGGACTAGAAGGATTGTATGGTGTTTCAGCTGTAAATTTTTCGCCTGGACCATCACCATGTCCTGGTAAATCTTCTCTTAATGGTAAATCGCCATACACTTCATCCGTTGAAACATGATGATAACGCACATCATATTTTCGACAAGCTTCCAATAAAGTATATGTCCCAATAATATTGGTTTGAACAAATGGAAATGGATCTTTTAATGAATTATCGTTATGTGATTCAGCTGCATAATGAACAACTGCATCTGCGTCTTTCACTAGACGATCAACTAATGGTGCATCAGCAATATCGCCCACCACAAGTTCTACCCGATCACTTGGTAATCCCGCTAAATTTTCTTTGTTTCCAGCATAAGTTAATTTATCTAAAACAGTTACATGAACTTCCGGATGGTTTTGTACGACATAGTGCACAAAATTTGAACCGATAAATCCAGCGCCACCTGTTACAATGATATTTTTCATTAAAATGGTTCTCCTTTAAAGTTTAAATTTCGCCATAAACGAATGGATTTTCTGCTTCAAATTCTTTTAACGTTGGATGGTTATGATCCTTTTCTGACATAATTGCTTTACTGATGTCAATTGGCCATTCAATGGCTAACTCAGGATCATCAAAAGCAATTCCGCCATCTGCAGCAGCGTCATAATAGTTATCGCATTTATAAAGGAAGTTGACATCTGGTGTCAGCGTAACGAATCCATGCGCATATCCTTTAGGAACAAGTAGTTGACGATGGTTATGTTCGGATAAAATAAAGCCGTCCCATTGTCCATAAGTTGGGCTGCCTTTACGAATATCAACGACCACATCTAAAACTGCTCCAGTGACTACACGAATCAATTTTGTTTGAGCAGATTCTCCTTTTTGAAAGTGTAAGCCACGTAGTACGCCGGCTTCAGCAGATAAAGAGTGATTATCTTGAACAAAGTCATAAGTCAACCCATGTTCTTCAAATTTTGCTTTTGAATAGCTCTCAGTAAAAAAGCCACGGTGATCACCAAAAACATCCATTTCGATAATCTTGACATCTGTTAATTTTGTATCAGTTACTTTCATGTTGTCAGACTCCCTATTCAGCGGCCAAAGCTAATAAATATTGACCGTATTGATTTTTTTTCAATGGTTGCGCTAATGCAAACAATTGTTCTTTCGTAATGTAGCCCATGCGATAAGCAATTTCTTCTAAACAAGCTACTTTTAAATTTTGACGTTTTTCAATGGTTTCAATAAATGTTGAAGCTTCAAGTAGTGATTCGTGTGTACCTGTATCTAACCAAGCAAACCCACGTCCCATCAATTCAACAGATAAAGTTCCTTTTTCTAGGTATGCTTTATTGACATCTGTGATTTCTAATTCACCACGTTCAGATGGTTTAATGTCTTTTGCAATTGAAATGACATCGTTATCGTAGAAATAAAGACCTGTAACAGCATAGTTTGATTTTGGTTGAGTTGGTTTTTCCTCGATTGACAAAGCATTCATGTTCTCATCAAATTCAACAACTCCAAAGCGTTCAGGGTCATTTACATGATACCCAAACACCGTTGCGCCACTTTCTTTTGCTGCAGCGCGCTGCAACATTTTAGATAGACCGCCACCATAGTAGATATTGTCGCCTAAAACTAAGCAGACACTGTCATCGCCAATAAATTCTTCACCAATGATAAAAGCTTGTGCTAAACCATCAGGACTTTCTTGAACTGCATACTCAATTTGAATCCCCAAGTCATGCCCGTCCCCAAATAATTCTTCGAAACGAGGTGTATCTTGTGGTGTTGAAATAATCAAGATTTCTTTAATTCCAGCCAACATCAATGTTGACATTGGATAATAAATCATTGGTTTGTCGTAAATCGGCATCAACTGTTTTGAAGTTGCCTTTGTCAATGGGTACAAGCGTGTTCCGCTTCCCCCAGCAAGAATAATTCCCTTCATGGCTTTAAGCGCTCCTTTTTTCAAATTTCACTTTGTTATTATCTCATCAATCCAAACATTTGTCATGAGCTATTTGGCATTTAATACTTTTTTATTAAACTTAGTGTCGCTGCCACTTTCTTTTTAGGTAGGACACCAATAAATGAAATCGCCACGCCAATTTTTGTTGAAAACTGGAATGCGTTTGGATCTCACTTGCGTTCAAGTCGTGGCGTCGATACAACGTCAACGGTTCGCGAATAAATCCGACCTGATTTCCACCTAATAAACCAATCCACATATCGTGCATAGGTACATCATCTGGAATTGGTAAGATTTTAGGCTTCAGACTCGAACGAAAGGCCATACCAGCTCCAATATAATGACTACGGACAAAGTTATTCAACCATCCTTCTTTTGAATGCCGATAAGTAAAATAAGAGGGATAAATGGTTTTAAGATCCTCGTCCACAATCACCAAGTCCGAAACAACAACTTGCCTTTTCGGATGGGCTGCAAAATCAGCCGTTATCCTTTTCACTTTATTGTCTAACCAAACATCATCTTGGTCAGCCAAAAAAATGATTTCCCCACTTGCTTGTTCAATTGCATGAGCAAAATTTTGAATCAGTCCACGTTGAGGTCCTTTTAATAGTTTAATACGTGAATCTTGTTGTGCGTATTCCAGCAAAATATTCCAAGTGCTGTCAACTGAACCATCATCAGAGATAACTAACTCATCGGTTGTAGAAAGCTGTCGTAAAATGCTATTTAATTGTTCTCTCAGATATTTTTCGCCATTAAATGTGGCCATGCAAACAGATCGCAAAAACTTACACCTTCCCCATCTCAACATAAACTCGCAAGGTTGAACGCCAAATTTTTCGGTTCTTCACTGTCAAAAATTGTTTAATGCTTCTTAACAGCAGCTGCTTACGATGCTTTTTCCAATGAATTTGATCGTACTCGCGATAAAATTTTGTTTCGGCAGCTAAAATCGATTCATATCTTGTTGTCGATACTTTTTCATAATTGAGCACAGATAAGTCATGCTCCAAGCGAATTGGTAAAATTTCAATTTTTTTGTGAAGTTGATGAACTTTCCAAAAAAACCAATGATCTAAAAAATCTAAAGAAAAAGCAGGATTAAACCCGCCAATTGTTTGTAGAAATGAGATTGAAAAAACTGTTCCCGAATTGATTGCCATCACTCGTTGCTCCGTCAGCCCTACTTCAGAAACTGCTCGATAGGTACGATTAACATACTGATCGGCATAAACAGGTGAAATTTGTTGCCCTTGATCAAAAATCATCGGTACAGCAACAACACAGTCATCTGAAAATTCAACCTGACTGATTTGCTCCAAATAGCTTTCATTTAAGACAGTATCTTGATCCAACGTAATCAGTCGTTGAATCGTGGGTTTAGCTTGCGACAGTGCATAGTTGTATGCTGCTGCCAATCCCGGATTTTGCGCATCATGATAGTAATTCACGAACTTTTTTTCAAACAATGAATGGTGTTGCTCCGTTGGACTGTTATCAAAAATAACGAGTTGGATTTTTTGATCCACCACAGCTTGTGATAATAGAGCAAAAGAAGGTGTTTTTTCTATGGGTTGCTGATACAATACGACAACAACTAAATTAGTTGGTTTCATTAGAAAAAACGCCACCCCCACTTATGGAAAAATTTTGCCATCGAAGACATAAAAATTCGGAATAATTTAAAATTACGATGTGCACCTTTTCCATATAAATGAACGACTGAGTGCGTTGGGGTATACAGTAATTTGTAACCCGCTTGTTCAAATTTCAAACACAAATCATTGTCTTCAAAGTACATAAAATAGCGAGAATCAAATCCTGCAACTTCAGTAAACTTCACTGTGTCAACGACCATGAAACTCCCAGAAATCATACGAACATAACTATTTTGATTTAGCGGAAGATCCCTGCACTCAAACTTAGCCAATCGTTTATCAAACAACTTTTTCACCCATTTAAAGGGAATGAAACGCAGCATATAATCAAAAACATCTAGGCGTTCACGAATCAAATATTGAATAGAACCATCCTCGTTTAAAATCTTAGGTGCTAGCATCGCACATTCAGGGTGTTCAACCAGTAACTCAACAACTTCGGTAATTGTTTGCTCGTCTACCAAAATATCCGGATTAAAAATAACAGCATAGCGATACTTGCTGTTCAACAGATTTTGATTATGTCCGTAACCAAAACCACTGTTTTCCTGATGAAAGTTAATGTGTAGATAAGGATAGTGTAAATACTCCTTCAATTTAGCCTGATATTCAGGCGAGGAGTTATTATCAAAAATAATGATCTCAATTGCTGGGTTTTCACCAATGGTTGCAATCAAGGTATCTAATGTACGAAAAATCTTTTGACTATTTGCGGTCACTATACTGATTAGGACCGGCTGTTCTAATTTTTTATTCATCTAATGATGGTCCCATTTCTTCAAATATTTCTGCAGTACTTGCGTACGATATTCTTTATTTCCCAAAAATCGTAAAGTTTTCAAAATAAATTGATGTTTCTCACCAATCAACCCGATTAACTCCAGTAACAAAATAATCGCAAATAACATTACTAGTACCAGAACAATTGTCCCGACCTGACCAGCATAATTCATGATCATTGCTGTGAAAGAAAACATTAATGCCATCGCATAAATCGCCAAAACTGCTCCTTTGTGTGTGAAGCCTAAGCTTAATAAGCGGTGATGCAAATGCTTTTTATCCGCAGTTGAAAAAGATACTCGGTTTGCCTTGCGACGAACGATTGCAAAAAAAGTATCCGTTACTGGAACACCCAAAACAATCAATAAAGAAATTGATGAAACAAACGTTACATTTTTTAACCCTTGTAAAGATAAAACAGCCAACATAAACCCTAAAAATAATGCACCTGTATCCCCCAAATAAATCTTAGCAGGATAAAAATTATACGGGAAGAAGCCGATGATACTCGCTACTAAACAGAAAATAACAATTGGAATATACACAGTGGATGAATGCAAAAAGAAATACCCAATGATTCCAATTGTAGTCAACCCAATAAGTGATACTCCCGCAGCCAACCCATCCAATCCATCAATCAAATTCACGGCATTCGTAATACCGAAAATCCAAAAGATTGTTACTGGAAAGCTTAACCACCCGAGTTCAAAATGGCCAAAAAATGGTAAAGTAAACGAGTCGATATGAATACCCGCTAAAAAGTAGATAACAAGTGAAGCGAATAAGATCCCGACACTCTTTTGTTTTGGTGTCAACTCAAATCGATCATCTAATACCCCCGTAATGATAATAATCAACGCTGCTAATAAAATTGGTACAATATAAAATCTTGGAATAATATCATGAAACAAAATCAACGTTGAAATAACAAAAGATATAAAAATTGGCAACCCTCCGGCACTTGGCATCGGTACTGTATTGATTCTTCGCGCGTTCGGTTTATCGACCATTCCTGTTTGGACAGAAATTATTTTAAATATTGGTGTTAAAATCAACGATAATACTATCGTTAGAAAAAACCTAACGACCATACTAAACGAAACAAGCATCTGGACACCTACTTTAACTTGAGAGTTTTCCCGTTATTATAAAACACTACTAATAGTTTACAATAAGTCGAGTAAAAGAACGTAAGAATTTACGTTTTTTTATTAGAAATTTTATTTTTTATTTTTTCAACCCAACGATTAAGCGGGCCTTTACGACGTGTCGCCTGACTCCCCAATACATACTCTTGAACAACCGCATTAATGATTCCACCAAGAATAACAATCGTGGCAGCAAAGTTCAACCACAGCATCAAAACGATGAAACTTCCAATGATTTGATAACCGCTGACACGTGAAGCAAAATACTTCGCATAGATCCCAAAGACCTGCGACAACAACATCCAGCCAACCGTGGCAAAGATTGTTCCAGGTAAAATCGTTTTTAACTTCAATTGTGCATTAGGCACAATCAAATAAATCAAAAACAAAATCACAAATAGCGCAACTAATGTTACAGGCCATTTCAAAGCTTGGAACTGATCAATCAAATGTAGCGGAAACTGAAAAATCGGTTGAATTGCTTCAAGAATCAAGTTTCCTAACCCTAAGACGATTGTCACCCCACCTATCGCAACCATAAATAAGACAATGACCACTAATGAAACAAGGCGGACAATCAAAAAGTTCTTTCGATTGTCCACACCATAGGCTTTATTCATTGCAATTTGTAATGCGTTGATACTTTGACTTGCTGACCAAAGCGCAGCTAATGCAGAAATTGAAAGCAATCCGCCAGAGCTTTGCGTCAGTAGATCTTTGATTGCAGGGCCAATAAATTGGTAAATCGTTTCAGGCATAACCTCTCGAACATAAGTTAACACTGTATTTGGATCAATATTCAAAAAAGGCAATACGTTGCCAAATGCAATAATCAGCGGAAACAACGATAACAACAAGTAATAAGCAACAACCACAGAAGTTGTTCCAATTTCCGAATCATTCATTCGCTTTTGCGTTGTTTCGATAAAGCGCATAAAATCCTTATTTTCTTTAATTTTCTGCCAAATCCCCATTTATTTCCCCTATACTTTTGTTATTAGTATGTGCCTTCTTCACCTTGTGACGTTAAAATTTTTGGACCGTCTTTCGTAATCGCCAAAGTATGTTCATACTGACAAGATAACCCACCATCACGCGTATATGCAGTCCAGCCATTTGGGTCCATTTTCATCTTCCAAGTTCCGGTATTGACCATTGGTTCGATGGTAATGACCATGCCTTCTTTCAATCGAAGTCCTTTACCTGCTTCACCATAATGAGGGACAGCTGGTTCTTCATGAATCGTTGGACCAACGCCATGACCGATGAAATCGCGGACAACAGATAAGTTTTCAGATTCAACATAGGTTTGGATTGCATGACCAATATCTCCAATGCGATTGCCGACTTTCGCTTGTTCAATCCCAAGGTATAATGCTTTTTTTGTTACTTCCATTAAATGATCGATTTCAGGTGTTGATTCGCCAACGACATACGCCCAACAAGAATCAGAAATGCCACCTTTTAAATCAATACACATATCAACTTTAACTAAATCGCCACTTTCTAGTGGTTTTTTGCGAGGAAATCCATGACAAATTTCATCGTTAATACTAATACATGTCGCATATTCGTAACCTTCAAAGCCGATTTGGGCAGCAATTCCACCGTGGCTTTCAATATAATTTCTGACAAAAACTTCAATATCCCAGCTTGTAATACCAGGCTTGATAAAATCGCGTAAGTTTTTATGCACGTCTGCTAATAAGGCGCCAGACTCTGCCATTGTTTCAATTTCACGTGCTGATTTTAATGTAATCATTCTCTCGTCTCCTTTTTACAAATCGTTCTCATTTTACCATAGTTACCAACGTTTAGCCAAATCACAGTTATCATCTCATCGAGTTCTATTTTCTTTTTTACGCATGGTTTGGTATAATTCTTACGTATTAAGTTAAAATCGTTGATAAATTAGGAGGCAAATCATGACTTTAGCAAAAATCGTTTATGCAAGCATGACCGGCAATACTGAAGAAATTGCTGATATTGTAGCAGAAGCTTTTGAAAATTTAGATATTGATGTAGAAATCAATGAATGTACCCAAGTAGATGCAGATGAATTTGAAGACGCAGACATTTGTGTTGTCGCAACCTATACATATGGTGATGGTGAACTACCAGATGAGATTGTTGATTTTTATGAAGACTTGCAAGAAGTTGACCTTGAAGGAAAAATTTATGGCGTTTGTGGTTCTGGCGATACATTTTATGATGAATTTTGTAAATCTGTAGATGACTTTGATGCTGTCTTTGCCAAAACGGGGGCAACAAAAGGAGCAGAAAATGTCAAAGTGGACTTGAACGCTGAAGAAGAAGACATCGAAAATCTTGAAGCCTTTGCCAAAGCACTTGTCGCTAAAGCAAACTAGTTTCAACTACTCAAATATATGTAAGAAAACCGCTAAAAATCACTGTTTGATTTTTAGCGGTTTTTAGTTTTACCGATTTTTTCTACTTACTCGTTACGCACTAAAAACAATAAAGAGTCTGGGACAAAACCAAAAATTCAGCTATTCTTACTACATTTTTTAATTAAGAAAAGCCTAAAATCAGCGTTTTAAAAAACGAATTTTAGGCTTTTTTTCTGTTTAGGCTTCTTTTGTCCAAGCTCTTTTTCAAAAAATGATTCAACTAGCTTATGTAAAAACAATGTACAGCATAAAGTCACACTAATAATTTACCTTGATTGGTTCTTCCTGTACAAGAATTGCATCGATACTATCTTGAATCAATTTTTCAATTTGAGCATCAGTTGGGTGAATAATTCCTGAAGACATCAATGCAGCAATCCCAGTTGCGACGATCCAAGTACCATTATGAAGTGATTCGATTTGTTCTTTTGATAAATTTGCATATGCAACATCTTGTTTGACTGCATTCGTGAAATAATTATAAGAAAATTCTTGCATCTCTTCCCCTCCACCATACTCTTCCAAGTATAAAGAACGATACAATTTTTTCTCACGATTGGCAAAATGAATGTAATTGTACGCTAAATCAATGATTTTATGCCCTGTGTGTTCAACTGGAAAAACTTCATTGCTTAGATAACTATAAATTTGTTCAAATAACTCTGTTTTTAAATCATCCATATTTTTGAATTCCAAATAAATTGGCTGTGTCGAACATTTCATTTTACTGGCAATATTTCTTGCAGTAAATCTTGAAAAACCCTCTGTAGCAACCACTTCATACGCAGCAGCTAAAATCTGCTCTCTGGTAATCGTCTTTTTTCTTGCCATAATTTTTTAATCTCCTCAAAAATTATTTATAACGCTTCCACCTATAGGTTATTTTAATTGTAACACGTTTTTTTTGATATGCAAAATTTGTTTTTTTACTCTTCGTCCACCCTTTTATCACAGGAATACTCTTGGTTTCCGTTTTTATAAAAATCATAAAATCCAACATATCCATTCCTTATTTACTAATTGTTTCTACTATTAATAAATGTTATCATATTACTGGTTATTAAATCAAATAATGAGGGGGAGTAATATACATGTTAGCAAATTTTAATAAATACCTTGAGAAATATGCACGTCTAATCACTGAAACTGGTGTCAATGTTTCAGCAGGACAAACCGTTGTTCTACAAATCAGCGTTGACCAAGCACCATTAGCACGTCTGATTACACAGGAAGCCTACCAATTAGGAGCTGCGGAAGTCATCGTACAATGGACAGACGATACTATTCAAAAAGAATTTTTAACTCATGCTGCAACAGACCGTATCGAAAATGTCCCACAATACAAAATCGACCAAACAAATGACTGGGTAGAAAAAGGGGCTAGTCGAATTAGCGTTGTTTCTGCTGACCCGGATTCTCTAGCTGGTGTTGATGGCGATCGTGTAGCGAGTTATCAAAGCGCTGTTGGTAAAGCAATGATCAATTTACGTAAAGCAACTCAAGCAAACAAAGTAAGTTGGACAGTCGTCGCTGCTGCTGGCAAACAATGGGCAGCCAAAGTGTTTCCTGATTTACCTGAGTCCGAACAAGTCGATGCACTTTGGGACGAAATTTTCAAAACTACTCGCATTTATGAAGAAGATCCTGTACGCGCATGGAAAAATCACGATGAAAAATTAGCGAAAAAAGCAAATGAATTAAATCAAGAACAATTTACTGCTTTACACTATACCGCACCAGGAACTGACTTAATTATTGGTCTACCGAAAAACCATTTATGGGAAGGTGCTGGCAGCTTGAACGCACGCAACGAAAAATTCATGGCAAACATGCCTACTGAAGAAGTTTTCACAGCTCCTGACAGTCGTCGTGTAGATGGATTTATTTCTAGCACGAAACCTTTAAGCTATGCTGGAACAATCATCGAAGGAATGAAATTTACCTTCAAAGATGGAAAAGTGATTGACTTCTCTGCTGAAAAAGGCGAAGAAGTTTTAGCAAAACTATTAGACACAGATGAAGGCGCACGTCATTTAGGTGAAGTTGCTCTTGTTCCAGATCCGTCACCCATTTCCCAATCTGGTATTATTTTCTTCAACACTTTATTTGATGAAAATGCTTCAAATCACTTGGCACTTGGTTCGGCTTACGCATTCAGCTTAAAAGGCGGAACAGAAATGACCGAAGAACAACTAGCTGATGCTGGCTTGAACCGTAGCCAAACCCACGTAGACTTCATGGTTGGTTCTAATCAAATGGATATAGACGGTATTCGCGAAGATGGTTCAACTGTTCCAATCTTTAGAAATGGTGATTGGGCATAGCTTTTTTCTAACCAAGGTATTTATCTGATAAAAAGAACCCTCTACGACACGGCGTGGAGGGTTCTTTACTGACTTGATGGGTATGCTTTCAAAACCCAGGTGCAATGCAGCAGATTTCAGTAATTATTTTAACAATTAAAAATGATTTTTTTATTCAGATTTCTCAAAAAATTGAGAAAACTACACTCTCTCTACGAATAAAAAACTTGTTTGGCACAAATTGGGGACCAAAAGTAAACAAAAAGCCTCTAAAACTAACTTTTAGAAGTAAGTTTTAGAGGCTAACTTTTTAAGCCATTACGTTCCCTGCCGGAATCGAACCAGCAACTAATCCTTAGGAGGGATTTGTTATATCCATTTAACTAAGGGAACTTTTTAACAATTAATTGAAACATAAAGAAACATAAAAACTACTTTGAACAATTTAAGTCCAACAGAATTATTGTAGCTGTTTTGTTTTTTTCTTGCAAGCCTTCCCCTGACAAAAAACGAAGTATTTCTTACGTTTTTTCTTCTCAAAGCAAACTATTCGCAATCTTCTACTCGCTGATGCTACACTTAGAGTATGAATAAGTCTTATGCTTAGGAGGAATATTTGATGACAGAAAAGCCGAAAGAAAAAATCTATGCTGAACGTTTCGATGCCTCAAAGAAAGATCGGGAAAAAATTTCAAAAGCTGCTATCCAGGAACATAAAGAAGATCATCCTCAACCGCCAAATAAAAAATTCAAGTTTAAGAAAAAACCCACTCAGTAGGAACTGATTGTGTCCGTGATAAAACACGGACGAAAAAATTTTATGAACAAATAAACGTTTAAAAAAAGAGTCAGGCAAAGTGCATCGCATTTTGTCTGACCCTTTTTTTAGAAATAATCGTTTAAAACAGGTTTTTGATCTGGAATCAGTTCCGCCAATTTTTCAACTAACGCTTCTGAACAAATCAATTTTTCTTGGAAAACCAATTCTTGAACTTTTTTATAACCCATAAATAATTGCGTTAAACTTTGGATTGTCCCACTAACTCTTGGCAACATAGAGTCTGTTACGGGATTGACACGAACTTCACCGTCAACTAGGACCACTTCAAAGATACCTTCATTCCAACTTGCGTAAGCATCTTCTGTTACTTCAACAGCAAAAACCACTTGTGTTTTTGGAAATGGATAAGCAGCTAAAAATTTAGCTAAGTCAACGATTCTTGCCATCATATCTGGTGTGATTGTTGTTTTTGCAAAAGGATTGGCAAGTAGTGTATTCAGATTATTGCCAGCGTAGCCACAAGCAAATGCAAATGTTTCAAATGCCCCACTGTGTGAACCAACAAAGCGAGCAAGCGCCTGAAACGCAGTGTGTGTCAAATAGCCCCATTCTACAATGGTAAATGTTGGTGTATCCAAACGATAAACTAAATAACCTGCTACTGCACCAGCTTCATCATAATACAATGCAAACTGATGTCCTTTCTTTTGGCGGAATTTAAAATCAATCCACCAAGCTTCCCGTGCAACTGCACCACGTTGATTGTCAGCCATTTTAGGATAAATTTTTGCTATTGCTTCTTGTGCCTGGTCAAACGAAGTCCGAACCATCTTTCCCGGTACTTTTTTGACTGCGGGGAAATCACGACTAGCTAATTCATAATGAACTTTTTCAAATAACAGTTCATAGCCATAACGACGATAAAAAGGATAAGAAAATGGTGCTAAATAAGACAATGTCACATCTCTTTCTCGACAATCAGTAAGGATTTGTTCCATGATTTGATTGATACCACCTTGCCCTCTTGCCTCCGGATACGAAGCAACATAACCAATTCCAGCCATCAACAGTTCTTTCCCATGAAAAGCAACCGGAAACGGTGTAGCCATTACTTGGCTCATCAATTGTTCTTCTTCATTGAAAAAACCATAATTCCATGAGTGTTCTGCGATGGTTTGAAATCGTTCCCGCCGTTCAAACGTATCTTCAAAATTAAATGCGTAAGCAGCTAAATCAAACATCTCGTCGATTTGTGCACTGCCTAATTCCTTGACCTTTTTATTCATTCTTGCTACTCCTCCTACACAAAAAACTGATTGATAACTCGCTTGAAGTTTGGTTACTTGCAAACTCCAATCCACGCTCAATCAGTTCATTTACAACTTGCTTTTTCTTTTTGTCATGTAATGATAACCTAATACGTTTCTTCAATCATCGTCAACATTTTTTTGAATTGGCGACGTTTGAAATACATCAAGATTGTGCCCAAAACCATATCATTCAATTTTTGTAATACGCCATGCGAAGTCATTTGTTCCGTATAACGGATTTCACATGAGGAATCATCGATTGGTTTGATTTGATAGTGAACAACAAAATCATTTTTGGTCGTTGATGTCCGAAATTTATAAGATTGATTTTCGATAACTTCCTCGATTTTGATTCGAGCACGGCTTGATTTAGAAAATACTTTTACATATTCAAAGTTATTTAGCTGTTTACGTGTGATGCTTTTCCCTGTTGCTTTACGCACATCAAAAAGAACAGAGTCCATAACTTTATCGTAAAAGAACGATGCCGGAATATTCAATTTTTTTGTAAGTTCCATTAGTTATTTTTCTCCTTTACTTCTTTTTTCTTTCCTTTTTTAAAGAAATAGATACCTAAACCTAACAAAAACAAGCCCGTAACCATACTATATAAATCATAACTTTGGGTATTGGGGTTTAGACTATACAATAACACTAAAGAGCCAATACTACATAAAAATAAGCCATTTTTTATCATTTAAACCATCCTATCTTTCAAACACTTTTATTATACTGCAGTTGCTTGGAAATATAAAACTGTGCCCCAAGGTTGCGCTTTGATTAGTTCTTTTGCCTTTTTAGCGGCTACTTCTGGATCACTTGCTGTTGTTTCAAACATTAGCTTAATCCCTTGTTTTTCTTTAAATTGGAAGCTAATTCCATCTTCGTTAAATCCTTCTAAAAGTTCTTTGATAGCATCTTGCTGCATTGCACTTGCGATTGTAATCATTGATTTGTCCTCCTAATATTTACAAAAAAGACTGCCTCCACCTCACTGGAAGCGTCAGCAGTCTATCTTTAGTTAATTATTGTTCCCCAGCATTAGGGTCCATTTTGTTTGCTGCAATAACAAATGGTGCCCAGATTAAGAAGGTCACGACCATACATACTAAGGTTACGATTGGCGCACGCCAGTCTGCCCCTGTTGCTAAGAATGATAGTAAGAATGGCGGTACAACCCATGTTACTTGTTGCGATACCGGTGCGACCAGACCTAGGTAAGTTGCTACCCAACCAATTGCTGTCGCAACAACTGGCGCAATCAAGAAAGGAATGAACATGATTGCGTTCAATACGATTGGTAAACCAAACATTACTGGTTCATTGATATTGAAAAGACCAGGTCCAATTGACAGTTTTGCAACTGTTAGATAATCCGCACGTTTTGAGAAAATCAAGATAGCAATCAAGAGAACGATTGTCCCACCTGAACCACCAAACCAAGCGAACGCATCAAATGAACCACGAACCCACATGTAAGCTTTGCCGTCTTCAATAGCATCTAAAACAGCTGGTGTACCTGTTTTTCCATTGTAACCTTTTTGGAAAATATCGATATTGATCAATTGTGCTTGTCCCCAGATACCTTCTAGCACTGGTGCCAATACGTTTGGACCATGAATCCCAAAGAACCAGAAAATTTGCACAAAGACTGTAACGATTAATACAGCGCCGATCCCTTGTGATAAACCAAGGAATGGTTCAGCAATGTATTTTTGAACTAAGTCAATAATCAATTGACCATCAGTGAAACGTCCGACAACATAGTTAATAATTGCAATTACATATAAAGCGATTGTTGCTGGCAAAATAGCTGCGAATGCTTTAGAAACTGCCGGTGGTACTGAATCAGGCATTTTGATTGTAATGTCAGCTAACATCAATTTACAGAAAATAATAACAGAAATGGCACCCATAATCATAACAGTGAAGTAAGCATTTCCATTTAGGTGATTTAAATTCAACCAACCCCATAAACCAACAGATAATGTACCATCTGCTACAGTCGCACCAACACCACTATTGTTGATTGCTTCTGCTACATTTGCTGGAACATCCACATTTAGCGCTGCTGAAAGAGAAGGACCAAACGCGATCCCTTGAATCAACGTTGCTAAACCTACGATACCACCTGCTAGGTCATTTACACCATAAGCTCGTGCTAAGTTATAGCCCCAAGAAAAGGCAAAAATCAAACCTGCGATAGCTAGTGTTCCGTTCCAAACAAAGCCGTTGATACCAATAATAACATTTAATACTGCAAAGAAACCTTTGTCTGCTGCCAAACTATCTGCATAAGTACTAATAAATTGCTGTGGCAAATCACGAATGATTGCATTGATCATTACAGCAACAGACCCTGCCATCGTTGCAGGCATTGTACCGATAAAAGCGTCACGTAAAGCAACTAAGTGCTTCTGCGCGCCAATTTTAGCGGCAACCGGTAGGATGTGTTTCTCCATCCAAGCTGTTAATCCGTTCATTTTATTGTTCCTCCTATAAGTTTATTTATACAAAGAGTTGCCTCCCTATACCAAGTTAAAAAATCCGTTCAAAATTTTTTTCTTCTTCCGTTCAAAAAAGAAGGTGTTGGCGTATAACTTCTCCCGTTCAAAAAAGAAGTATTACTCATTTCCTAAGCGACGATAAATATCAATAATTTCTTTTGCTAAATCTGTAAACGCAATCGAAGTCATCAAGTGATCTTGGCTATGAACCGTTAATAAAGTCACTTGTACATGATTTCCTTGTGCTTCTTGTGTTAGCATTTCTGTTTGTGAATGATGTGCTTGGACTAGTGATTCCTCAGCATCTGCGATTTTTTGATCTGCTAAGGTAAAGTCACCTTGTTTCGCTGCCGCGATTGCTTCCATCGCATCACTTTTTGCGTTACCACCATACATAATCAAACCCATGATGGCTTCTAAATTTTGTTGATCTTCCACGTTTGTCTTCCTCCAAATTTCTTAATCAGTTATTTCATTAAACTTTCTGCTTGTTCAAGTACTTTTGCACCATTCATCATGCCATAGTCTTGCATGTTGATTACATCTAAAGGAATACCTTTTGGCGCTAATTTCTGTTCAAATTGGGATTTCATGAAGCGGACTTGAGGTCCTAATAAGAGTACGTCTACATTTTTTGCTTCCAAATTGTTGTCTGCATCTGAAGCTGAAACTGCAAAGATATCTGCATCGATTCCTTTTTCTTCAGCTGCTTTTTGCATTTTTGTTACAAGTAGGCTTGTGCTCATTCCAGCGGAACAAACTAACATGATCGTTTTTTTCACCATTTTCTCCACTCCCTCTAATTTGTTTTACACTTTATTATAATGCAAGAAGCGTGCCAATAAAAAAAAAGGCTAAAATAGCGTTTTCACGCCTTTTACCCTTCAAAAACAGTGCGCACACTATTGGTTTTGTGTGCAAAACAACGATTAGTGTGCTGTACTGTATACTCTATTCATTTTTAATCTTATTTTCCAGAAACATCTGTGTAAGATACGCAATCTCATCTTCCGAGATTTTGATTTGATACTTTCTTTCTAACGGCATTAAATTTGTACGAACCATATCCATCTCAAGTCGATATTTCTTAGCAAATTCTGGCAGTTGTTTAAAGACACGGCTCTCTTCATTTTTGATAAGAGCGTCAATCATAAATGCTAAATGAATCAAGATTCCTGCATCGACTCCTGGCTCCACGATGATTGAAATATCTGTTTGAACTTGTTGAACTACCCTTTGTAAGGAATAAATCAGTTCATCGATTGCCGGAATGGCTGATAACGAGTCTTTTAAAGAATAGACAATCTTATCAATTGGGATTTCATCGTCAGCCATTCGTTTCAATGTGTTCAACTTCTCATCATTGAAAATATCATATGCTGAAAAGAACGGGATATTTTGATAATCCACATCCACCGTCCCAGCAATTGCTTTAATCTCGTATTCTTCTAAAAGAGCATCAATATGTTTTTTGAAGGACTCTCTTTCTAAAAATTGCATTTGGATCAACTCAACTTTTTGTTGATTGATAACTGGTGCAATCCGTTGGTAAAGCTTCGCGGCTACGCCCTCACCAGTAAAGCAAGTCACGATAACTGCTTTTTTACGTTGATTATCTGCCACATCACCCAACTTGAATTGGTCACGAACAATTGATTCAAAGGATAACTGGATATTTTGATAAATATCTTCTAAACTTCTTCCCACATTCGCCATTCGGATTGCTTCAATCACAATCATCGTACTTGTCATCGTAATTGCTTTTGTCCGAACACCGGTCTCTTCATAAATCAAATTACTAAATGTGTTTAAGGAACCCATATCAGTTAATAACAGTAATCCATTGCTTAGTTGTGCTTGACGAGCTTTCACGTAAGCTAAGACTTCTTCGTACATCGTTTGCACTTCCATAGCAAGCGGCATGTTAAAGGCTGCCCCGATTTTAGTTCCAAGAAGTTCCTGCGCCATCTCCAACATACTGGAAGCCGTTTGGCGCCCATGCATCAACACAAGGACATCGACATTATTTTCTTTGACCCGCTCGCTCTCACCTAAATTGATTGATAAAAACATACTGATGAAGCCTATCTCATCAAACGGAATCTCAACTTCGCATTCGTCTTCAATAATAGTAGACAAATCAATTGCGACTTGAAATTCTTTCTTAAAGTGCTTACGGATATTATTCAAATCCGGATGAACAATCATGTGTCCATCACGTACGCGATCCAATGTACTTTGTAAATGTAAAGCAAAAGCAAACCGTGCTTTTTCATTATAAATCCGATCCAATCGTTCTTCTGCCACATCATATAATTGGTTCGTCAACTGCCAGATATCATCTGGCAACAAATCCTTAGGAATATTACTTTGCGTTAGCTCTTCGACATAGGTTTCAAAGTATTCATCGACATCTTTTGAAATCAGCGCTTCTAAATCGATACTTTCCACACCAGTTTCAGCCAAACTAGCTACTTTTTCTTCAATGTCATTATAAACTTGCATATTACGTTCAGGATCTTGTGACCAAACAACATCTGCCAATCCTGGCTCAAAGGTCAAGTATTGGCTTTTACTTTCGATAAAATGATCTAAGCGCTCTGGAAGTTCCTTGATTTTTAATAAGCCTTTTTGAACTTGTAACGAAAGTTCTTCTTTACGAATAATCAACTTTTGTTCATTATGCGTGCGGTAATGCAGAAATGATTTGGCACAAACTAATTTTAAATCACGTTTCACTTGACCGATATTTCCTTCTGCATCATAGAGCATAAATGCTAAAATCGCTTCTCGTTCAATGTCGATGCGTTGATTCAATCGATTAGCCTCTTGTTTAATGAAGAGCGAAATAATTTCATACCGTTCATCCAATGAACGTGAAGCTAAGTTTGGCAATGTAATTGCCATCGGAATACGACGATTAAACGTCGTCAAGAAACTTTCAGAAGACTCCGTCGTAGCACCTATAATTTGCACAGCTGCTTCATGAACTTGCGCACTTTCACCTAATGGTCGATAGATTCCTTTATCAATAAAAGTAAACAACATTTCTTGACCTTCAGGTGGAAGTCGATGGATTTCGTCAAGGAACAAAATTCCGCCATCTGCTTTTGCAATTAACCCTGGGCTGTCTTCTGCAGCTCCCGTGTAGGCGCCTTTTTTGATCCCAAAAATGTGTCCAAACAGCAATTGAGGATTCTGTGCATAATCAGCACAGTTAAATGAAACAAACGGTGCATCAGGTGCCAAAGTTTCAGAGTCCATCGCAAAATGATACATACATTCTGCAAACATAGATTTCCCTGTACCTGTTTCCCCAAAAATAATTGTATGTAAGCCTCTTGGTGGATAGAGAATCGCTGCTTTTGCTTGTTGGATACTCACTTTTAGCGATTCGTTTTCTCCTACTAATGTTTCAAAGGTTACTTGTGTTGATGAATCAACATGGACTTCTTCTTTTGCTTCTTTGGACATAGAATAAACCACCGGACGACCAGCGGTTTTCATGATTTGTCGCTCTTTATATAGATCACTTAAATAACGGCTTGCATTACTTCGATCAATGTGAAGATGTTTAGCTACGTCACTTGCAGTTAAGCCGTGTTGATTGATTGTTAATAAATGGATGATTTCTTTCTGGCGAGCATTCATACAAACCCTCCTTTAGTGAGTTTTCATTGATGCCGTTTTCAACATAATAACACAAAAAGGCGCTTATTTGCGCCTTGCTCCTTTATTTTTTTGCTTTTTTGTTTTCTTCTTGTTCTTGTTTTTTTTGTTGATTTTTTCTGTTTCAGGAAGCATTTTTGTGTGTTTTGCTACTGTTGGATTCACCTTTTTTAGTGGACGTTCTGTTTTTTCTTCTTTTTCAGCAGGCTCATGATGTAACATCCCACCATACAAATAGATTTCGGTCATCGTGATGTTTGCTTCACGCGCGATTTTCTTCATATCTCTTAGCTGATTGTCTTGAACCAAAGTAATGACCGTACCAGCATTTCCCATTCGACCTGTACGACCTGAACGGTGAAGATATGTTTCGACATTGAAGGGGACTTCCGCGTTGATAACATAAGGTAGTTTAGCAATATCTAAGCCACGAGCAGCCACATCTGTTGTCAATAAGGCTGTTGTTTTACCTGCCTTGAAATAATCCAATGCTGCTTTTCGAAGTAGTTTATTTTGATCTGAAGCCAAACTTCCCACCGTTACACCACGGAATGTTAGTTTTTCTTCCATCAGACCCAATTCACTTAGCTGGTTAAAGAACACTAATCCTTGAAAACCAGCTACATGCATCAAACGACGCAAATAATCATCTTTTTTACGTGCGGGAACACGTAAAAAGTAATGTTGCAGTCCCTTTCTTGACTCGTCTTCTTTGGAAACATCTACCACTTGAAGCTGTTTCCCACTAATCTCTTCAAACATTTCCAACAAACGATCTGCCGTAGCAGAAAAGAAAGCTAATTGATAATCAACTGGTGCTTGATGCAAGATTTGTTTCACTAATTGAACACTACTTTCATCAAATAACTGATCTGCTTCATCAAATACCATTGTTTGGATTTGGTGTGCTTTCAGTTTCTTCCCCTTCATCAATTCTAAAACGCGCCCGGGTGTTCCTACCAAGATTTCTGGTTTTTTCTTCAGCCCTTCGACTTGTCGTTTCACATTGGCACCGCCAAGTAACGATTGAACTTTTAAATCAACTAAAGCTGCCCATGTACGAGCAACTTCCGTTACTTGGATTGCCAGTTCCTGCGATGAAGTCAAAATCAGTAAACTGCTACCAGCTTGTGGTTGAACATTGAGTAGTAACGGCCAAAGATAGGCTAACGTTTTGCCAGAACCCGTTGGGGAGATTGCTACTAAGCTTTCTTTCTCACGTAATTTTTGAAAAACAGCTTGCTGAATCAAAGAAGGTTCTTCAAATCCTTGACTCGTCCATTTTTCTTGCCATTTTTCAGGAAATGCTTGTATAAATTCATTCATTAAATTTCTTCCTCATTATCTGCATCAAAAGTGATGCCTCCATTTTTTCTTAAATCGTAAACGACTTGGTTCACATTTCGTGCTAATTCGACCCATTCTTCATACAATAAGCCCCATGCACGATCTTCGCGATGATTGAGTACATTCGCAAAGTCTGCCGCTTCTTCCACCATTGGATTTTCTGCGACTTGGATTGCTAAATCCACGATTTCCTGTTGATTTCGATCATGGAACTCCGCCTTTTCAATCGCATTCACCCCATTTAAAACTAAGGTTCCTGAATCAAAATAAATTTCAGAAGGCATAAAGGAATCGCCAATTTTTCCGGGTTGAATTGCAACATCAAAGGAATCATAGCGTAAAATCCCCCAGCCAAGACCATCGACTCCAGTCGAAATTTTTCTTGAAAAATAGTGGACTTCTTTTGGCATACCAAACCAAGCAACTGCCGCATAAACTAAATAAACACCTAAATCCATCATTGCCCCACCAGAAAAATGAGGAGAGAAAATATTTGGTTCTTCACCATCTAGGACTTGGTCATATCGAGAAGAATACTTCATATAACTAAAGTTCGCACCAATGATTTCGTCTTTTGAAGGTAAGTGATCTGTAACTTTTTTAAAGCCTTTTTCATGAATATTACGAGCGGCTTCAAAGAAGTACACTTTTTGTTCATTCGCTAGATGAATGATTTCATCCATTTCTTTTGGTGTTGAGAATGCAGGTTTTTCAACGATTACATTCTTACCAGCTAAAATAGCTTGTTTTGCCTGTTCAAAATGAAGACTGTTTGGCGAAGCAATATAAACGGTATCCATATGGGCAATTCCAAAGAATGTTACTAAGTCTGTCGCAAACTCAATATCACCCGAGTATTTTTCGCCAAATGCTTGCGCTTTTTCCAGTTTTCTTGAATAAACTGCTGTTAGTTCATATTTTTTTGTACTTAAAGCTGCTTCAACAAATTGATGTGTGATCCAATTTGTTCCAATAATACCTAAATGAATCATTTTCTCGTCCTCTTTTCTTTAATTATTTTCATTCACTGGATTTTTAAACGGTGCATCCAGATCAAAAGGAATTCTTTGCTTTAATCGTACACTATCCGCGTTCACCAAACAATTATACGTAAGAACTTGGACGCCTTCTATTTGAGCTGCTCGAATAGCCAGTGCAAATTCTGGTTGCATCTCTTGATGAATCGTAGAGACTGTTAATTGTTCAAATTGAGCAATAAACAAAACATATGTCAAGTACCCTTCTTTGTGTGCGTCTACTAATTCCAAAATATGTTTTAGCCCTCGCGTCGTTGGCGCATCCGGAAATGCTCCGACAGCTAAATTTTCTAACGTCATTCCTTTGACTTCCACAAAAATTTTTTGATTCGTTGAAGTTTCCAAATAGATATCAAATTTTGAATGATGATACACAACTTCACGTTTCAAAAAAGTAATTTCCCCCATCAGCTCAGGCAACTGGATTTTCCCATTTAAAATTCCTTCAGCAGCTAACTGATTAGGCAATTGGCTATCAATGTTGAACCAAGCGTCTTTTTTCTTAACTGCAATTAAATCATAATCTGTTTTTCTTTTAGGACTTGGCGTGTAAGTCACTGCAACTTGCGCACCTGGAAGAAACACTTCTCTTCCGCGTCCTGTATTCTTGACATGAGCAGTGATGACCTCGCCGTCTGTTTTTTGACAATAGGCAATAAAACGATTGGGTCGTTCAAGAAAAGAGACGACCTCGACTTGCTGATAATCCACTTGTTGTCACCTATCTTTCTATTTAGTATCCTATCATAATTTTACTAAAAACACTTGAAAAACCAGTCGAAAGTCTTAGAGAATTTTTATCCTTTTTTCGGTAGAATGAATGTAAGCATAAAAATGACTACGAACTTTCCCCGTTTAATTTAGTTAAGAAGGAGCGATTCGATGAAAAAAAGAATTTCGTATCTGATTGGCATGTCGTTATTGACCTTGCTCGGTGGGGTCGCTGTTCAAAAAAGGCAACAAAAAAAGCAAGAAAAAGCAAGTGATGTTACAACTTATGTTCGCACCTGGTATTTTCAAGATCACCTTCAGCAAAAGCATCAACTAACTGTTCTTCCTGAATACACGTTAGTTTTAGATCAGCAACCAATCCAAGCAACCTTAATCGAATTAAATGCTCAAAAATTTGTTGTTCGTGATCAATATGGTTACCATCTCGTATTGACGAACCAATCGCCGATGACATTTTATGATGAAGCTGAAGATATCTCATATGTTTTGAGCAAAAAAGAGCAATAATTTATTTCAATTTTCTTGTCACAAAAATAACCTAGAAAATCACTTCAAACAATTCAATTGATTCCGGTAAATAATCCAGCTGACCAATTTGTGTCAGCTGTTTTTGTTTGTGAAGAGCGAACAAAAATTCCTCATTTTTTCATTTAGAAAAATAGTCATTTTCATTTTTTTTTGTTACACTTACTATTGATGGTTTTTACCATGAAAGGATGATCGAACATGACACCAAATCGAGAGGATTACTTAAAAATCATTTTAGAGTTGGGTGGCGATACAACCAAAGTTAACAATAAACAAATCGTATCCAGCCTGGATGTCTCGCCGGCGTCCGTTAGTGAAATGATTTCAAAACTTGTGAAAGAGCAATTAGTTGAACATTCACCCTACCAAGGCGTACAATTAACGACCGCGGGACTTTATAAAGCTAGTAGCTTGATTCGCAAACATCGTTTATGGGAAGTTTTTTTAGTTGAACATTTAGATTATCGTTGGAATGAAGTACATGATGACGCTGAAGTCTTAGAACATGTTACGTCAGAACAACTTGCAGATCGTTTAGAAAACTATTTGAATCATCCTAAGCATTGCCCTCACGGCGGCATTATCCCACAAAAAGAACAAGTTGTTCATGAAGAGCGCCGCCAAACATTAGAATCTTATCCACTTGGCACACACATTCGGATTGCTCGCGTACTAGATGAAAAAGAACTACTCGACTACCTTGTAACCATTGATCTAAATATTGATGAAGAATATGAAATCATTGATATCGCAGCTTACGAAGGCCCGATTACGATAAAGAACGAAACCAAACAAATTTCCGTCAGCTTCAAGGCGGCTAGTACCATTTTTGTTGATAAACTATAAAGGAGGACATCTGCATGTCAAATGAAAAAAATGTTTTATTTACGATTTTTGGCGGTACAGGCGATTTAGCACAACGCAAGCTGTACCCTTCCTTATTCCGCCTTTATAAAAAGGGGAATTTAAACGAACACTTTGCAGTGATTGGTACCGCGCGCCGTCCTTGGTCAGATGAACACTACCGTGAAGTAGTCAAAGAGACGATTCAATCATTGAACCCAACTGCTGAAGAAGCTGAACGCTTTGCTGACCATTTCTACTATCAGTCACATGACGTAAATGATTCTACGCATTACCAAACCCTTAAAGAATTAGCGGACGAATTGGATGAGAAATATCAAATCAGCGGGAATCGCGTGTACTATTTAGCAATGGCACCACAATTTTTTGGAACGATCGTTACACATTTGAAATCAGAAAAAATCGTTACCGAGACTGGTTTCAATCGTTTGATTATCGAAAAACCATTTGGTGCAGATTATCAATCTGCTTTTGACTTGAACCAACAAATTCGACAGGTTTTTCCTGAACAGGATATTTTTCGAATCGACCACTATCTAGGAAAAGAAATGATTCAAAATATTTCAGCTATTCGCTTTGCTAACAATATCTTTGAATCACAATGGAACAACCGTTACATTGACAATATCCAAATCACATTTGGTGAAAGCCTTGGTGTCGAAGATCGTGGTGGATATTACGATCACAGTGGTGCACTAAAAGATATGGTGCAAAACCACATTCTACAAGTTGTCGCTTTATTAGCGATGGAACCTCCTGTTGCCTTTTCTGAAAAAGAAATTCGTACAGAAAAAATCAAAGCCTTAAAAGCTGTTCGGATTTATAACGAAGATGAGGTCAAAGAAAACTTTGTTCGTGGACAATATGCAGCTGGAGAATTGGATGGACAACGTTTCAAGGCTTATCGTGATGAAGATAAAGTAGATGAACATTCTGAAACAGAAACATTTGTCGCTGGAAAATTCACTATCGATAATTTTCGATGGTCCGGTGTTCCCTTTTATATCCGAACTGGTAAGCGTTTGACGGAAAAAGGAACCCGAATCAACGTGGTCTTCAAACAAGTACCCGTCAATGTTTTTAAAACTTCTGTTGATGAAGCTTGCGAAGAAACAAACCTTCCACCAAATGTTTTGACCATCTACATTCAACCAACAGAAGGTTTTTCTCTTTCACTTAATGGGAAAGAAGTTGGACAAGGGTTTGATACTGAACCAATCAAGTTAGCCTTTCGAAATAGTGCTGAAATGGTTGAAAATAGTCCTGAAGCTTACGAAAAATTACTTTTAGATTCCTTAAATGGTGATGGAACAAACTTTTCACATTGGGAAGAAGTTGCTCAATCTTGGCATATCGTTGACGTAATTCGTAAAACGTGGGATCAAATCCAGCCAGATTTTCCCAATTATAAAGCTGGTTCAATGGGGCCTGATGAAGCATTCGAACTTCTAGAAAAAGATGGTTTTGAATGGATCTGGCAACCCGACCATTGGTACCGTGAACGTGGAAAATTAAATTAACAACTCTTTTGACTCAAAGAAGCACGTTTCTTATCCTCAACAGTTGATAAGAAACGTGCTTCTTTTTTGTCTAGTTAGTTTACATAAAAAAGAACTACCCAACTAAATGGATAGTTCTTTCTTTTGTTCTTTTCTTCTCTTGCTCTTTTCTTATTCGAATCCTTCTGCAACAGCTTCTGGATAGTTTTCTTCAACAATTTTGGCACAACGTCCGCATAAGTGTGGTAATTTTTCATCCACACCAACATCTTTACGGATTTGGCGACAACGATCACAAACTTCTCCGTCTGCTTTTTCAACTAAAATTGCTACATCTTCAAAATCAACTGCGTCAGCTGGAGCAACTTCTCCTGCAGAGGCAATTTCAAAATAGTCAGGAGAAATAATCAACAATTGTGGAATATCAGCATCCACTGCTGTCAATAATTCACGAACTTGCTCATTTGGATAAACCGTTACTTTTGCTTCTAAAGATTTACCAATCAATTTTGCGTTTCTTGCTTCTTCCAAAGCTTTCAACACTTTGTCACGGAAATCCATAAATGCTTCCCAAGTATCCATCAATTCAGCTTGATTTGAAAATTCTTCATAACCAGGCAATTCACTCAATTGTACATAGTCTTCTTCTTCTTTTAAGAATGACCAGATTTCTTCTGTTGTATGAGGAATGATTGGTGTTAATAATTTTGTTAATGCAACAGCAGTTTGGTAGAAGACAGTCTGCATACAACGACGTTGATAGTCATTTTCTGACTCGATATAAACAACGTCTTTGGCAAAATCTAAATAGAATGCAGATAAATCAACGGTTAAGAAATTCATCACTGTACGATAAATATGCATGAAATTATATTTTTCATAGCCTTCATCACGGATTTCTTTAATCACTTGGTTCAAACGAACGGTCATATATTTATCAACTGAACGTAATTCATTGTAAGAAACTGCATCTTGTTTTGGATCAAAGTCTTCTGTATTAGCAATCAAGAAACGCATTGTATTTCTGATTTTGCGGTATACTTCTGCTACTTGACCTAAGATATCCATTGAAACACGAACGTCTGCTTCATAATCAACACTTGACACCCATAAACGAAGAATATCTGCACCGAATTGTTTGATTACTTTATCAGGAACAATCGTATTCCCTAAAGATTTACTCATCTTGCGTCCTTCACCATCAAGTGTGAAACCTTGAGAAAGAACTGAGCGATAAGGCGCTACACCATTGATTGCTACACTCGTTGTAATACTTGAGTTGAACCAGCCACGATATTGGTCAGAACCTTCCAAATACATATCTGCTGGGAATGATAATTCTGGTCGTTGACGTAAAACAGCTTCATGTGAAGAACCAGAGTCGAACCAAACATCCATGATATCAGTTTCTTTAGTAAATTCGCCATTTGGTGAGCCAGGATGTGTAAAGCCTTCTGGTAAAAGATCTTTCGCCTCTTTTTCAAACCAAATGATTGAGCCATGTTCTGCAAATAGTTTTGCCACGTGCTCGATTGTTTCTGGTGTAATGATTGCCTCACCGTTTTCCGCATAGAAAATTGGTAATGGTACACCCCATGCACGTTGGCGAGAGATAACCCAGTCCCCACGATCACGAATCATGTTGTACAAACGAGTTTTGCCCCATGGGATAATCCAATCTACATTTTCAACTTCATCTAAAATGTTTTGGCGGAAGTCATCAATTGATGCAAACCATTGTGGTGTTGCACGATAGATAACTGGTTTTTTTGTACGCCAGTCATGTGGATAGCTATGTGTAAAGAATTCAATTTTCAATAACGCGCCTTTTTCTTCAAGCAACTCTGTAATCATTGGATTTGCTTTATCATAAAAAATGCCTTCAAAGCCTGGTGCTTCATCAGTAAACACACCTTTAGAATCTACTGGTGAAACAACTGGTAATTTATATTTATTCCCAGCAATGTAGTCATCTTCCCCGTGTCCAGGAGCAGTGTGAACTAAACCAGTTCCTGCTTCTAATGTTACATGGTCACCTAAAATAACTACAGATTCACGATCATAAAAAGGATGTTGTGCTGTCATGAGTTCCATCTCTTTACCAGAGATTTCCTTCAGTACAGTAACATTTTCCCAACCAATTTCAGCTTGAACTTTTTCTAATAAATCTTTTGCTACAACAAACTTGCGTCCGTCTGCTTCAACTAGAACATAAACAAAGTTTTCGTTTACAGCGATTCCTTGGTTTGCTGGCAAAGTCCATGGCGTTGTTGTCCAAATAACAAATGACGTATCTTCATCTAAGATTCCTTTGCCATCTTTCACTTTAAAAGCAACAAAGATTGATGGTGATTTTACATCTTTATATTCAATTTCAGCTTCGGCAAGAGAAGATTCACTTGATGGAGACCAGTAAATTGGTTTTAATCCTTTATAGATATAACCTTTTTCTGCCATTTTTCCAAACACACGAATTTGTGCCGCTTCGTACGATGGATCTAATGTTACATAAGGATGTGCCCAATCTCCAGCAACACCTAAGCGTTTAAAATCTTCGCGTTGCTTATCAACTTGAGAAAGCGCATATTCACGACATTTTTCTAAATACTCAGTGATTGGCATTTCTTTGCGTTTGATACCTTTGTTTGCTAATACTTGTTCGATTGGCAATCCATGTGTATCCCAACCTGGAACGTAAGGTGCACGGAATCCAGACATTGATTTTGAGCGAATGATAATATCTTTACTAATTTTATTCAAAGAGTGACCTAAATGAATATTACCGTTCGCATAGGGAGGTCCATCATGTAGAATAAAACTTGGTTTGCCTTCATTTAATTCTTGTCTTTTTTGGTAGATCCCTACTTCTTCCCATTCTTTTTGCCATTCACCTTCACGGTTGGGCAAATTTCCACGCATAGGAAATTTTGTTTTTCCTAATTGTAATGTCTCTTTCATTTTCATAAAAGAACTTCACTCCTTTGATTTTTTCTAAACGCAAAAAAGGCACGTGCATCCCAAAGGGACGAACATGCCGTGGTACCACCCAAATTTAAGTTACAAAAAACGTAACTTCTTCGAGACCAATAACGAGGTCAGCCGTTACTTCTTACTTTTATTTCAGAAATAATTAAGGTAGAGGATCTTTCACTTTGTAGGGTCTTGCCAAACTCACACTATCATTGGCTCGCTAAAAGAATTCAAAGTGCTTTTCTGTTCTACTCGTTTTCGTCAGCAATAACAGAGAGATCAATTTCTCTCGTATCAAATGTTTGAACTGCTGGAGACTCTAACGTTTCTGATTCTGAGTTTACAACAGGATTATTTTCATTGTCAAGCTGTTTTGCCAAAACTTCTTTAATCACTTCGTGGCTATCATTCACATAACTTGAGAATGGTTGTAAAATTTCATCCCACTCAGGACTCTTCACTTGTTCTAGTTGTGATTCTAACATCAAGCTGATACGTTGGTGGAAGACACGTGTCCGTTTTTTCAAGTCTTCCGTTTCTGTTGCAAGTTGTTTTGCTTTTTCAGTCGCATCTGTTAAGATTTGACGTGCTTTTTCTTCCGCATCAGTTGTTAGTTGGTGTGCGCGTTTTTCAGCATTAGCAACTAATTCATCCGCTTTATTTTGAGCAGATGTCACAATAACTTCTGATTCTTTGCTTGCACTTGTTTTTACTTTATCTGCTGTATCTTGTGCAACAATAATTGATTGGTTCAATGCATCTTTTAATTCATTGAAGTACTCTAATTTTTCTTCAGAATGTTTAATTGCTTTTTCTAATTCACGATTTTTAGTTGTTGCTTCCTCATAGTCACGAACAACTAAATCTAAAAAATCATCTACTTCATCTTGATTATACCCACGCATTTTTGTTGGGAATGTTTTATTTTGAATATCTAATGGAGTTAAAGCCATGAATAAACCACCTCTTTGTTTTATTTGCGTAATACACCAAATAATACCCTATATTTTTCTTTTTTCGTTTTTCCCTCAAGTTCTTGAATCTGGATTCGCCCATATCCACGAATCGAAACAATATCTAATAATTCAAGAATAAAATCTGGTCGTGTGTTTTCCGTCCAGTTCACTTTCACTTTACCAGATTCAATCAATTGTTTCGACCTTTGCCTAGAAATATTATAGATTTCTGAAATGACGCTATCAAGGCGCATCGAAGTAACTGTTCCTCTTTCTTGTGTCCAACTATCTTTTGGCAATAACATCTCTGTATAAGCAATTGGTTCTAATCGAGCCGTTACTTTACCAATTTTCGTTATTTGAGCAACAACAAAGTGTTCAATCTCTCTTGCAACAAAGATTTGCCATCGTTCACCATCTGAGATAATATCTCCAAAATAAGCACGCTTAATGCCAGTACCTACCAATGTACCTAATATTTTTCCATGACTTAAGCTAGCAAATTTACTAGGATAGTGCACCTCATACAAGCTCACTTCAAAATCGTCTTCAGTAGGTTCGTAATACTCCGGATAAATCAAGCATCGTTTTCTCTCCGCTTGTTCATATCCACCATAAAACGTAAAACGCAGCTCACTGTCTTGGCGAATCAAAGTTTCCAAAATATAAGCTTGTCTTGGATCTAAGAAATCAGTTAAGTACGGTGCATATTGGCTTTGTACTTGCTCAATCCAATCGCCAACCGAATCAATAAATGTCCGTTCTTCCGTTCGAAAATGTTGGTAGATATTTTCATCCATACTACTCACCTCCTAAAACTATAAAAGTGAAACAATAATCATTGTTAATCCTTGGCTAGCTAGATTCAAAATAATAACTGCCACCATGATTGTAAGGTCGATTGGTCCAAAGCGTAAATTTAATCGATCAAACAAGCTAAGGTAAGGTTCACAGATTCTGGATAAAAATTTTCCAAAAGCTGATTGATACCCTCCAGGAAACCAGGACAACAATGCATAAATAACTAATAAAATAGTATATAGATAAACTGCATCATTAAGTAGATTAAGCAAACGATAAATTAAAATGGTCCTTCCTCCTCTTACAGATCAAAAATATTTGCATCTGCGAATGTTTGAGCAGTTGAACTATCAATTTCCATACCAGTTGGTGTACAAAGAAACATTTCATCGCCAACCCTTTTGATGTCTCCATCCAATGCGTAAACTGTTCCAGTTAAGAAATCAACAATGCGACGTGCTTGTTTTTCTTCCACTAAATGGAAGTTCACTAATGTCGCTTCACCAGCAATGATTTTTTTAGCAATCATCATTGCTTCTGAGTAGGCACGTGGTTCCATCACTGTGATTTTATTTGCCAAATTAGTTTTCGGTTCATAAGATTGACGAGCAGTCTTTTCTTCTTGTTTCACTGGTCGTGTTGGAGCTTGACGAAGCTCAATTACTTTCTTTTGCTCAACAGTCGGTTTTTCCTCACGTATCGCATAATGCGAAGTATTGGTAACTGTTTGAGTTGCCTCACGCGTTGGTTTATTAACTGTTGGTTTTACTGTTTTTTGTGTTTGTGACTGAGTCACCGTTTGTTTTTTTGTTTCAGGAAAATCTGGATATTCGTACTCTTCTTCATCGGCTAATCCGAAAAAATTAGCAATTGCTCCTCTATTTAAAAGTGGCATGACTCTTCCTCCCTTATTTGTCCTTGAATAGCGCTGTACCTACACGGATAAATGTTGCTCCTTCTTGTATCGCAATCGGAAAATCTTGACTCATTCCCATACTTAATTCTTCACACGGTGCATGAGCAAATCCTTGCTGATGGACAAGGTTACGTAAGTCTTCAAGTGTTCCAAATACTTTGTGGATTTGTTCAACAGAAGCATCTTTGGGGGCCATAGTCATCAAGCCAATTACCTTGATTTTTGAATAATCACCTAAAGATTCAACAAATGAAAGCAACTCATCTGGAGAAATTCCATGCTTGGATTCCTCACCTGATACATTTACTTCAATAAAGCAAGCCAATTCTTTCTCAGCCCTCTTTTGGATTTCTTCTGCTAATTTCAAACTATCCAGCGCATGAAAATAATCAATTTCATTTACAATCAATTTTACCTTCCTACGCTGTAAATTACCAATCAAATGCCATTTTATTTCAGGAAAATCAACTAAATCTTGCTTCTTCTGTAATAATTTGTCTACACGATTTTCTGCACAATGCAGAACACCCGCTTCAACAAGTTGTTTGGTCGTATCTGAATCAACTGATTTTGTTACAGCAACTAATTGAACTTCTTTCGGATTTCGATGAACAAGAGCACACGAATCCTGAATTTCTTGCTCAATTTCTTGCAAGTTGTCAGCAATCATGTGCTCTTTCCTCTCCTTTATCGCTTGCGACGGAAAAACGGTGGCGTATTTAATTCGTCATCGTCATTCGCTTTTGTTTCTTCGCGGCTGAATGTATCAAAATCTTTTTTTTCAACATTATCAAAGTTTGATTCTTCAACTTTAGGACGGACATTTTGTTCACGTCTGATATCCCAGTCACCAAAGCTGTTTTCATCTTCAGTTGAAGTTGGTTTTGCTTGGTCCATATCTAAGATTGGTTTTTGAGCTTGTGATTGCATTTGTTGTCTAGCTGGACGGCTAGACTTACGCTCCTTTTTTGACTCATCAATACCTGTTGCAATAACCGTTACGCGGATTTCATCGCCCAATTCTTCGTTAATTGATGTACCTAAGATAATGTTTACATCACCTGTAGCAGCATTGGCAACAATATCAGACGCATCTTGTGCTTCAAATAATGTCATGTCTAGCCCACCAGTAATGTTCAACAATACTTGTTCTGCTCCATCGATTGATGTTTCAAGAAGTGGAGAAGAAATAGCTTTCTTCGTTGCTTCAATGACACGTTCTTCACCGCTGGCAACACCAATTCCCATTAATGCAGTTCCTTGATTTTCCATCACAGTTTTAACGTCAGCAAAGTCAAGATTCACATAACCTGGTGCAGTGATTAGATCAGAAATTCCTTGAACACCTTGTCGTAAAACATTATCTGCTTCACGGAATGCTTCAAGCATTGGTGTCTTCTTATCAACAACTTCAAGTAAACGATTGTTTGAAATAATCAATAATGTATCGACATTTTCTTTCAATCGAGCAATACCTTCAGCAGCGAAACGTCCACGTTTAGGACCTTCAAAAGTAAATGGTCGTGTAACAACTCCCACTGTCAAAGCACCTAATTCTTTTGCAATTCCTGCAACGATTGGTGCAGCACCGGTACCAGTACCTCCACCCATTCCAGCAGTGATAAAAATCATATCTGCGCCATCTAAAGCTTCACGCAATGATTGTTCACTTTCTTCAGCAGCTTTTTGGCCAACTTCTGGTTGAGAACCAGCACCAAGACCACGTGTATATTTAGGGCCTAATTGAATAACAGTTTCAGCCTTTGAATTTTTTAATGCTTGAACGTCTGTGTTGGCTGTGATGAATTCAACACCTTTAACGTTTTCTTCAATCATACGGTTTACAGCATTTCCACCGCCGCCACCGACACCGATGACTTTGATAACTGCGCCGTCATTGATATTATTATCAATTGAGAATTCCATGTTTTATTCCTCCCAGGATGAATTAATCAAAAATATTTGTAAAGAAACCTTTGATTTTACTTGTTACGTTTTCACCAGATTTTTTTTCTTCTGGTTCTTCATAAGTTACCTCTTCAGCTGATTCGTAAGAGTCATAAGAAGGTGCTTCATGTTCAGTAACTGATACATGCTGAATGGCTGTTTCGCCAGTAACTGCTGATTTAGCAAGTTGATATACTTCACTTAAGTTTGCTGAATAATCAACAATACTAATGACGTTTGTAAAGACTGGATTTCTTAGTCCCATATGGTTAGGAACATACAGTTTTACATTAACACCAAAAATTTCTTGTGCTAGTTCAACTACGCCTGGCAAGCTAGCCGCACCACCTGTTAATATGACACCACCAGGTAATTCCAACGCTTCGATTTGATCCAAAGCATCTTTTGCTTTATTAAAGATTTGTTCCATACGAGCTGAAATTACTTCTGATAGATAACGTTCATCAACCTTGACAGGTTCTGATTGTCCAATTACATCCACAGGAAATTCTTCGTTTTCTGATGTTCTTTCTGGATACGCATCACCATAATTAATTTTTAATGCCTCTGCGTTGTTGAATGAAGTATTCAAAACGATTGAGATATCTTTAGTGACAAATTCGCCACCTTCTTGATCTGTGTTTGTAAATTTCAATTGTTTGTCATGCATAACAGCCGTTGTAGTTTGGCCACCACCCATGTCAATAACAATCGTTCCAAAATCTTTTTCTCCGTCAGAAAGAATCGTTTCCGTTAAAGCTAACGGTGTAATTACTAATTCATTGACAATTAAGCCAGCTTTTTCGACGCACTTTCTGATATTGTGAACAATCGTTTTTGGTCCAGTAAATAATAGACCAAACATTTCTAAGCGCACACCGATCATTCCTCGAGGATCTCTAATCCCTTCAAAACCATCTACAGTAAAGTCTTGTGGCAAAATTGACACGATCTGACGTTCAGGAGGAATTGAACGAACAAGGGCAGCTGAAGCCACATTTCTGACATCTTCATCGGTGATTTCTTTTGAATCCCCATTTACTGCAATCATTCCTTGGCAATTTTCGACTTCAAGCATATTTGCAGGTAATCCCACACTGACACCCTTAATTTGAATGCCGGCTTTTTCTTCTGCTTGTCGTACTGCACGTTGAATTGCTTGAACTGTTTTATCAATATCAACGATAATGCCGCGGTTAATCCCTTCTGATTTTGCGTTTCCTACTCCAATAATATTCATTTGGCTGTCGATATATTCAGCCACGACAACTTTGACAGATGTCGTTCCAATATCAAGGCCTACATACATTCCTGTTTTTGCCATGAATGGGATTCCCTCCTACTTACTATTCCATATACAAGCGAACAACTAACGTTCGTTTTTAAATATACTATATTATAGATATTCACTGCTTTCAATTCTACCATAAATTAATAGTTTTTAGAAAGTAGATTATCACTTTTTAAGGTTGTTTTATTGATTTTCGATTGAACTGCTTGAAGATGGCGTTGACTCATCAGCTTGTTGGTCTGCTTCAGTTGACTCACCAGACTCTATTTCTGTTGATGTGACAGCATTTTGATTTGTTTCTTCGTCAGCGGAAGTTTCGGTTTGCTCTTCTGTACTATTTGAGTAAGGATAAGAAAAAATTCCAACTTCCATGTCAATCACACCATTTTCTTGCATCTCTTTAGCAACTTGTGGGTAATATTTCATTTGACTAGCCAAATTCGTGATATTCACTAATACCTGATTACCATCGTTCATGTTCATCTGAAGTAAATTTTCATTACTTTCTGTGGGTGCATATTTAATTTCTGAAATGGCTTTTTGTAGCTCAGCAGAAAGTTGATTGTATTGTTTTACCAAGGCCTTAATTTTTGCATCACTTTTGAAGTCTTCAAGAATCGGTAAATTTTTCGTAGGGTTATCTACTTTTTGATCTAAAACAATGCCATTTTCAAGTACAGGATAATACTTGTTTTCAGTAGCAATTAACGCAATATCTTTATATTCCGTGATTGCTAGCTCAAATTGATTGATTGAATGAAAACTAATTTCTGCTGTCTTCACTCGAGGTTGTTCAGTTTTCAATTCTTTTACATGTTGATTTCTGTCCCAATATTGTGTCCACAAATTGTCACCAATTCTTAACTTTGATTCAGCGATCACTGTCTGATTAGAAATGAGCTCATTTCCAGTTACAGTAACTGCTTCTAGCTTACTATATGGTGAAATATAATAAATCAAAAATAACAACGGAATCCCTAAGATTGTTATAATTAATGACAGTCTACGCATCAAGACTTTGTTACGCTGATTTTTCAAATTAGGCAATCGATTTAAGAAAGAACCATTATATGGACCGGTCTGTTTGGTTGACTCTTCTGGTTCAGTCAGAAACGCTGGAAGTTCATCCCTTTCGTCTTCGTTGGACGAATCTTTTGACTGTTCTTCTTGGTTTGTAACAGTTTCGTCTGAATCTTCGTGAAGTTTCTCGTCTTTTTTATGATGCTCAGCTAAATACTTTTGGTTGGCCTTTTGCCACGGAGTTAATTCATCTTGGTTATCAGATGATTTGGGTAAATCATTTGGTTCTTTCTTTTTACTCACTAAGACCACCACCTTTTACTTTTTAATAACACTTTGAACCAATTCATATAAACGTTTAGATGCGTCTGGCATCCCTTGTTTTTTTGAAGCCTGTGACATTTGCTTTTGCACTTTTTCGTCTGTCATGATTTCATTGATTGCTCTTCCTAAAGTTTCACCTGTTAACTCGCCATCTGTGATCATTTTTGCAGCACCCGCATTCACTAAGCTTTGCGCATTTTTAGTTTGATGATCATTAGTAACATAAGGACTTGGGATCAAAATCGCTGGTAATCCTAATGCTGTAAATTCTGCAATGGACGTTGCACCTGCTCTTCCTACAAGCAAATCACTACTTGCGATCACTTCAGCCATCTGTCGAATATATGGTTGAATACTGACATTGCTTAGCTTGATAGCACCAACTTGACTTTTAATTTGTTCATAGTAGCGATCTCCTGAAGCGTATAATACTTGGTAACTATCATCATTAAAGCTTTCTAGGAAATTCATTACCGCTTCATTCAACTTCAACGCACCTTGGCTTCCACCAAAAATCAGAACTGTTTTTTTATCTGTTGCTAATCCGAAATTAGCTAAAATAGTCGATTTCGGTGTGTCAGCGACTTCCTGTGCGCGAGGATTACCAATCAGACTTGATTTTTCTTCTGGAAAAAATTGTGCTGCATCTTGGAAAGAAAGCGCAATATGGTCAACATAACGACTAAGAAACTTATTGGTAATTCCTGGAACACTATTTTGTTCATGAATGATTGTTGGAATATTCAACTTTGCCGCAGCGTATACAACAGCACCTGATACATATCCACCTGTTCCAATCACCACATCTGGCTGAAAATCTTTCAAGATTTTTTTTGCTTGGCGAATACTTTTCAAAAATAGTTGGACTGTTTTGACATTGTCAAATGACAATTTCCGTTTAAATCCTTGAATTTCTAAAGTATGAAAAGGAATACCAGTCTCTGGAACAATCTTATTTTCTAATCCTCGTTTTGCCCCGACATACATAAACTCAGCATCTTGATCTTGAGATTTCACATAATTAACAAAGGCTAATGCTGGATAGATATGACCACCTGTTCCGCCGCCTGTAACCAAAATTTTCATTTTTATCGCTCGTTTCTTTTCTATTTTAATTTATTGACAGCTTCCATGAAGCGCGTACCACGAATCTCGAAGTTAGGATATTGATCCCAGCTTGCATTAGCTGGAGATAACAAAATAACATCTTCTTCATCACTCAATGCTAATGCTAGTGGTACAGCTGTTTCAACATTGTCTGTTATTTCAATTACTTGAATACCGGCCTCTTGACCAGCTTCAACTAGTTTATGTTTCGTTTCGCCGAACGCAATCAACGCTTTCACATTTTGAAGAGATGGAACTAGTTCTTCAAAACTATTACCTCTGTCTAATCCACCAGCTAATAAAATCATTTTTTCTGGAGCAAAACCACTTAGTGCCATTTCCGTTGCTAAGATATTGGTTGCTTTAGAATCGTTATAAAATTTTCTTCCCTGAATTTCTCCTACATATTGAGTGCGATGAGGAACGCCATGGAATAAATGCAGTGTTTGTTTAATTGCTTCCGTCGAGATATCGTATAATTTAGCAACCGTAATTGCCGCCAAAGCATTTTCAATATTGTGCGCACCAGGAACGCCTAAATCTGAAGCATCCATGATTTTTTCTTGATTATAATAAATGATTCCCTCTACGCAATACGCACCTTTTTCCAATACTTCTGTTGTCGAGAAAGGTAAGATCTGTGCTTGCGTCGTTTGAGATAACATTCGTAGTTCTTCTTGGTTCCAATTCAAAATCAAATAATCTTCAGTTGTCATATTTTTTTGAATTTCCCATTTTGCTTTTACATACTCTTCACGTGTTCCATGATAGTCAATATGTGCTTCATAGATATTTGTGATAACTGCTACATTTGGATGAAAGTCTGTAATACCCATTAGTTGAAAACTTGACAATTCCATAACAATTTTATCGTCTGCTTGTGCTTCCTGAGCTACGCTACTTGCTGGATAACCAATATTTCCGGCTAAACGAGCCATTCCCTTACTTTCTCCTGCATTTAACAGTAATCCCGTCATTGTTGTCGTTGTCGTTTTTCCATTCGTTCCAGTGATACCAATAATTGGACATTCCGCTACCTCGTAAGCTAACTCTACTTCCGTAATTACCGGAATACCCATTTCTTGTGCCTTCGCCACCAATGGATGGTTATAAGGAATACCAGGATTCTTTACCATTACAGAAAAATCTTCATCCAAAAGTTCAATTGGATGACTACCTGTAACTACTTTGATTCCTAAAGCTAATAAATCTTGTGCCTCAGGGTTCTCATCAAATGGTTTTCCGTCGTTAACGGTGACAAGTGCGCCCAATTCATGTAACAATTTGGCCGCACTAAATCCGCTTTTTGCAAGTCCTAAGACTAGGACTTTTTTATTTTCATATGTTGTTATTTTTTTCATTTCCTGTCATCTCCTACCAAACAAGCCATAATGTAATAAGTGAAGTTCCTAAGCTAACTAACCAAAAAACAATATCGATTTTCCATTCAGACCAGCCACTCATTTCAAAGTGATGATGAATTGGTGACATTTTGAAAATTCGTTTCCCAGTTAACTTAAATGAAGCTACTTGTAACATTACACTTGCCGTTTCCATAACATAAATCAAACCAACTAATAACAACGTCCATTCTTGATTTAGCATCATTGAGATTGCTGCTAACAAACCACCTAAAGCCAAAGAACCCACATCACCCATAAAAATTTTCGCAGGTTTGTGATTGTAAGAAAAGAAACCAATTAATCCACCAACGACACTTAAACAAATAATCAAAACATCTAGTTGATTTTGATGCCAAGCAATAAGGGCATAAGTTGCAAAAGAAATCGTTCCTAGTCCTGCAACTAAGCCATCGATTCCATCCGTCAAATTCACTGCATTTGAGAACCCAACCAACCAGAAAATGGCGAATAGCCCATAGAGAATTCCTAAGCTAATTTCTAATCCAAAAAAGTTAAGTACACCTGGGTAACCTTCTGAACGATAAACGAGATAAAAAGCTACTCCTCCAACAATTTGACCAATCAATTTTTGAATGGAATTTAATCCCATATTTCTTTTTTTAAAAACTTTAATGAAGTCATCTAAAAAACCAATGGCACCATATAACGCTAAAACAAATAACAAAATAAAGAGTATGGGTGTTAGCTGGTTTTGCCATGCTCCCACCCAGATGCCAGTTAAGATTGCTGCAATTAGGAACACTAAGCCACCCATCGTCGGAGTCCCGGCTTTGATGTTATGCCATTTAGGTCCTTCTTCACGAATCGCCTGTCCTTGTTTTTTCATTTGAAAGTAGCCAATAAACAATGGCATTACTGCAACTGTCATCGCAAAGCTACTCACAATGGGAATTAATGCTTGTGTCCATTCCATGCTTTTTTCTCTCCTATTTCTTTTCTTACTCTTTTAAAGTAAAGTGTAATTTTTTATCGGTAATTTTTTCATACGGCGCGAGACTTTGCTCGGTACAATAACCATCACCATCAAAAGTGACTTCAATGCCAAGAATTTTGCCTAACTTCATAATATCGGCTTTTGACCAACCAGTAACATCAGGCATCAGTTCATCGCCACCCGTTTGTAGAATCAATTTTTCTCCCAGAATGAGTTTGTCGCCGTTGGAAGTTGATTGCTTGATAACTTTCTTTCCGTTACCAATCACTACTGGCTGTAAGCCGCTCTTTTGCGCATCAGCCGCAGCAATATCTGATTCTAAATTGCGGTAATCAGCAACCACTACTTTTTCTGTTTGATCCGTCGTTTCTTTGGTGTCGCCTTCTGTTTCTTTGAAGTCCATCGCACGTTTCATTAATGGATTTGCAATTTTTGCTAAAGCCATTCGATCATATGTTTTTGGATGTTTCATCGTTAGATAAAGAACATATTCAGGATCTTCTGAAGGAACCATTTCAACGATTGAATAAAGATAAGAAGTATCTCCAACTTGATAACCACCAGAGTCAGAAGCAATCTGTGCTGTACCAGTTTTTGCTGATACGTTATACCCTGGTACAGAATAAACACCATAAGCACTTCCGTAATTTTCACTTTCAACAACATCACGCATATATTCACGTACTTTTTCTGTCGTTTCTTTTGAATATGGTTGTCCTAATACTTCTGTCTGAGTTGTTCGTTCTTCTCCAGTTTGTGGATCAACGATTTTACTGATGAATCTAGGTTGAAGCATCGTTCCATTGTTAGCGATTGAAGAAAATGCCTTCATCATTTGAAAATTAGTTACACCAACTGCTTGACCATATGCACTCATTGCTCGGTCAACAATATTTTCTGTTGGCAATGTGCCTGCATTTTCGTCGTCTAGTCCAGAGTGAGTACTTTGACCAAAGCCAAGTTTTTGAAGGTAGTTGTACCAACGTCCACCTAGTCTTTGTTCTAAAATAACCATTCCCACGTTACTTGACCAAGATAGTGCTTGACGCATTGTCAATACACCTTTTTCACCAAAGTCATGGTCATTGATAGTTGCATCAGCCACAGCGATTTTACCAGAAACAAATGTTTCGTTTTCGTTGTACTCGCCTTCTTCGATAGCCGCAGCAGTCGTAAAGACTTTCATTGTCGAACCTGGTTCATACCGATCCTGTACTAAGAAATTACGCCAAACAGCATTTTCGTCATTTAGCCCCTCCATTGTTTCGGGGTTAAAGGTAGGGCGTTGACCCATTGCTACGATTTCACCAGTTTTAGCTTCCATTAAAACAGCAGTCAGCTCTTCAGGTTGATATTCTTGATTGACTTGATCCATCAAAGTTTCTAAATAACTTTGTAATCTACTATCTAGAGTGGTGTAGATATCCTGACCATCTTTAGAAGCAACTTCATCAGCAACCGTTCCTGGTAAAGGATTTTGATATTTATCTTTTTGATAAACGATCTTGCCATCTTTCCCAGTTAAAATATCATTATAAGCGGATTCTAATCCCAAACTACCGACTAGCCCATTGCCTTCCTTATTAGGAATTGCAAATCCAATAAAGTGGGAAGAAAATACACCATTTGGATACATGCGAGACTTGTGAGAATCAAAATAAAGACCAGCTAAACCAGCCTTTTTCATTTGTGACTCAATCGTCTGCTTTGTTTCCTGCGTGATATTCTGTCCGTAATTACCAAATTCAACTTGATATAACTCATTATCCGCTCCATTTTGCAAGATTTTTAGTGCGGCATTTTTCTTAATTGATAAATTATCACTTAAAATTGTTGCGATTTTACTAAAATCTTTCTCTTGAGCATAAAGTTTTTTATTTTCAGATGTATATGTTTTTGAAAGAATTGCTTTGATGGAATAAGAGGTCGCATCTTCAGCAATTGCAATACCATTTCGGTCATAGATTGTGCCTCGTTTCGCCTGCACAACTTCACTTCCTCGGTAAAGCTGCTCTGTTTTTTCAGATAACGAAGTACCAGCCACGTGACCACCTATTATAATGTACGAGAAACGGACGGCAAATAAAAAGAACAACCCAATACTCGTAGCAAATAAAATGATACCTACTTTTTTGCGATTGTTCATCGGATTTTGATTTTTCTTTTCCATAAACCGCCGAAATTTATTTTTAAGACTCATTTACTTCACTTTCCTTAAATTGTCGTCATTAATTGACAATCCTTTTTCTTCTGCGATTTGTTTTACGCGTTCTGTACGCGAAAGTTCATTCTTTTCTTGTTCCAAAGTTGTTTTTTCTGTTTTCTTTTCAGTAATATCCGTTTGGATCGAAGTAATTGCTTGTTCAGCACCACTAATGTTGGTTCTTAACATAATTGTCAAAACGGACAAAGAAATTAGCATAACAATTAAACCACTGATAACTAATTTTTCTAAATTAGAAATTCGTTTCAATCGTCTAGCAGGTGATTGAGGTAGAACAACTTCTTGACTAGAATCTGGCAGTTGTTCAGCTTGATCCACCATGTCGGGGAAATCATATGGATATTCATGTGCTCTTTTTAGTTCTGCCATTATTCTACTCCTCTGTCACTCGTATTTTTTCCGCAATTCGCAGTTTTGCACTACGTGAACGATTGTTTTCTGCTAATTCTTCTTCTGATGGAAGGATTGGCTTTCTAGTGATTACTTTTAATTCCGGTTGAAACTCCTCAGGAACAACTGGTAATCCTGGTGGTAGATCTCTAACTGTACTGTATTCTTTGAATAAACTTTTAACGATTCGATCTTCTAATGAATGGAACGTAATCGCACTGATTCGACCATTTAATTTCAATAATTTGATTGCTTGTTCTAAAGAAGTTTCTTCTGCTCCAAGTTCATCATTTACCGCAATTCGAACTGCTTGGAAAATTCTTTTTGCAGGATGACCACCTTTTCTCCTAGCTGGGGCTGGAATCACGCGTTTGATGATTTCAACTAATTCGCCAGTTGTTTCGATTGGCTTTTCTTTTCGTACACGCTCAATTTCACGAGCGATTTGTTTCGAAAATTTTTCTTCGCCATAACGAAAGAAAATTTTTACCAGTTCTTGATAAGAATATTCATTGATGACATGAAAAGCAGAAATTGGTGCTGACTGATCCATCCGCATATCTAATGGTGCATCCTGGTGGTAACTAAACCCACGTTCGGCCTCATCTAATTGAGGTGAAGAAACACCTAAGTCATACAAAATCCCATCGACTTCTGTCACTTCTCGTTCAGCTAACTGAAGTTCTAACTCCCTAAAATTAGCCTTGATAAAAGTAACCATTCCTTTTTCAACATATGGCGCTAACCGTTGTTTTGCATGGTCAATTGCCTTTTGATCCTGATCAAAAGCATAAAGATGCCCATCGGTGTTCAATTGGCTTAGTAAATATTCACTATGTCCGGCACCGCCTAAAGTACAGTCTACATAAGTCCCGTTTGGTTTAATGTTTAAGCCATTTACGGTTTCCTTCAACATGACTGTATAGTGTTGAAATGTTTCAGTCATTGGTCAGCCTCTTCCTATTCTATAGTCCAAAATCAATCATATTTTCAGCAATTTCATCGAAGTTACTCTCAGCTTCATCAGAAAATGTTTGCCAACGTGATTCGTCCCAAATTTCGATTCGATTTGAAACACCAATCACTACGCATTCTTTTTCTAGACTTGCATGACTTCTCAAAGTGCTGGGAATGTTGATACGACCTTGTTTATCAAGTTCGCATTCAGTGGCAGCCGAATAAAAAAACCGCACAAAAGTACGTGCATCTTTTTTGGTTAACGGCATTTCGCTAAGCTTATCTTCTAAGTTTTCCCACTCGCTCATTGGATAGCCAAAAAGACAGCCATCTAAACCACGAGTTAGTACGAACTTTTCACCAAGCTCATCACGAAGTTTTGAAGGCACGATCAAACGACCTTTTGTGTCAATATTATGCCGATATTCGCCCATAAACATTGAAACTACCCCCATTCCTCCACTAACTAAAATTAGTCTACCACAATCCCCCACTTTCTACCACCTTTTCTGGAAAATCTGAGACGAACTTTTTTTACATTAACTATTTTTTAAAAAATCAAGCTGCGAAAAATCTTTTAAAAGACTTTCCACAGCTTTTTTGACGTTATAAATAACTCACAATGTTGAACACAATGAGTACTAAATACAAAATGATTGTTAGCAAAAAAGTTAACCGCCACGTCATTTTCAGATAACGTGAATAAACAATTTCTTCATAATAGTATGCCTGAAAAACTGCAATACAAATTCCTAAAAGTAGTACAGAAATAATAAAAAAGGGTAAAACTGAAATTGTGCCCATATTTCTTGAGAGTTCATGCATTCCTCCCCACAGAAATGGGACAGATAAATCAGGAGCCTTTAAATTAAAGCGGCGATTCAATGCAAAGATTCGCACTAAAAATTGGCAGCCAAATAAAACGATTGCCGGAAAGATATACCAAAATAATACAATTGGTGTAAAAGTACCCATGTGATGAAAACTCCTTCTTTCTAATTGCTCTAAGTATACTGCAAATACTTTACACAACTATTTCATTTTATTTAATTTATTGTGATTATCATTTTCAGACCATCACTTTTGTTTCTTGTCTATTACAGTCAGATTATTTTTATAGTAGAAACTAGTAAATAACTTGACAGCTGTTACTAATTAGACAACATCTAAAAAAGAGCTTATCATAATTTTCATCTGTGAACCACCGTTTTAAAAAGTCATTCTTAAATATTTTATTTTTAACAACGAAAAATTTACTTCGTAACTTGAACAAAAACACAAAAGGTTGTACACTATTGCTAATGAATCTAACTTAAGGATGAACGCGATGAATAATAAAAAGCAAACAAGTACTTTTTCTAAAGTAACAAAAGTAGTGATTTGGACAATGCTGATTTTAACTGTTGGGTCAGTTGTACTAACTGCTGTAATGAGCGTATTATAAAAAAAGAAGCACCAGCTATTCTCTTGCTTTCAAGAGAGAGCTGGTGCTCTTTTTTATTTATTATGATTTTTTTTTGCCATTTTCAATAACTCTTTGGCATGCTCAATCGTCAATGGCGTAATTTCACTTCCAGCTAGCATCCGAGCAATTTCTTCAATTCTTTGTGGTTCAGCAAGTTCTGAAACTGAAGTTTGTGTTCGACCTGCAACAACATCTTTCACAATATAGTATTGGTAATCAGCAACCGCTGCAACTTGCGGAAGATGCGTGATACACAAAACTTGAGAATGTTTTGAAATCTGCGCAATTTTGTCTGCGATTGCTTGCGCCACTCGACCACTTACCCCAGTATCTACCTCATCAAAAATAATACTTGTCACGCCTTGTTCCGAAGAAAAAATCGTTTTTAACGCTAATAACATTCGAGATAATTCTCCTCCAGAAGCAACTTTCACTAAAGGTTTTAATGGTTCACCAGGATTTGTCGTTATGTAAAATTCAACTTGGTCAAATCCATTTTGATCAAAGGTTGTTTCTTGTTTAGCAAAACGAACTTCAAACTCTGTATTTTCCATGTACAACCCTTTTAGTTCTTGTAAAATTGACGTCTCAAGTTCCTTAGCAATTTTTTGTCGTTGCTCACGCAAAATCATCGCTTGCTGATGAAGTTCTGTTGCCTTTTCTTCGAGTTCTTTTTTCATTTTCTCTAACTGACCCTCAGAAAAATCAGAGTCACCTAACTCTTTGGTGATATCCTCATAGTAAGTTAAGATTGCTTCAATTGACTCGCCATATTTTCGTTTCAATTGACGGATTACTTCTAATCGCTGATTTACCTCTTCCAAGCGATTATCATCAAGTTCCAAATGATCAATTTGACGACTCATATCTCCAACTGCATCTTGTAACAAGTAGTACGCATTTTGAATGTTCTCAAAAATCGCTTCATACTCTGGATCTAAATGTGCAATCCCCTGCATTTCTGAAACCGCTCGTCCAATTCCATCCACGCTACTCTGCTCACCATTATCCAGCGCGCCATATCCAGCATTCAAGCTATCCACGATTTTCTGATAATTACTTAATTTATCGCGTTCCTCAACTAATCGTTCTTCTTCACCTAGTTGAAGCTTCGCAGCCGCAATCTCTTCTTGCTGAAAATGAAGCATATCCATACGCTGAACAAAAGACTTCTCATTTTGCTGAACTTTTCGCACTTTAGCTTCTAACGTTCGATAATGTCCGTATAATTTTTGATACATTTTTTTCTTCTGTTGGAAGGCTGTATCACCGAATCGATCTAGTAAGATTAAATGTGATTCAGGCTGTAATAGTTCTTGATGTTCATTTTGTCCTTGAATATCAACTAAAAAAGCGCCAATTCGTCGTAAATTTGCCAAAGTCACAATGTGTCCATTGACGCGACAAATATTTTTACCTGTCAAAGCCATATCTCGTCGAACGATTAGGTTATCTTCATCTGATTCAATTCCTAATTCTTCCATTAAATCAGAAAATCCCGGCTGTTTAGGCAACTCAAAAAGGCCTTCAAGAATACACTTATCTGCACCTTGACGAATATAATCACTTGAGCCGCGACCACCTGCTAGTAATCCCAAAGCATCAATGATGATTGATTTCCCAGCTCCAGTTTCGCCAGTTAGTGCCGTCATCCCTTCGTGAAAAGACAATTGCAACTCGGGAATAATCGCAAAGTTGGTAATACTAATTTCTTGTAACACAGCAATCACCCCTTAATTACAAGTAATGTAAGAAATCTTTTTTTAATGACACTGCATCTTCTTCTGTGCGTGTAATCATCAAAACATTATCGTCATCATTAATGATCGAAAATAGTTCTTTCTTGTAGCACTTATCGATTAGGTTCGCCGCTGCAGAAGCATTCCCAGGTAATGTTTTCAAAATGACAAATTTTTCCATTTGATCCACTGCAACAAAAGCATCTTTTAAAATTTTTTCTAATTTTGTTTGAACATCTTCACTTGTTTCTGCCGGCAAACTATAACGATAACCACCATCAGAAGCGGGAACTTTAATCAACTTTAGTTCTTTAATATCCCGAGAAATAGTGGCTTGAGTCACAGAAATCCCTTTGTTTTTCAAAATTTCGACAAACTCTTCTTGTTTCCGGATATCACGTTCGCTCAATAATCGAGTAATCAAACGGTGTCGATCTTTTTTTCTCATTGCTTTTCGCTCCTTAGCTCATTCTTCTTGTTAATGATAGCTTATTTTTTCGGCTTAAGAAAGAAGAAATCTGCAAACCGCTTACTTTTGTTCAAATTGTTCATGTGCCTTAGTGACAACTGCTGAAATATCAATTGTCGGACTCATTGTTCCTTTACCAGAAACTTTTTGGAGATGTGCCAAGAATTCGATGTTTCCTTCGCCACCTGTAATTGGTGAGAAACTCAGTTCTAAGACATCGTAACCACTCGCCATTGCAAAAACTAATGTGTCTTCGATTACTTTTTGGTGCGTTTGAGCATTTCGAACAATTCCATTTTTCCCGACGGCTTCTCTGCCAGCTTCAAATTGAGGCTTAATCAGCGTAACGACTTCTCCCTGATCGGCCAGAATTGCATGTAGAGGCGGTAACATTAATTTCAGTGAAATAAAAGAAACATCAATCACTGCTACTTCTGGTACGCCCTGTTCAAAATCTTCTGGTTTTGAGTAACGAAAGTTGACGCGCTCCATCACGACTACTCGTGGATCTTGACGAATTTTCCAAGCAAGTTGGTTGTACCCAACATCTAAGGCGTAGCTCATTTTTGCACCATTTTGTAATGCCGCGTCTGTGAATCCTCCAGTAGAAGCACCAATATCTAATAAAATTTTATCTTGAACAGTTAGATCAAAAGCTTTTAAAGCTTTTTCTAGTTTAAGACCACCACGAGAAACATACGGTAATTTTTTCCCTTTGATTTTCAATTCATTCGTTACAGGAATCTTTTCACCCGGTTTATCAAAGCGTTCATTCTTTTCGTTATAAATTAACCCAGCCATGACAGAGCGTTTTGCTTGTTCTCTTGTTTCAAAAAGTCCTTGTTTAACGGCCAAAACGTCTACACGTTCTTTTTCCATTTTTTTCCTCATTTCTCCATATCAAATTGTCTGATTAATTGACGTAGCAACTCGCCATCAAATACTAAAACATCTTTTTCTAACTGTGTAACCAATTCATTGGCTTGTTGGATTTCATTTGCTAAAGCTGCATACGTTTTTTCAATTCCTAGTAAACGCGGATACGTATTTTTTCCTTCTTGCGCATCTTTACCAGCTGTCTTACCTAATTTTTCGGTTGTACTCACCACATCTAATAGATCATCCCGAATTTGAAAAGCAAGTCCGAGATGTCCAGCCAATTTTTGTAAACACATCAAAACTTCTTCTGGCTGATTAGCTAAAACACCACCTGCTAACAACGCATAGCGAATCAAGCGACCCGTTTTTCGTTCATGGACAAAGGCAAGTTCTTCTATAGTCAATTCTTGTTTTTCACCTAAAATATCTGCCGTTTGCCCGGCTACCATTCCTTGAGCCCCACTATTACTTGCCAATTGTTGGATAAGCAATAACTTTTTTAAGGGTTCTAGTTGTGTCAAACTAATTAATTGAAACGCCCCTGTCAACAGGCCATCTCCAGCCAAAATAGCAATTGCTTCACCAAAAACTTTATGGTTTGTCGGTTTTCCTCTACGTAAATCATCATTGTCCATTGCAGGTAGATCATCATGGATTAATGAGTACGTATGAACCATTTCAAGAGCCCCTGCTACTTGATATATGGGAGTAGATAATGTTTCACCAAAGGAACTTGCTGTCGCTAAAAGTAGTAATGGTCTAATTCGTTTTCCACCAGCATTAATCGAATAAAGCATACTCTCCTTCAATGCTTCATCAGTTGTATATTCCATTAAAAATTGGGTGATTTCTTGTTCAACCATTGGTAAATTGGTTGCTGAAAATTCGGTTAATTGCATCAAGCTTCCTCGCTCTCACCAAAAGCAACTTCTTCGTTTGTTTCAGTCATCATCTTAGTCAAGGTTTCTTCTGCTTTTGTCAGTGTATCTTGACATTGTTTACTTAGTTCCATTCCGCGTTTAAATGCGTCTAATGCTTTTTCCAAAGGTACATCGCCTTGCTCTAATTGCACAACGATTTTTTCTAATTCTTGCAATGATTCTTCAAATGTTGGATTTTCCATCGGTTATTCTCCTTCTTCGATTTCTTGGACTTTTGTAATAACTTGCCCATCTTGGTAGTGAACAGTCAGTAGTTCTCCTTGTTGGATTTCTGTCACACTTTTAGCTACTTGATTATTAGGTAATGTCGTATAGCTGTAACCTCGGCCCATGATTTTCAACGGGCTTAGTAAATCAAGGGATTGAACAGCTGTTTGAAAATGGCTTTTTTGTTGTTGCATATATTGTTCCATTTTTTCTTTCAAACGCTGTTGTAGATAATCGGTTTCTTGCTTAGCTGTTTTTACACGATAATCAGGAGCTACTTGTTCGAGCTGATGTTTAAGAGAAATAACTTGCTTTTCCTTTTCATAATAAACTTGTTGCGCGGCTTGTTGTAAACGTTGCTTGAAGTGATCTAATTTGATTGTTTGTCCTTCATACAGGCGTTCTGGTTGTCTGAAAACATACGACTGTCTCGAATGTTCAAAACGCTGTTGTTTCGTTTGAATTTGACGCGAAAAAGCTTGCTCTAATCGGGCTTGTCGTTCTTTGATTTTCAACAATACTTCTGATAAAACCGGCACCGCTAATTCAGCTGCTGCCGTTGGGGTTGCAGCCCGCACATCTGCAACTAAATCAGCAATTGTTGTATCTGTTTCATGCCCGACAGAAGAGATAATCGGCGTATTTGCCGCATAAATCGCCCTGGCTACCCGTTCTTCATTAAAAGGCCAAAGATCTTCAATTGATCCCCCACCGCGACCAATTATCATCGTATCAAAATTGCCTAGCGCTTCCACTCGTTCAATATTTTTCACAACATCGTCTGCCGCCTGATTGCCCTGAACTACAGTCGGAAACAATACTAACTGCGCAATTGGATAACGTCTTTTCACCGTCGTAATAATATCCCGAATAACTGCACCACTAGGACTAGTTAGGACAGCAATTCGCTTAGGAAAACGAGGTAGCGGTTTTTTAGGTCCTTGAAACAGACCTTCTTTCATCAATTTTTCTTTTCTTTCTTCTAGCGCTTGATACAGTGCACCGACACCATCTGGTTCCATATGCTCCACATAGATTTGGTAAGAACCACCAGCTTCATAAAGTGAAATTCGACCGACGACTAAAACCTTCATTCCCTCTTTTGGTTGGAATTTAAGTTTTTGAAACGCGCCTTTAAACATAATTGCCGAGATTTTTGCATGATCGTCTTTCAAGCTGAAATATTGATGCGCGTTTGCCCGCAGGCGAAAGTTAGAAATTTCGCCAGTCAAATACACTCGTTCCAAATAAGGATCTAAATCAAATTTTCTTTTTAGATATTTAGTCAACGACGTTACTGTTAAATATTCTTGCGTCATTTACTCACCTGCTCCAAAAGCTTCAGCAGACTTAACTGTTTGATACATCAACATTGTAATGGTCATTGGCCCAACACCTCGAGGTACTGGCGTGATATAGCTTGCTAATGGCTCGACTTCATCAAACTTGACATCCCCAATTAGTTTGCCTTCTTCATTTCGATTCATTCCCACATCAATTACTACTGCACCTGGTTTGATAAATTCTTTTGTTACAAAATGACCGCGTCCAATCGCAACAACTAAAATATCTGCCTCACGCGCAAGCGCTGGTAAGTCTTTTGTTTTTGAATGTGCAATGGTAACTGTCGCATCTGCCATCAATAATAACTGTCCCATTGGCTTACCAACGATATTACTACGCCCAATTACAACGGCTCGCTTCCCAGCAGGATCAATCGAGTAAGCTTCAAACATTTTCATAATTCCATATGGTGTACAAGGAATCATGTCTGGATCACCAGCAAATAAACGACCAAGATTCATTGGGTGGAATCCATCGACATCTTTTTCAGGTCGGATTGCCAATAATACTTGTTCTTCGTTGATATGTTTTGGTAGAGGTAATTGTACTAAGATTCCATGGAATAATGGATCTTGATTATATTTTTCAATTTCTAAAAGTAATTCTTCTTCAGAAATGGTTTCTGGATAACGTTCTACTTTTGAGTGGATACCAATTTCTTTTGCAACTCGTTCTTTATTTCGAACATAAACTTGACTTGCTTGGTTTTCTCCTACTAATAAAACAACTAGACCAGGATGGATACCAACTTCATTGAGTTCATGCACTTTTTCAGCAATTTCTGTTTGCATTTTTTCTGCTAATTCTTTTCCATTGATTGTGACTGCCATAGAACCACTCCCTGAACTTTTTGTCTTTTTATTCTACCATAGAATTTGATTACCCAATAACAATGATTTTTATTTCTCAAAAAAAAGCTAGGGCCTATGCCCCAGCTTCCATTTCATTTAAAATATTGGATAATACGCCGTTCACAAATTTGCGTGAACGATCATCACTAAATGTTTTCGTTAACTCGATTGCTTCATTTAAAGCAACTGGAGCTGGAACATCGGTCACATATTTCATTTCAAAGATTGCAATGCGCAAGATAACTAAATCCATTTTTGAAATTCGATTGATACGCCAATTATTTTTTAAATGTTTTTCAATCATTTGATCTAATTCATCTTTTTTCGCACACACACCACCAACTAGTGTGTCCAGATAAACCGGAACAAATTCTGATTCTTCCTCATTAATCAATTCACGCTGATCTAACTCAATTGCATGCATGATTGCATCTTCTTTTGTTAAATCTGCATTGAAATCTAGTGGAAATAGTGCTTGCAACGCCATTTCACGAATCTTATGTCTTGATATTTCTTTATTCATTTTCGTCCTCATCGTCTTCAAAAAGTTCTTCCAGTGCGGGTTGTTCTAATTTTTCAGGTACCACTGCTACCACGTGAATATTCACTTCAGCTAAAGCCACGTCTGTCATAAATAAAACTTGTTGGACAACACGTTCTTGCATCTCCATTGCCACTTTGGGAACCGATACTCCGTATTCTAAATAGCAATAAATATCTACTTTTAAGCCATCTTCTTCATTCGCAAGATAGACACCTTTACCATGAGCTGCGCGACCCAATAGTTCAGTTACATTGCTAGCAAAAGTACCACGCATGCCATATACACCTTCTACTTTAGAAGCTGCAATTCCAATAATTACTTCAATAACTTCAGGAGCAATAACAATTTCTCCTAAATCTTGATTTGCGTTTAAGACAAGATTTTTTTCTTCTGCCATTTTTCTTCCTCCTTTTACCTAAGCACGAGATACATATGAACCGTCTCCGGTATTAACAATCAGTTTATCTCCTTGGTTCACAAAGAAAGGTACATTAACCGTTAACCCAGTTTCCATAATTGCTGGTTTCGTTCCGCCAGAAGATGTATCTCCTTTGATGTTCGGATCCGTTTCAGCAACCTCGAGAATAACTGTATTGGGTAACTCAAGACCTAAAATTTCTGTGTCATACATGATAATGTTAACTTCCATGTTTTCTAAAATATACTTCAATTCATCTTTAATCTGTTCTTCAGGAATTTCAATTTGTTCATAGGTTTCTAAATCCATGAAAACATGGCTTCCTGCACTTTCATAAAGATATTGCATTTTTCGATTACTGATTTGAGCTTTTGCTACTTTTTCTCCAGCACGAAAAGTTTTTTCCTGTACGCCGCCTGTACGCAAGTTTTTTAATTTTGAACGAACAAATGCAGCACCTTTTCCTGGCTTAACATGTTGGAATTCAATCACTCGCCAAATCCCGCCATCCACTTCAATTGTTAGTCCTGTTTTGAAATCATTTACAGAAATCATAAATAGCCTCCTAATTCTTTACGGAGAAAAACTCCCAGCTCTGCTATCTTCTACATGCGTAAAAGTCCTTCTATAGTGTATCACTAAATCTAGCTATTTTCTATAACAAAAGTCGGTGTGCCAAGCAGGAAAAGAAATTTTTAAACATCGGGTGAAACTATAGAATAATTAATTCTTTTGGTGAGTGAGTCAGCACACGATTTCCATCTTTTGTAATTAATAAATCATCTTCAATTCGAACGCCACCAATTCCTGGCAAGTAAATTCCAGGCTCATCAGTGATAACATTTCCAGGAACAAATTGTTTTTCTGCACGAGAAGAAACATTTGGACCTTCATGAATTTCTAACCCGATACCATGTCCAGTCGAATGACCGAACGCTTCACCGTACCCATATTTTGTAATATAGTCACGTGCTACCGCATCTAGTTGGATACCTGTAAGTCCAGGTTTTGCTGCATCTAAGACAGCAAGCTGTGCATCTAACACGATTTGATAGATTTCTTTTAACTTTTCACCAGGATCACCAATAGCAAACGTCCGAGTCATATCAGAAACATATCCTTGATAATAACAACCAAAGTCCAACGTAATCAAGTCACCTTGCTCGATTACTTTTTCACTCGCTACACCATGAGGCATGGCTGAACGTAACCCACTGGCAACAATCGTATCAAACGAAACGCTCGTTGCACCTAACGAACGCATGTAGAAATCAACCTGATTTGCTACTTCGATTTCAGTCATTCCTGGTCGAATCATTTTTAGAATATGGTCATAAGCCATATCAGCAATGCTACATGCTTTTTCAATAATCGCGATCTCTTCTTCGTCTTTTACTTCGCGTAACTCTTCAATCATTCCACTAACTGGGATCAATTCTGCATTGATAATTTCTTCTAACACAGAATATTCTAAGAAGGATACCGTTGTTTCTTCGAACGCTAAAGCATTTAAGTTTTCTCTTTTCACTAAATCAGCTACTTCATCAAAAATCGGGCCAACGTTTTTAATAATTTCAAAACCTTGTGCTTGATTAGCAGCTTGTTCTGTGTAACGGAAATCTGTAATAAAGAATGCTTTGTCCAACGTGATAACTGCTAAACCAGTAGTACCTGTGAAATTGGTCAAGTAACGAAGGTTATAGGGACTTGTAACTAAAAATGAATCCAAATTTTCTTCTTGCATTTTTTTGCGTAGTTTTTCAACACGTACCATCATCAATAAAATCCTTCTTTCTTTACTTTCTTTTTTCTATTATAGCAAATTATTGTTGTTTCTCGTATGAATATGAATGAAAAAAATTTGTTAACTTTCTTTCCTCAGCAAAAAGAAAAAAGAATTTGTTCAGCAAACGCCAAACAAATTCTTTTCCAACAAAAAACAATCGAATCATTGCTTTTTCTATTTAAAAACTTATGCTTTTTTCCCAAAGAAAAATGAAACAACTGCAACTAAAATAACTGCGCCTAAAATTGAAGGCACAATCGCCATGCCTGCAGCACTTGGTCCCCAGTCGCCAAAAATCGCTTGACCAATACTTGAACCAATCAATCCTGCGATGATATTTGTAATGCAGCCCATTGAATTTCCTCTGTTTGTGATGGCGCCAGCAATTGCTCCAATAATTGCGCCAACGATTAGTGTCCATAACCAACCCATAATCTAACCCCCTTCTTTACAAGATAATTTTATCATAATGATTTTCTTACGAGCAAATGATTGAATTTTACTCCAAGAACAAAACAGAAAAAGAACGAGTAACTTTTCCTAACAGAAAAATCACTCGTTCTTTTTTATTTACGTTTAAAGATATTGCGAACGCCTCTCTTAACAACATCAAAGAGACTCAAAGATTTGACCATGTGATCAGGATCAACATAATTACGGACTGCTCTTAAAACGACTTTTGGTTTTTTTGAGGAAAAAGAGTACGTACCATTTCTTTTTGTTTGAATAGCATACCGAGGTATCCATTTACCCTTAAACATTACAGAAGCAATCACGTAATCAACTTCTTCCCAAGGGATTTGAACAAACTTACGTGCATCTCTTTCATTATAAAATTCAAACCCTTTATCACCAATCATGATTTTCCCATATTCAGTAATTCCTAAATAAGAAGTAGCATTGACTGTTAAATCGACTTTTGTATTGATTGATTGTACCATGCTAATATTAACTCCATTCAAGTTATTCTCTGTTCCAACAGAACAAAATGCTCGTCAGTATCATTACAATTATAGACATTTCTAAAAAATAAAGCAATGCAGGATGAAATCACTTAACTTGTCAATTTTTCGAGAAAAGTTTGGCGAAATTATCTAAAAATTCACTGATTTCTTTTTCCGTTACTAGTTGAAAGGATGGTTGGTCAGGACTTACACTTGCGACACAAATACACCCTTTACGAAAAGAATACTGATGAAGATAGACTTCACTACTAACTGCATCTTTTAATTCACCATTAGCGTTGTAGATTAATTCGGTTGATGGCGAAGAGTACCAGTCTTCATTATACAGTTTACTGATTGCCTCTTTAGCAGTCCAGAAAACTACTTTTAGAAAATCATTCTTCATCACTTGTGTCTTTTCACTTATTGAAAAAACTTCATTGACGATCACATCGTTAATATTTGATTCCATCTCACAATCAATTCCGATGTTTTCATTCGAAATTCCGATGCTAACTAATTTATTTGTATGAGAAATTGAAATATGACAATTCATTTCTTCCAGATAAGGCTTTCCATTAGCCCCTATCTTAATTTCTCCAACTAATTTTTCAGTTGCTAAACAAAGTAATACATAGGCTAAAGCCGAGTTATATTGATCCTCTTTTCTATAAAAATTACCTACATAATCATATCGGCTTCGCGAAGCGCCTCTCACAAACGTCATCACTTCTTCAAATAACAGCGTATCAATCGGAGCAATCAATACTCTTTTCATTTTTCAGAACCTCCTTCAGGTATAAGTTGAAGAAGTTTTTTGATTATCAGAGCAGTCTCTTCCTCAACAAATAAATAATCATGTCTTGAAAATACATCAATTATTCGATTATTACTAAACAACCTACAGATTTGTTGGTTGCTTAACGGACGTTCTTCCACCATACTTCGGACAAAAATAGTTGGTACCGCCAGCGTCTTAGGTTCGTAGTCAATTAAATCTTGAAAAACATCATGATTATTTTTAATCAATCGTTCTGTTGTAATATTTTTCTGATCTCTATTTTTAAAAATATGTGTTTCTTCGAAATATTTTCGATAGTAACCATTTTTTTCTCTTGTTTGTGCCAATTTTACGTCTTCTAGATTTAAATAAAACGGAGAATCTAGAATGATTAGTTCTGTAACTTCCTTATACTTTCTATTTGCCATTAACTGATGGCAAATTTCACTAGCAACTACTCCACCATAACTCCAACCCATTAGTTTAATCTGATCGTTCTCTTTTTCTGGAACAAAATTCTCAATAAGTTCGCTGTAATACTTTGCAATATTTTCAATTCCATCAATTCGTTTTCCTGATGTAAGTAAGTTATGAGGCTCAATAACATAGATAGGAAATTCTGGCGTAATGATTTTTTCAAACAAGGGGCGATAAACATCACTGCCAGTATTTCCTGAATGGACAATGAATAGACCTGGATTTCCCTTCATTTTGGCTGTCCTAGCTACAAAAGTATAAATCGACTGAAAATTGTTTTCTTCTAACAACAACATAGCCATATCACAAAGCTTACTTTGTTTGTGCAGTTCTACAAAATTAACTTTTTGATTTCTATCTTGTAAAATTTTAACACCTAATTCCATTATTTGTAGGGAACTGGCACCTAATTTTTTAAAATCACTATCAAAAGTGATTTTTTCTTCATTAATATTTAAAATTTGCGCCCAAGCTGTCGTTAGATACGCTTCTATCTTTTCTTGCTTTTTACTGATGTGACGCTGATCCACCACTTTCACTTGTTCTGACAGCTCAGCGAAAAGCTGGCTTTCATCCGTTTTTCCATTGCCATTAAGTGGTAGTGATTCTATCTGACTGATTCTGGTAGGGATCATTACATCTGGTAAATAGTGATTTAGTTGTTTCAGAATTAGCTTCTCATTCTCAATTTCTTTGCTACTAATCCAACAGTAAATACGATTTTCTCTGACAGCCACATAACTTTGCTGTAGCTGAGAAATAACACGTTGTAATGCTTCTTCAATTTCTGCTAAATCAATTCTCACACCGTTTATCTTGTATTGTCGATCACGTCTCCCAAGATATTCAATTTCACCTGATGCTAGTATCCGTGCAAAGTCCCCAGTACGATATCCCCTAATTTTCTGCTTATTATTTGTGTCTTTCACAGTTATAAACGTTTTTGATGTAGCTTCAGGATTAAAGTAATACCCTAGCGCTACTTGTGGACCATAAATAAAAAGCTCACCAACCTCATTTTCAGCAAGAATCTCATTTTGCTCACCAAGTATGAATGCATTCATTCGATATACTGGCTCACCAATAGTAATTTTTTTATCGGTATTCTTAATTTCTTTAATTGTTGCAGCCCCGCATTCAGTGTTTCCATAAACATTGAAAATTTTATATGATACCTTACTTAAATCGATATTAGGAAATCTTTGACCTGAAAAAGTTAATATTCTCAAACTAGGAATCTTCATGCACCTAACTATTTGTTCCCCAATCACTGCTGTAGTATTCATAAAGGTAATTGAATGTTTGATTAAATACTCTTCCAATAAATTTAAATCATGGCGAATTAATTCGTTAACTGTATAAAGTGTCGCACCAGAGTAAAGAGTTGAAAAAAGTTCAATATAACTGATTGCAAATGAATAAGGTGTATATGCTGCTACTTTATCTTTCACACTAATTTCAAATTTATTTTTTTCCCATATGACCGTATTCATCACATTTTCTCTAGGAATCTCTACAGCTTTGGGCTTTCCTGTAGAACCAGAAGTAAAATAAATTGCCCACGCATCTGTACGTTTACTTTTTTCTTGTGCAACTTTTTGGAACTGATAATTTCCATCTTTTACAGAAATAATTACTGTCGCTTGAGCCGTCTCAACCATTTGGGTAAGTCTTTCCTTTGGCTGAGTAACATCTTGTGGAATAAAGGTGACAGACAATCTTGTTAGCGCAAGAACCATAATTGGAAAGTAAACACTTCTTGGTATCTGAAGAGCCACACACTGATTATCAAGTTGATATTTTTTTACTAATCTAATCGTCTCATCTATTTTTTCTTTCATTTCAAGATAGGTTAATTCATTTTCATCATCAACTAAAGCTAGTTGATTAGGTATTGTATTTGCATAATCAAAAATTTGTTCTAAAAAATCTTTTGATTCGACCATTGCCTACTCCTCCTGCTCATTCCTCTTCAACAAAATCATTTTGGATATTTGTGTCACTATTTGATTACTCTTTAGCGTTCAATATTGTTTCTAAAATACGAGGATTTTTTACAGCAAATTCATTTTTAGCAAAATAATAATTAATTTGTGCAGCTAGATTAGGTGCGTTGGGATCTAATTGAAGAGCGGAAGCAACTTTTATTTTTTCGTTTTCAAAAATCGTATTGCTTGCATTCATTAAAGCTGCTGCAATAAAAGCTTCATCTGCATCAATATTATTGCTTTTGACTAAGTTTAAAGAATTCTCTGTCCTTTCAAATATTTTTTCATATTCACGAATAATTTCATTTAGAAAATATTTTTTTCTTATTTCTGACGTAATTTCAGTTGTTTTCTCGTTCATTAACAAGTTTTTTTGTAAAGATGGGAATGTTTGATTTCGAATATAATATCCATAACTTCTTCTCAAAAATGGATGTACCACATATAAATCTGATTTCCATAGCCATTCTAGGAAATACTTGCAGCCTTCATCCAGTGACTGTTCGAGTGCTTTTAGCAATCCATTTAGGTACGGTGGTTCGCCATTTCGATCCCAATGTATTTTGTCAGCAATAAAGACAATTTTTACGAATGAAGAAGCATTATCAATACAAGTCGTATGGTAAAGGATTGCATTTAATATTTCTGTATCTTCGATTTCAAACAAATTTCTGGCAAAAAATTCCCCTTGTTTTGCATGAACAAGCATTGGAATCTTTTTTTCTTCTTCAAAAAGCGGGATGCTATAAAGCTGTGCTACTTCAACTCTATCGCTATCGGGAATGGCTCCCCCTAGATCATGAAGAACACCTGCTACAAATGCACGCTTGGGATCAACATCAAATTTTTTTGCTAACTCATAGGAAACTTTCCCCACGCCAATTGCGTGGAGAAAGTTTTCTGTTACTGGGTTTAAAAAATTTCTTTCTTTCATTTTTATTTTAGCTCCTCTGTTAGTAACCCATACTTTTCGTATCTAACTTTCCGCTGAACTTTATTCGCTTCATCAACCAAAACAACATACGGTTTGTTATCTGTTACCTCACTAATTTTTAACTGACAGTAGCTCATGATAATTATTTTATCTCCCACAGAGACGCATCTAGCTGCTGCCCCATTCAAACAAATCATCCCTGAGTCTCTTGGTCCTGCAATAACATATGTTTCAAACCTTTCACCATTATCAACATCGGCAATCTGTACTTTTTCATATTCAAAAATATGACTTGCTTCCATCAAAGCTTCATCAATCGTGATACTTCCTACATAATCAAGTTCTGCTTCGGTGACCGTTGCTCGGTGAATTTTTCCTTTTAACATTTCAACTAACATTTAATTTTCCTCCTGAAAAATAGCTTTTATTTGAATCATTGGATTTTCAATTATTAAGTGAACGATTCTTTGATAAACAGCTATGAATAATTTTATTTGATCTGGTTGGAACAAATCTTTAGCATAATTGAAATCCAATGTTTGTCCCCAAACAAAGAGTGTTAAATCGCTGAAAGCATCTTTTTGGACTTGTTGATTCATTTCTTTTATGCCTTCAAACAAATTAGAATGACTCAATGCTTCTCCCTTAAATCCTTGAATTCCAAAATATAGCGTATTTCCGCTTAATTGAATCTTGTTTTCCTCTAGCACTTGTTCAAGTGGAACATCCTGATTACTTTGCGCTGAAACAACTTTTTCATTTAGTTTGTTTACAAATGTTATAAACGTATCTGTTTCATTTATCTCGATCTGCAACAATAACTGATTGACAAACAATCCAATCAACTTATCCACTCCAGCAACATTTCGATTGAGCGTAGGGATGGCAATAGCAATTTTTGATTGCTTCGTGATTTTTGCACTCATTAAATAGAAAATACTTAATAAAATGTTATGCATGGTCAAATCATTTTTCTTAATTAACTGTTGAAGTTTTTCGTATTGTTTGTCGTCAATATGGAAATATTCATCTCCGCCAGCCATTTGCTGATTTTTAGAAGTAATCTTGTCAGCTAAATAAACACCTTTAAAGTTCCCTAATTCTTTTTTCCAATACTTCAATTGCTGTTGTTTGCGGTCACTGTTCAAGAAGCTATATTGGCAAGCTGAATAATCCTTGTATTGATAAGGCAATTGTTCTAATTCTTTTTTGTCATAAAATGCTTCAATTTCTTTTAAGAATAGTGAAGTAGACCAGCCATCAAAAGCAATATGATCAATCACACAACAGAATTCATCGTTGGTTATATTTACTTTAATTGGAATTTCCTTGCTCAAATCAAATTCATGATTAAAATATCTTTCAGTATCAATTTCATCTGAAGTAACTACTAGTTTTTGCTCATCTACGACTTGGTAATCTTCATAAATTTTGGTTCTAAGAACTTCATGTCGATCAACTACTGCCACTACGGCTGCTGCTACTCGTGCTGGAACAATGGTTTCTTTTAGTTTAAATCTAATTTTGATGTTTCTATAAGAGTTCTTTGATGCTCTTTGGTATAGTTGCTGAGCATATGCTAATTTTTGTTCTTTGACATCATTAAAGTGTTGCTTAGTTACTTCTAGATGGTCGTTGCTTCGTACTTGATTGTGTTTGTTTTCATCAATAATTTGTGCTATTTTTTCAATCGTTTTATTTTTAAATACTTGACTGATTGTCAGCTTGTATCCCAACTTAGCTTTAACCAAACTAATCAACTTAATTACTTTAATAGAATCACCACCAATACTAAAGAAACTTTCTAGTATTGAAATATTCGTTTTTTCTAATTCAAGAACTTCGCAAACGATATCTAGCATTGTGTCTTCTACTTCATTTCTCGGTGTTATAAATCTTATTTGATTATCATAGGAAATTTTTGGTAAAGCTCGTCGATCTATTTTTCCATTAATTGTTAAAGGAAATTCTTTTACATATTGATAACCAGACGGCATCATATAGTCTGTTAAATACTTCGCAAGGACATCTTCAATGGTTTTACGTTCGATTTCTTGTTCTCCTTGATAATAAACGCCAAGATATTTACTATCTGATTTTCCTAAAGCTAAAGCGAGTACCTGCTTAATCCCAGGAACTTTCAACATTGCAGCTTCAATCTCACCCAATTCTATACGAAATCCTCTTATCTTCACTTGGAAATCATTACGGCCGATTAATTCATATTCTTGATTCAATAATCTTCGAACGACATCCCCCGTTTTATAGATTCTGGTGTATTCTGGTGAATTAAAAGAATTATAAGGATTTTCGATAAAGCTAGCTTTTGTTAAGCTTTCTTGTCCATAATATCCTGCTGAAAGTTGTGGTCCACCAACATATAATTCTCCAGGTGCTCCATCTGGTAACAACCTCAACTGTTCATCTAAAATATAATGGGCATAATGTGGAAATGGCGTACCTATATTTGAATAGTTGTCTTTTACTTTTTTCATTGAAGTCCATACCGTTCCCTCTGTTGGACCATAGATGTTAATCAAATTGATTGTTTTGAAACGATCAGCAAATGAGGCATTCATTTTTTCGCCACCTACTAAAATAGTTGTTAGCGCACTTTCTAAAATCTTTGCATCATTTTCTTGGAATAAATAACTAATCTTTCCTGGTGTAGATTGTAAAGTTGTTATTCGATTGTTTTTCATAAATATAGGGAAATCTTCTGGCTGTCCCGTAAATAAATGAATTGATTTCCCTCTCAATACTTGTCCAAACACCTCTGTTCCAAAAATATCAAACACAGGTTCAGCAATGCAACCAAATTCAATATCAGTTGTCCCAGTTCTCTCAATTGAAGCAATCATATTAGCCAAATAACAAATGAAATTACGATGTTCAACCATTACACCTTTGGGATTTCCAGTAGTTCCTGAAGTAAAAATAATATAGGCTAAATCTTGTGGCAGAATCCCTACATTAGGATTGCTATCATTTAAAGAGAACTCTTGTTGCATGAATTCTTCAGTAATTGTCAATTTTGCCTTGACTTGCTTTTGAATATAAGCAATTCGTTCACTAGGGTAGGACGTGGCCATTGGCACATAGACAGCTCCTGCTTTTAAAATGCCAAGCATCGCAATTATTATTTTTTCAGACTTAGGCAACAATAACGGAATCTTATCCCCCGCTTTGATACCATATTTTTCAATTAGTGTATGCGCCAAACGATTGGCTTGTTTATTTATTTCATCAAACAAGTAAATGTGTTGATCGAATTCAATTGCTATATTTTTCGGCGTTTCTACAACCTGCTTTTCAAAAATTTCTACAATTGTTTGCTTAGGGTACTCAGCAAAACCAAATGTTGGTACGTTCTTAACATACTTCAGTTGATTTGGTTCATTCATAATTTGTTCAATTAAGTAATGCATCAAATGAAACAGTGCATCAATTGTTCTATCAGCAAATAATTCAGCTGCATATTTTATACGTATATTCAACTCATTTTCTGTCTCATAAGCGACAATTGTCAGAGGATAGTCTAGTTTCTCTACGCCACTTGTTTTCGTAATACGAAGATGATTATCCTCACCACTTCCTTCTGGTACTGGGTAGTTTTCATAAATAAAGAGTGTGTCAAATAGTCGATCACCATTTTGTTGTAGCTCTGAGAGATTGACGTACCCGTTCGTCATTCCTTCATTATTGAGATCCTGAAGTTCATGTAACTGATTGATAATGTTTTCTTCCGAATGCTTCAATTGAATTGGTAAGGTTTGGATGTAAAGACCGACGCTGTTTTCTACATTAGCTATAGGTAAGTTTCTCCCAGCATTAACTACGCCAACTGTCGTCTCTTTCACCCCACCGTAAATACTCAATACTTTATGCCATACATATTGCATAATAATGTTGGTTGTTATTTCATGTTTCTTTAGAAAACCACTTAGCTTTTCATGTTCATTCTTGGACAACTTAAAGATCTTATCCTTGGGATCTCTAATCCGATTAAAGTTTTCAATCTTGGTATCTCTCATCTCATCTTTGAATAGGCCAGAAAGATCTGGGTGTAAAACTTCGTTAAGCTGGATTTTCCAGTATTCTTTATCTTCATTCGTATGTTCTACTAAATAAGCTTGTGATTCAATATAAGCTTTGTCTTTTACTATCCGAACTGGTTGATTATTAACTAAGTCATGATAAATAGCATGAACCGTATTTAACAAGATTGGATTAGACCAACCATCAAGTATTGCATGGTGATTCGTTAGCACGCAGACAAAATGAGTTGAACTCAATTTTATTAGTCTGACTCTAAACAAATTACCTTCTTGTAAGGAAAAAGGAATTTGTCTTTCTCTTTTGACAACCTCTTCAACTGTAACGTTTTCTAGATAGTCAAAATCAACTTGTCCGCGTTTCGCAATGACTTGTAAAATCTCACCGTATTCCGCATTTAATGATAGACGTAGAGTAGGATATTTTTGTTGCGCATAAGCCCAAGCTCTCTGATAGTTAACCACATCAATCGCTTGTTCATATTCGAAAATAAATGAACAAACGTAGGCGTCATCATTCGTTAAATTATTTAAACTTTGATAGACAAAACCTTTTTGTAAAGAATTAGCTAGCAAGACCGTTTCAAGTTCCTGCGTGGCTTGGAGTATATCCAGATTTTTTTGAGTAGTAACTTCTTGAACATCCTCAACGGTCAAGTAAGTACGATTCATTTGCTCTAGGTCAGCTATCAATTTTTTTAGTTCTTTTTCATATTCTGAAGCAAGTTCCGTTAATCCCTCAATAACTCCACTAAACTCTAATGTCAACATCTCTTGATAAATTGCACTATTGATTGTTAGAACTTCAGTAAATGCTACATTCGTGGGATTCCCTAATTCTGCTTGGACAATGGACCAATCATTATCTTTTCCAGTAGCTACTTGTCCTAAATAATTAAACATGATTGACGGAAGTTTTTTTGAATGGATTCCCTTATTTGCAACATAATTTATCCCATAGTCTTTCACTTCTCGTCCAAAGGTTTTTGTTTCAAGTAGATTGGTCGAAATCAATTGCGGATATATTGTGGTAAACCACCCGACTGTTCTTTGAATATTCAAGTTAGGGTCTATTTCTCCACGTCCATGAGATTCTACTTTTACACTGGTGATATCTTTTTGATTTACTTTTTTTAATGTTCTAGCTAAAGCCGTCAATAAAAGATCATTCATATTTGTATTAAAGACTTGATTTACTTTTTCTAGTAATTTTTTCGTTTCATTGGAATTAATAGTTAGCTTTGTACTACGGTACGTATCTCCACATCTATATCTTTCAATAGGTAGATTATCCGCTTCAAAAGTGAAGTTTTTTTGTTTAATTGAATTGACTGCTTCGCTCCATTGACGATAACTAGTCTGTTTCTTCAATAAGTTCTTTCCTTCATAAAGTTCTTTTAAATCAGATGCAATAATTTGCCAAGATACACTATCAATTATTAAGTGATGACAGATAATAATCAGCATATTTTCTTTTATTGAAAAACGATACAATTTATCATCAAGTTGAAAACTTTCCTGTATTTTATTGAGATCATCCGTGCTATTCACTAATGAAATGTCAACTGTTGAAATTGATGGACCATAAGTCTGAACACCATCTTTGAATGTTAAACGTAAAGCATCATGATAATTAACCAATTTGACAAGGGCATCCTTCAATTTATCCATGGCTACTTCTTCTGGTAATTGAATGGCAAATGCTTGGTTAAAATGAGCTGAATGATATTCTTCAAAGAACCATTCTTGAATAGGGAGCATTTTGACTTTCCCAGTTAATTCCCCTTCTTCAGAACTCATTTGAACTTCACCAAGTTCATCAATCAGTAACGCTATTTCTTTAATTGTTTTCGCATCAAAAATTTGTTTAATTGAGACAGTTTTGTCCATTTTTTGTTTCAGACGATTGCTCAATTGGATTGCTTTGATTGAGTCTCCGCCCAAATTAAAAAAGTTATCTAATATGCTAATTTTTGCTTGCTCATGTCCCAACAATTCAGAGAAGATTGACCGTATTTCTAACTCAGTCTCATTTCTAGGTTCTAGAAATTCTTCAAGGATCAATTCAGAAGTTGGTAAAGAACTACGATCCAGTTTTCCGTTGATTGTTAATGGAAAATGTTCCATATACATATAGATTTTAGGAACCATATAATCAGGGAGTTTTGTTTTTAACATCTCTCTCAAATAATCTGGTGAGAATTTTTCTGAACTCAAATAATAAGCAATAAGTTGCTCATCTTTGTTTACCACGATTGCTTGCTGAATACCATTTATTTCTGCTAGTTGTTTCTCTATTTCACCAAGTTCAATTCTCAACCCGTGAATTTTTACCTGAAAATCATTTCGACCTAAATAATCGATTTCTCCTTGATTATTGACTCGGACAAGATCACCTGTGAGATAAATCCTTCCAACTTTTGGATGGTTGAAGAACTTTTCGTTCGTTAGTTCTGCTTGATTTAAATAACCTCGTGCTAATTGAACACCACCAATAGCTAACTCACCAATTGCGCCTGCCGGCAATAGCTGGTTATTTGTTCCCAGCACATAGCAATTCGTATTAGCTACAGGTTTTCCTATAAGAATTTTATTGATATTGACAGGATTACAATCATAGGCTGTGACGTCAATACTTGCTTCTGTCGGACCATACAAGTTGTATAAATTTGCGTTGGGAATCATTTTTTTAAATCGTTGAACACTTGCTAAACTTAGTGCCTCACCAGAGCAAAAAACATATTTTAGCGAAGACATATCTACTTGATTAGCCACAATATTATAGGTTTCTAAAGTATCTAAGAATACATCCAACATACTAGGAACGAAATGCATAACAGTAATCTGTTTCTTTTTAATTTCACTTGCAAGGTATAATGGATCCTTATGCCCATTTTCCTTTGCAAAAACGATTCTTGCTCCCGTCAAAACTGCCCAGATTTGTTCCCACACGGATACATCAAAAACATAATTCGTCTTTTGATAAACCTTATCTTCTTTGCCTATTGGGTACACTTCGTTCATCCATTGAATACGATTGCTCAATCCTGCATGTTCAATCATCACGCCTTTAGGTTTACCTGTGGTTCCTGAAGTAAAAATGATATAAGCTAACTCATTGAGAGTTGGCCTCATTTTTATCGAAGATTGACTTCCAGTTAAAAATCCCTCAAAGGATTGTGTTACCACTAACGTACAATTTAATTGATTAAGAATATATTCTTTTCTTTCTTCAGGAAATTCGGGAGAAATTGGGACATAAGCACAGCCTGCCTTTAGTACTCCCCAAATAGAAATTGCCATTTTTTCATTCCGTTCTAGAATGAGTGGCACCTTATCCCCTCTCTTGACACCATTACTCAATAAATAGTTAGCAAATTGATTAGTCAATAAATCAAACTCTGCGTAAGTTATTCTTTTCTCTTGATATTCAATCGCAATTGCTTTTGGTGTTCTGATAACTTGTTCAGCCAAAAGATCAACAACTGTCTTTTGAGGATATTCTTTTTTTACTCCTAGTGACATTTTTTCCGGCAAGTAAAGATTAGCTATCTTTGTTGAATCATTTTCGATTACTTGTCTAATCAATGCTGTATAGCTATCAAGCATTGATTGAATTGTGTCCTCACTATAGATATCCGTACAATAGTTAAAGTTGATAAAACCATTCTCTACCAATACAGATAAGTCATATTTTGCAGTTTTTAAACTTAATTCCTCATTACAGTTTATAAACACATCATTCTTTATCAAATTGGTTGGAGCAAAATCTTGAACACTAAATAGAACTTGAAAAATTGGATTTCTTGAAGTGTCCTGTGGAACATTCAACATCTTGACAATTTGTTCAAATGGAATGTCTTGATTATTTTGAATCTCTAGCACGGCTTCATTATTTTGGATAAATAATTCACCTAGGCTCAAGTTATTTGTAATTTTGGTCCTAATAGGTAATGTATTGATAAAAAATCCAATTAAATCTTCAGTACCCGCGACATGACGATTGGCAAACGGTGTTCCTACAACTACTTCTTGTTGATAGCTGTATTGTGAGAGTACAATATCCAGTAAAGTTAACATAATCGTATAAAGACTTGTCCCATGTTTTTTAGCTAAGTCTTCCAAAGAATTTTGCCATTCTTTCTTGAATACACTTCTGACATCCGCTCCAACATACGAAAATTCTTTTGGCCGTTTAAAATCTGCTGGCAGATTTAACGGTTGATAAGCTGCCAAATATTCTTTCCAGTATTCTTTCTGCTTATCTAGTTGTCTATCAGTTAAAAATTCTCTTTGCCAATAAGCATAGTCCTTATATTGATTTTGTAATGGTGGTAATTCATTGTCATGATACAAATCATTTAATTCTTTTAGTAAGATCTCCGTTGACCATCCATCAAAAGCAATATGATGGATACTAATCATTAATTGATTCTTATAAATATTGACTTTGATTGGAATTTCTTTTTCTAAATTAAATCGTTGCTCTACAAATTCTTCTGCAGTTATTTCTTGGTGTGAAATTTTAAGTTTTTCTGATTGAATGACTTGATAACCATCGACAATCAACGTTCGCAACACTTCATGTCTATCAACTATTTGGATTAGGGCTTCTTCTATTTTCTTCCTAACTGTGTTTGTTCTTAAAGTTAAAATAATTGGAACATTATAAGCACTACTATCATCTTCAAACTGATCAATAAACCACAATCTCTCTTGCGCAAATGATAACTCAATTTTTTCTTTCCTTTTTACTTGATAGTTCTGTAGTTGTTTTTGTCTTGGTTTCATTTTTGCCATGGAAAAAATTGTTTTTGCTTGCATGATTTGTTTCACTTGTAGATTTATTTTGTTAGATAGTTTTAACGCTAAAATAGAATTACCACCTAGTTTATAAAAATCATCCATGATAGAAACTTTTTCTATATTCAGTAACTCACAAACAGCATTGGCTATTTCTCTTTCTCTTTTAGTTTGTGGGGATACAAATTTTTGCTGATCAAAAATAGGCTCAGGTAATTGCTTTCTATCTACTTTTCCATTGATCGTTAATGGAATCGTTTCTAATTTTATATATTTATTTGGTACCATATAAGCCGGTAAAACATTTTCTAAAGAAGAATGAAATTCACCCGTGTAATAAACGATAATATTGGCGCCTTTAACTACAGCCACACATTGTTTAACAGATGCTATTTCTAGCATACGAGATTCTATCTCTTTTAATTCAATTCGGTAACCTCGTATTTTAACTTGAAAGTCATTTCGGCCAATGTATAATAACTCTCCGGTTGGTAACTGTTTAACTAAATCCCCTGTTTTATATAGTCTTCCTTTTTCTGGGTGTGAAATAAAAGCTTGTTTTGTTTTTTCATCGTCTTTAAAATAGCCTCTAGCTAAACCATTTCCTCCAATATATAATTCGCCTATTGCGTTATATGGAAGTTGTCTTAATCCTTCATCAAGTACCCACGCAGTAACATTTTTTAAAGGTTTCCCAATGTTTCTAGTATCCATACCTGGCTCATAAAATTTTGTAGTTGCACAAATAGTTGTTTCAGTTGGACCATACGCATTTGCTATGGTTGTACCTTTTTTATTATAAGCTTCATAAATTTCTTTTGGTGTCGTTTCTCCAGCAACAATCAATGTTTTTAGATTTAATAAATCATCTCCATTCAAAATTGCTGGTGGTAATGTAGCTAAATCAATTCCATTTGTAACTATAAATTGTTTCAAATTTTGATAGTCAATTCTAGTGTCCTGATCCAATAAATAAGTCGTAGCTCCTGCTAATAACGTGTAAAATAATTCAAAAACAGATGCATCAAACACAAAGTCTGCAAAATGAATCGCTTTTGTTTCTTTAGTTATTTTGTATAGTTCAATTTGATTGTAAATTGTGTTGATGACATTTTGATGTTCAATCATTACACCTTTGGGAAGCCCAGTTGTGCCCGAAGTAAATATCAAATAAGCAAGATTACTATTTTCTAATTGAACATCTGGGTTTTCTACTTTGTGTGAAGAAACCCTAAACTCTTCTGTAATCACAAATGGTGCATTTGTTTTTTTAATAATGTAATTGATCCGTTCCTGAGGATACTCTGTGCTTAGCGGCACGTAACAAGCTCCAGCTTTTAAAATCCCTAGTATTGCAACTACATATTTTTCCGATCGATCCATGAGTATTGGTATACAAGTTTCTGGGTTTATTCCATACTGGTCAATTAATGTATGAGCAAATTTATTTGCTTCCTCGTTCAGTTCGGCATAGGTTAATCGTTTCTTCTTGTATACAATTGCTAGGCCATTTGAATTTGTTTCAGCTTGTTTTTCAAATAACTGGTGAATCAGCTTATGTGGATATTCTTTTTCTATTTTTTTCACACTATTTTCCGTTAACGTAAGTTCAGCAATTAATTGGCCTGGCTCATCAACGATTTCTTGTAGAATTCGTTCATACGTTTTGGCAATATCTGCAATTGTTTCCTGTCTAAATAAACTTGTAGCGTACGTAAAATCGATTGCGTTTTCTCTATGCATCATTGAAAAATCAAATTTAGTACTATCCAAATCTAACGCTTCATTGATTTCAAGATACACATCTTTATAGGACAATACGTCAGAGACATCTTGGAAACCGAACATAATTTGAAAAATTGGATTTTTTGATAAATCTGTTGAAATATTCAACTCATTTACTATATTTTCAAATGGTAGATCTTGATATTTTTGTGCATTAATTACTTGTTCACTATTCAAACGAATGAATTCATTAATTGTCAATTCAGGGGCTACATTTGCGCTCAAAGCTAGCGTGTTAACAAAAAAACCAATCAACTCTTCCGTACCTTTTATATGGCGGTTGGCAATTGGTGTACCAACAACTACATTTTTTTGATTGCTATATGTTGAGAGTAAGATCATAAATGCACTTAAAGTTACAGAAAATAAACTTGTTTTTTCCGTTTGAGCAAGTTCTTTTAATTTAGTAATTAGTGCTTCGTCTAGCTCATACGTGTATTCTTTCCCTTTATAGTCAAATTCTCTAGGCCGAGCAAAATCAGTAGGAAAATCTAATTCTTCATAATCAGCTAACTGATCGATCCAATAAGCTTTTTGTTCTTTTAATGTTTCATTCGTTTGCACTTTCCGTTGCCAAGTTGCAAAATCTTTATATTGTAAGTCCATATCTGGTAATTTTTCGCCATGATATAACTTAGCTATCTCACCTAATAATAGATTAGTAGACCAGCCATCAAAAGCGATATGATGAATATTAAAAGTTAGAACATGTTGATAGATATTCACTCTTATTGGTATTTCTCTATCTAACTCAAATTCATACGAAAAATAGTCGCTATTTTTAATTGGTTGATGCGTAATTTCGACTTGTGTGTTAAGTACTTTTTGATGAAAATCAACAATAACTGTTCTCAAAATTTCATGTCGTTGAACTACTTCCTGAATAGCTTTTTCTAATTTTTTCAAATCTACCTTTGGATTTAAAACAATAACTATCGGCACATTATAAGCTTGCGTGCCTTCTTCTAATTGATCAATATAAAAAAGTCGTTCCTGCGCATAAGATAACAGTTGGGCTTCTTCATTAGGAAAATTCTGTTTCTCAATTTTTAGGCTTTTAGCTGTAACTCTCGAAAGGTTACGAATCGTCTTCTGTTCAAAAATTTCTTTCACAGGTAAATCAATTAAGTTCGCTAATGAAATAGCTGCAATCGAATTCCCGCCCATTCTAAAAAAGTCAGTACATACGGAAGCTCTTGGTATCTCTAATACTTCACAAAACGCTTGAGCAATCTCGGCTTCTCTGGCTGTCTTAGGTTCAATATATTCTTCTTCATACTTTGGAACTGGTAGTTTACTACTATCTATTTTTCCATTAATTGTTAAAGGTATGTCAGAAATTCGAATATAAGCTGCCGGTACCATATAATCTGGAAGCTTTTCACTAACTTTTCTTCTCAACAGCATTGCGTCCAATACTTCATCAGCAGTATAGTAAGCAATCAAATTATCTTTGCTTACTACTATTGCAACTTGTTTGATTTTTTTTACTTCTTTTAGCTGCTTTTCAATTTCTGGCAACTCAATTCTGAATCCTCTAATCTTGATTTGTTGGTCTTTTCTACCATAGTATTGATATGACCCATCTTCCAATTGACGAACAAGGTCTCCAGTATTATATAAAATTCCTGTTCCAAAAGGATTCATAATATATCGCTGATTCGTTTCGTCTAATTGATTAATGTAGCCTCTAGTTACCTGATTTCCCCCTATATAGAGATTACCTACAGCACCAGCTGGAAGTAGTTTTTGATTATCATCTAATACATAAGGTTTTACCCCGCCTATCGGCTTACCAATAGAAAGGTCCTTTGTATCATTATTTACAAAACTCAAAACAGTCGTTTCCGTTGGTCCATAACAATTATTTATTTGTATGCCTGTTTTGGCATACTTTTCAATCACTTCTAAGGTAATGGACTCACCACCACAATGAATAACTTTCATACTTGGAACTAAATTAAGATCAATCTTGCCAGCTAACGATGGTGTCATACCGATTGCCTCTACATGATAATGATTCAAGGTTTTAATAAAGCGATCAATATCATAAATTAGATTCGTATCAAGCATCACGACACTTTCACCCATTGTAAATGGACGTATCAAATCATGAATAGATGCATCAAACACATATTCAAAGAAAGCGCCATTAATCATTCCTGATTTCATTCCTGAATGTTCCATTTTTGGAACTTCTACCACAAAATTACTTAGGTTTCCATGTTCGACCATTACTCCTTTAGGCTTTCCTGTAGTTCCAGAGGTAAAAATAATATAAGCTAAATCATTTGCATTTATACGTTGATTTGGACGAGCTGTGTTATTAGGAAAGTCTTGATGCATAAATTGATCATCAATAATGAAGCTTGATTTACAGGTTTCAATAATGTAATCAATCCGCTCTTGTGGATATTTTGGACTAATTGGAACATAAGCAGCTCCTGTTTTTAAAACAGCTAAAATAGCAATAATCATTTTTTCAGATCGTTGAAGCAATAAAGGAATTTTTTGCTCCGAACCAACTTGATACTCACTGAGCAAGTAGTTCGCTACTCGGTTCACTTCATTATCTAATTCTAGATAGGTCAATGATTTGTTCTCAAACCGCAGTCCAATACTATCTGGATGGATATCGACTTGTTCTTCTATCAAATGAATGACATTTGGTTTAGGCGAAACCTGGATATGTTGAATTAGTTTTTCTTGCTCTTCTTTGGAAACAAGAGTCACATCTTTTAATCGTTTATTTTCAGAATGTAAGTACGATTCTAATAATCTGAAAAATTGATTACCTAATCTAGCAATCGTAGATTTCTTGAAAAGAGAAGTATCGTAATTCAAGTATAAAGACATTGCCGATCCATAATCTTCTACTTCAAAAGTTAAATGAAATTTAGGCGCTGAAGTTTTGTATGGATTTCTTTTGGCTTCACCAGAAAAATATTCTTGAGAATCTCTTTGCTGGTAAACGTACATACAGTCAAAAAATGGATTTCTCCCATCAGTTGCTACATTTAAATCTTTCGCAATTTCTTCAAATTGATAATTTTGATTCGAAACTGCAGACAAAATATTTTCATTCATCTTTTGTAAAAATTCAACTGTACTTTGATTCTGATCAATACTTACTCTAATTGGTAACGTATTAACAAACATTCCTAACATATCTTCTGTTTTCTCATGCACTCTGCCATTAGCAACTGTGCCTAGAATAAAGTCTTTTGAATAATATATTTTAGATAGTAAGAAGCAAATAGTCGTACATAAAACAACATATTCACTTACTTTATTTTTTTTCGAGAATGCTCTCAATTCACTCAATAATTTTTCATCAAATGTAAATATTTCTGTTTGTCCAATTGATAAGAGATTCTTCTGGTATTGATAATCAGTTGCCAACTCTAATCTTTGATATCCTTCTAAATAGTTTCTCCACCATTCAGCTTCGTTGACTACATCTTGTTGATTAAACCAATTACTGTAATCTTTATAATGATATGCAGGCATTGATAGGCTTTCATTTTCATAAGCTTCTGATAATTCTTTATAAAAAATTTCTTCACTGGTTCCATCTGTAATAATATGATGCTTATCTATAAATAAAGAATCATTGTTATCTCCTCTTAACAAGCGAACACGCATCGTATGTCCTTCTTCTAAGTTGAAAGGTATAACCAATGACTCGAAATCCGAGACAAAAGGAATAATTTTAAAATCAAGTATCCCTTCTTGCATAATTTCTTGGATATACTTTCCATCTTTTGTAAGAAATCGAGTTCTTAGTGTTTCATGCTTATCCATTAATGAAGATAGCGCTTTCTTTAATTTGTTAATGTTTACATATCCATTAAAATCTAAAATTGTTTGTTCATTATACTTCGTTTGTTTTTTATTTAGTTGATAGAAAACAAACATCCTTCTTTGAGCTGGGCTCATGAATGTTTCTGTAGTATTAATTTGTACTAGTGGGATTTCTTTCACTGAATTTTGAGCAGCAATAGTAGCCGCTAACTCTTGAATACTATCCGTACTTAAAATTAATTTTGTAGATATTTTTTTATTTGTTTGATTCATTAGTTGATTAGACAACTTGATTGCTTGCAATGAAGTACCACCAAGCTCAAAAAAGTTATCTAATACACTGACTTTTTCAACTTTTAATAATTTTTCAATTAAGCTAACTAAGATTTTTTCATGCTGACTTATTGGCGCTACAAAATTTTTTCTGGCAATAGTTACTTCCGGTAATTTTTTCCTATCTAGTTTTCCATTATCATTTAAAGGTAGCTTTTCAAGCCAGACATAAGCATGAGGTTGCATATATTCAGGTACACCCATATTAACGACTTTTTTTATTTGTTGTTCATCAAGTCGTTCATCACTTACATAATAGGCAAGAATAAATTGGTTTTTATAACCTACTACTACCGAATTACTGATTCCTTCTACTTTATTGATTTGAGCTTCGATTTCCCCCGGTTCAGTTCTAATTCCATTAATATTTAATTGAAAATCATTTCTCCCCACAAATTCATATTCATGGTTAGTCAATTTTTTCACTAAATCACCAGTTTTACACAATCTTCCTTCACCAAACGGATTCACTACAAAATGCTTTTTCGTTTCTTCATCTAAATTTAAATATTCTTTGGCTAATTGATCACCTGCAACACAAATTTCACCAATTTCGCCAACTTCTACTTCGTTAAACGACTCATCTAATACATAAGTAGTCATATTCGTTAACGTAGCGCCAATATTATTGATGTCTTTTAGCGAATCAATAACCTTAGCAGTCACAGAATGAAATTCTGATTGCCCGTATACATTAATAAGCTTCACTTTATTTATTTTCGCGTTTTTGACAAGACTGGGTGGTAGTTTTTCGCCTGCCACGGCTACAGCTTTTAGTTGAGATAATTTTGAAAAGTCTAAGCTATCTGCGAGTGATGGTGTACTTTGAAAATAATTAATTCTTTTTTTCTCAATATATTGTGAAAATGTATCAATATCTTCCAAACAGTTTGGCTCAGAGATAACCAGTTTATGTCCATTGAACAATGCTGTATAAATCTGAGTTGTTGCAACTGAAAAAACATAGTTGACCAAAAAGAGCATATTAAGTGGTGCAGCAGTTTTGATAGCTAAAAACTCAGCATACGCCTTGATATGATTTAAAACACTCTTATGCGTGTGAACTACTCCTTTTGGATTTCCTGTAGTTCCTGAAGTATAAACCAAATACGCTTTTTCATTTTCATTGACTAGAATATCCAGATTAGTTGAATTTTGTTCAAATTTTTGATTCATAAATTCATCATCAATCAGCAGTTTGGCCTTCGTTTGTTTTCGTACAAAATCAATTCTAGCTTCTGGATACTGTTTAGATAGTGCTGTGTATGCTGCACCCGCTTTCAAAACTGCTAACATTGCGACAATAATATTCTCATTTCTTTCCAACAATAAAGGAATAATGTCGCCAACTTTGATCTTTTTTTCTGTCACTAAGTAATGAGCTACAATATTTGCTTTCTCATTTAACTCTTTGTAGCTCATTGATTCATTCTTAAATTCAACAGCTATTGCATTCGGACTTTTCACAACTTGTTTTTCAAACATTTTAACTAAACTATCGGTCATAATAACGCTACCTCCCTAAAAAAAATAGTCTGAAGCTCAAAATGAGCTCAGACTATCTGATTATAATTTTTACATCAATCCGATTAAGTGGAAGACAATACCAACCACGAATAATCCAAGGATAATGATGATAGGTGATACTTTTTTCTTAAGTAACCACATACAGAACAATGTTAAACATAGTGCAGCAAGACCAGGGATCAAGCTGTCTAAGTTGTCTTGTAATGTAGTAACTTTAGAAGAAGTTAAAGATAAACCTGCTGCTTGTTGTTCCAAAGCAGATTTAATTCCTTCAGCACCAGCAGGTAATTTGTCCCACTCGATGTATGCACCTTTATCAAGTTTTACTGTAGATACTGTAGGCGCAAAGCTGATTGATACCCAACGGTTAACTAATGAACCCAAGATAAACATCCCCAGAATTGAAGCACCTTTAGTGATGTCTTGTAGTAATCCACCAGATAAATCTTCCGTGATTTTTGAACCAGCTTTGTAGCCGAATTCCTGTGTGTACCACATGAAAGCCATACGAATAATATTCCAACCTAAGAAATAGATGATTGGACCTAAGATATTACCACTCATTGCAAGAGAAGCTGCTAATGCGCCAAGGATTGGTTTCACTGTGAACCAGAAAACTGGATCTCCGATACCAGCTAAAGGTCCCATCATACCAACCTTAACCCCTTGAATTGTTACATCGTCAACAGGTGCACCATTTGCACGTTCTTCTTCAAGTGCCAATGTAACCCCTAGAATTGGTGAAGCTACATATGGGTGAGTATTAAAGAACTCCAAGTGACGTTCTAGTGCAGCTGCACGGTCTTCTTTTGTTTTATATAATTTTTTGATTGCTGGAATCATTGAGAAAGCCCAGCCACCATTTTGCATACGTTCGTAGTTCCATGATCCTTGGATGAAAGTTGAACGCCACCAAACAGAAATACGATCTTTTTTCGATAATTGAATTCTTTCTTCTGCCATTTTCGTGTACGCCTCCTTTAGTAGTTATCTATGATATCGCCTAGTGGGTCACCAGTATTTGAGCCACCGCCGTTACCTGAACCGCCGCCTTGTTTAGAAAGGGCTAAGTAGATAAGAGCAAGAGCTACACCGATTGCACCAAGTCCGATAAGAGTAATTTCAGAAACAGTTGCCAATACGAAACCAATTGCAAAGAATGGCCATACTTCTTTTGTAGCCATCATGTTGATAACCATTGCATAACCTACAGCTACAACCATACCACCACCGATTGCTAAACCGTCTGTTAACCAAACTGGCATAGATTCAAGTAAGCCTTTCACAGGACCTTCACCGATTGCCAAGATCAAAGCAGCTGGAATCGCAATACGAATACCTTGCATACAAATTGCTACAATATGCCATAATTCAACTTTTCTGAAGTTACCTTCTTTAGCAGCAGCATCCATCAAGTGAACGAAAGCCGTTGCGATTGTACGACAGATAATTGTTAATAATAGACCAGCTACAGCTAGAGGTACAGCGATCGCGATAGCTGAAGAAACCCCAGCTCTTCCTTGACCACCTAATACTAAAATAATTGCAGATGCAACAGATGCTAAAGCAGCATCGGGAGCTACAGCAGCGCCGATATTTGCCCAACCAAGAGCGATCATTTGTAAAGTACCACCTAAAATAAGGCAAGGTATTAAGTTCCCAGTAACTAAGCCGATTAACGTACATGCGATTACTGGTTGATGGAAATGAAATTCATCAAGAATTCCTTCCATACCAGCCAAAAATGCTACGATAACGACTAATATCATTTGAATAAAGTTTAATTCCATGATGTTAAGCCTCCATTTTTCTCTGATAGTTAAAACTATGCTTGTTTATTATTTTTTGTTTAGTTCTTCTTGTGCTTTTTTCAAGATTTCATCCATGTTTCCTTTTGAATCATTTGGTACTTTACGTACATCAAATTTGACGCCAGCGTCTTCAAGTTTACGGAAAGTATCAATATCATCTTGACTAAATGCCAATACTTTATTTGGTTGCACTTTACCTGGTGAATGAGCCATAGAACCAACGTTAACTGTTTCTAATGGTACGCCACCTTCAACCGCTCTTAAAACATCTTGTGGGTTTTCGAATAAAAGTAAAGCACGTTGTCCACCAAAGTGTTGGTCATCTTTAGCTAACTTGATCATTTGTTCAATTGGAACAACATGAGCTTTTACACCTGGAGGAGCAGCTTGTTGAATCAATTTTTTACGAAGTTCGTCTTTAGCTACTGCATCAGAAACAACAATAATACGAGTTGGGTTTGTTGTCTTTGTCCAAGCTGTTGCAACTTGTCCATGAAGTAAACGTGAATCAACACGAGCTAAAACATAACTAAACTTACCTGGAGTTCCAGATGCAGATTGCTGTACTTCAGCTTTTGGTGCTTCTTCTGGTTCCAACTCTTCAGGTTTAACCTTCACACCTTCTTTTGCAGTTTCAATGATATGTGCTGCAATTTCTTGCGCAGATTCCATTGAAAAACGAGAAGCATATGCTTCAATTAACATTGGCAAGTTCAAACCACTGACGATTGCCCATTTGTCTTTGTGTTCTTCAAACAATGTATTTGCTTGATTGAATGGAGTACCACCCCATAAATCAACTAAGAATAACACTTCGTCTTGATTGTCAAAAGAAGCAACAGCCTCTTCTAACTTGGCTCTCAAGTCATCTGGACCTTCGCTTGGTTTCAAAATAACTGCTTTAACGTTTTCTTGTTCGCCAAAGATCATTGAACCAGACTGTAAGATTCCTTCAGCAAACTGTCCGTGACTTGCTAGGATAATTCCTACCATACTTATACCTCCTATTTCTTTTTGTTGTAACAAAAATCAAAATTAAAAATAATTGCTAACCATTACAACAGATTGTTTGACTGACCACAACATCCAACTATGCCTTTTTTGCTTTTGCTAGTAGCTCCATCAAAAGAACTTTTCTGTCTGCAGGTACTTTGCGAATCTCTAACTCTACTTTTTGACTATCCAAATAGTTAAAAGCTTCTATATCGCGCTGATTTACTGAAACAAAATTAGTAATCATTGTTTTACCATCAGTAAAACTCATACCGCCAATATTTAATGAGCTGAGCTGTACACCACAGCGAACAATTGCTTCTACATCCTGAGGGTTGGTGAACAACAGCATTACTTTCGCATTTGCTAATAATCCACTTTGATAAACTTGAATCATCTTTTGAACGGTTATAACGTTCGCATGAATTCCTGGCGGTGCAGCCTCTTTTAACAGAAACTTTCTCAAATCATCTTTTGCCACCATATCGCTGACCACAATGATTCGTTCAACACCAGTCGATTTTGACCAAGCCGTCGCAACTTGTCCGTGGATTAAACGATCATCTATACGCGCTAATCGAATATCCATCTTCAAAACTCCTTTTTTCAAACTACTTCACAGAAACCCCTATCATTTCTGTGAAAGCAACCAATTCCTAGCACACTTATATAAAAGCAAGAAGCGTGCCAACTTTTAAACAATACACTACTGGTTCTTTAAGCTTTTTTAAACAATACACAAAAAGGATACACTTTTTTAGTGTATCCTTTTTGTGTATTGTTTATTTAGTGTGTTACACCTTGGCCAACTGATTATGAATCAAGCGCAAAATATAATAGCTTTCAACTAAAGGAATCTTGAGATTCACTCTTTCTTCCAATGGAACAATTAAATTTTGAAGCATCCTATAAAATGGGTCTTGAACTGTTTCATCCAGCTCTTCTTTCTCAGCAGTTAGCGGTTCATTTAATACGATTCGTTCGATCATTCCTGCGGTGTGCATGACCAAATTGATTTTAAAACCGTATTCCCTACTAGCCAGTCCAATACTTTCTGTCACATGCTTAGCAAAGTCCCAAATAGGATCAATCAGCTTTCTTCCATTAATAAACGTAAAGTTATCTGATATAAATTCCACGCAGGTTTCTTTCGCTGTTTCCTCGGTTAAAGAAACATCTGGTGTTTCTTCTAAATCTGCTTCAAGCAACAGTTGATCTAAAATCAATTCGATATTTTGATCAATGAATCGTTCTAGTGGAATAAATGGCGCTGCAATTTTAGGATCAGTGATTCCCGTTGTAGCAATCACTTGATAATCTGCTTGAATACGTGGTAGTTCTTTTTCTAATTCAACGATGGACAAAGCTAAAACCGTCAGTTCTGCTTCTTGTCGCTTACTTACCGCACGTTCGATCAATTCTTTGATTCTTTTTGCCGTACCTTCACCCGAAGCACAAATAGCTAAAATTGCTTTTTGCTCTTGGACTGGCTTCTCAATAACTGGTGCAGGAGAAACGGCCGCGTAACCACGAAAGTTTTTTAAGGAGTCATAAAGCGTATCTAAGTCTGTGCCTAGGACAGAAACTTTTCGAACAGTTTCTAAGACTAATGAGGTCGTCACCATGTCGACTGTTCGAATGGGAACCCCTGTATCTCGTTGAATTTGGGTATTGAATGAAGCCAACGACCCCATATCAACCAACAACACAACCCCACTTCCCTCATCAACTTCTTGAACATTTCGTTCAATGCGACTAAGTGCAGTTTTAGGATCCATGTCCAACGGCATATCGACTGCTCGAACATTATCAACATCTAAAAGTTGTTTCACCACTTGAACCATGCTACTAGCTGTGCTATTCCCGTGAGCTGCAACGACCACTCCGATTCGGCCAGTAGCTTGATTGGCTCTTAAAGAAACTAACAAGACCGTCAAATAATAATCTTCACTTTCCGGAATACGAACTTGAAAATATTCTTCAATGTATTTACGCACTTCTTTTGCAACAGCATACTCTTCTGGAAAATCAAATGTCATTTCTCGAATATTATCATTGGTATGTCGTTCTTCACCTAAATTGATTTTTTTCAAAAATGAACTGATGTGCAAACTCATTGCATAAATAAAATTCTGTTGAAATTCATAAGGTAAAGAGTTCTTAACCATACTATAAATTTGATGTGTCACTTCGATTACTTTAGGATCAACAAATTCAGCTAACTTATTGTCAGCATTGAAAGAAAAACCATGATCTTTATAGAAAGATTTCAAATGAATATTGATATCTGTCGAAATAAAATGGTTGATTGCTTCTTGATCTAAGCCATCAGATTTCAACAAAGCCGCTTTATCTCCAATAATATCGTATAAGTTATAAGGTAATTCATACGAATCTGATTGAATTTTCATCACATCATCGTTTGGTACGATTGTTAGCTTCGGTTCTAAAATTTTTGATAGCTCTGCCATTGCTACTCGGTTGCTAGCTAATTGGATCAGACCGCTTCGAATTCCTTCAGTTAAATCACTAACCGTAATCGAAATTTCGGGTGAGTTCATATGATTCAGGAATCCACGCGCACAAATCAATTGGATATTTGATTTCAATTGTCCAATATTCCCATAAGTAACGCTACCAATCAAGGCTTTGGCAACATCTTCTGTCAGAGAAATTTTTCGTTGGATTCGATTCGCTTCGTGAGCAATCATGATTTTTACCAAATCGACTTTTTCATTAGCAGGTCGCTTTTCAAAAGACGGCAACTGAATGTTGATTGGAATTCGTCTCACAAAAGTTTCTAATAAAGAAGAACCCGGGTCTTCTGTTGTTGCGCCAACGATCCGGACATTTGCTTCATGTGATTTTGTCGTCTCACCCAATCGGCTATAAGTTCCATGATCCATAAAATAAAAGATCATTTCTTGTCCTTCTGGTGGTAAGCGATGAATTTCATCTAAAAAGAGCATCCCGCCATCTGCCTGGTCGATAATCCCCATTTTTTCTTCAGCCGCGCCAGTAAATGCTCCTTTGGTATAACCAAAAAGATGACTCATCAATAATTCTGGATTATTCGCATAATCGGCACAATTAAACACAATCAATTCATTTTCTTCATCAATGACATGATTTGCTTTGGCAAAATGAAACATTGCATGTGCAAAATAGGTTTTTCCAGAACCAGTTGGTCCCGTAATTAAACAATTTAATCCTCTAGGTGGATATAAAATAGCAGCTTTCGCCTGTTCAACAGCATTTTTCATACTACCATTTTCACCGATAATTTTGGAAAAAATATCTTTTGTATCAATATGAACGATTGGTTCTTCAACTGGTAGAACATCTTCTTTGTAACTAACCACGTGCTTGCTTACAGGTTTTTGATATTCGTCTGCCTTTTGATATATGTAACGGACTGGTCTGCCATCGGACTTGACTAATTTTCCTTCACGAACTAGCTGGTTTAAATCTTTACTGCTATTTGTTCGTTGAATTCCTAATATTTCAGCAATTTCTTGAGTAGTTACTCCTTGATCTGCTTCTACTTTTGTTAAATGAGCGGTTTTTTCTTTGACATAGAGATAAATTCGGTCAATACGCTTTGTCAATTGATACGCCCCTTCCTGTGTTTCCAAATTTCCTGCTACACTATTTTCCTTACTATTATAGAACAAACATAACTAAAAATAGCTAACTACAAAACATAATACTATGGATTTCTAGAGGATTCGTCAACTATTTACCTCATGCTTTTTCAAAATAAACGAAACATTTGTTAAACAAGTATTTACTTTTATACACTATTGTTCTTTTTTCATTAAAAAAACTTTCTTTAAAAGTAACTAAAACTATCATTTTTTACAGTCAATTCACTTGTATTATTTAGTACCGCACTTGGAACTTTTTCACCAATCAGTGATGCGAATAAACATGTGCCCAGCAAGAACAAACAACCAAAATTTTTAATTTCTTTTTATATTTACTATTCACATAGTGAAAATAAAAAAATTATTTATTCAGTCACTTTCCCTATATTTATTCTATTTCTTTTATTAAGTTGAATTTTATCAAAATTGTCATTTAGAATAGCTGAATACATAATGCAAACTACAGAAGACTTCAATTGATGATGTTTTCATCAGAATCGTTGGCAACGTTTCTCTTTCATCGTCTTAGTTTATAACAAAAAACTGTAGGACAAAGAATTTTTCCTTTGTCCTACAGTCTGAGAAACCTGACGTCTGTCAAATTTCTTTTTATTCAATGATACTTGTCATACACACAATATTTTTTAACATAGATCTTACATTACAATGTTTTACCAACCCGCAAAATAACCAATAATTACTTGCATCAACCGCCCAAACCAAACACTTACCAACAGGCAGGCAACCAGCCCCAATAAAACTTCAGCTACAAACAACAACACTTGAAGCAACGGATGCCCATTTAGGTTCACTGATTTTACCTTCATCAAAAGCCCTTCTTTTGTCCTGTGACTTATTCACTCCCCCAACTTTCCTTCACCATACAATGTATCTAAAATATTTACCATAGACAAAATTTACAAACTGTTTGGTTCCGTTTTCTTTCCGCCTGTTCTTTCAATTATTTTTTCCTTCTTGGCTCTGGCAACTTCTTTGAAAAATCCGTGCGCCCTAACAAAAAATCTAAATTTGTCTCAAAAAAATCAGCGAGTGCAATCAAAATATATAGCGGAACTTCCCGTTCACCACGCTCATATTTTGAATAGACAGAATAATCACAGTGAAGATGTTCAGCTAATTTTCGAATCGTTAGCTGATGCTGCTTACGTAAATAATATAGTTTCTTCATAATGAAATCCTTTTTTGCTAATTATATAATGCGCTTTTCTCAATCGGTCAATTGTGGACAAAAAGACCACTTGTTTCAGTAAACCAGACTACACAACACGATGAATGGCTTGCTCTAACTTCCCTTCTTTCTTCATTTTATTTTGACAACCGCAAATTTGTTCTTTCTATTATTCCCTTTATTGCGAAAGAAAAATGAACATGCTATTCTTAAAGTTGATAACACTACACCAACATTTCGGAAAAAGGTGATTTTATGATTCCAAAGTATGAGCAAATCAAACAAGATTTACTAACTGAAATCAAAACAAATAAATTTGTTCCAGGTGATAAATTTTATTCAGAAGCTGCGATTAAGCAAAAGTATGCCGTCAGCTCAATCACAGCGGTTAAAGCACTCAATGAGCTAACGAATGCCGGCTACCTTTATCGAGTACAGGGAAAAGGCACTTTTATTTCACGATCAAAAGTAGCAGAAACTGTCAAATTCTCAGATCTTGAACGGAATTCATTTGATAAAGAACACGTCACTGTATTATCCATCGAAGAAAAAAATGATGCCACGATTTTGCATGAATTAAAATTACCTAGCGATGAAACCTATTACAAAATCAAACGCGTTCGTTACTTTGATGAAACGCCTTTCTTGGTTCACCTTACTCACTTACCCAAAAAGCTAATGAAGCAACCACTTGCAGATGACTTATCAACCTACACAAGTGTCTACGAACGAATCCGTTTAGATTTCGGTATCGATCTTTTTTCCCTAGCATCTGTTGAAACAAATGAAATTGTCTTTCCTGATGATCCCGAGTTGCTTCGTTTGTTGAATCTAAGTTTTAGAGAGCCTGCTGTCAAACAGGTCAAACATTCTTACCTACCAGATAAAAGTGTTGCGGAGTATATCGTTAGTTACAAACATTGGAAATATTTCAAAACAAAAATTGAAGTAGAAGCAAAATAAATTAGCGACATTCTTTAGGTACTTTTTATTTAAAAATTACTTAGCTAATAGGTCATCAAAAAATTATACAAACTTGCTTAAAAACAAAAAAGCTCCATCCCTCGCCAAGCGAGGGATGGAGCTAACTGTTTATTAAGCTTCTTGAGCTACTGGATAAACAGAGTTATTGTTTAAATACATTTTATCCGCTATCAAATAAGTTATTCGACAAGCTTTTCTTTCGTCTTGTTACTCATTAAATATTATTAGATTTAAAACATATAGCATTCAATTCGGCATTCAACAATAATAATATACGTGGGGCGTTTTAGTATGTTAACATTGCCTAATCTATAGTCCTAAATTTTTATAAACACTATCATTGTATACATACGGTCCATTTTCATTCGATTTTTTATAATCTTTATGACTTAGTGGCCAATTTTCTAAAGCATACTGTAATATTTTAGATTTAAACGATATATGAATCGCTAATGTCTCCTTAGCTTTCTTTGGACATCGTTCTCTATCCATTTTTCTTTTACCTTCACCGCCAATTGATTCTGGCAAGTTAACTACAATAATAGGTAAATCTAATTTTATAGCTTGCTCAATTTCCCAGCTAACAAATTTGTGAAGATATCGTGTTTTTTCGCCAACCAATAGTACAAAAACTTTAGAATTAGACATTCTTTCACGAAGTTTCCGCTTAATAGTTTCCTCACTACTAGTATCTAACGCATTATTTAAATCATGAGCATCATAAAAATTAAAAGTGCTACTATCATTTTGTTTCCACATTTGCATGGTTCTATAATACTTCATATCATTATCCCCATCAAATGCAACATAAGTCTTATTACGATAAGCCATTATTCTTCTTCCTCCTTCAAACTAAAAATATCTATTTTATCTATTTTATCCGGATGGATAATAATAGATAAGTCTGCTGGATATTCAAATTTGATTTTGCTGACCTTAAAGGTCCAAATCATGATTCTAAGGAGTTCATTTTCATTTATATCTCCCATACCATTCTTAAATCTAGTAATTCCAGAGCCAAATATTGGAACTACTACTTTCTTTTGAGCATAAATTGAATTTATCCGATTCCAAAATTGAATTAAAAAATCCAAGTAATCATTAACTGTTAATTGAGCATCATTGTCCTTATTAAATTTAGAGAAGGCTGTCAATACGTACTCATCATCAATAACTATCAAACTACCTAGTCGATACTTGGTAGGCTTCCCTTCCCTTTCTACATCATTTTCAATTACGCTTTCTTTTAATCTTTTATTTTCAAATATAAGTTTATCTAATTGTGCAATAGGCTTATTCCAATACTTATCAATATATTGACCATTTAGTGAGTAATGATTAATAATTTTATCATCAACTTGGGTATCATAGTATTCATTAAAAGGTATAACTTTAAGCCCTTCTTGTTCGAATAAATTTCCAGATTTTATCCATATAGAAGTACCGCTAATATCAAGTTTAATTTTTGTTCTTTTATTAGCAATCATCCAAACCGATACGTAAATAATTACACAAAGTATAATAAAAATTATTCCGCACCATAATCTCCAACCATTGGGAATTTCTATAAAAATTACGCCAAAAGAAATAACCGCAGATAATATTGCAATATATTTAGACGATTCCGCCCTAACAAGTTTATTGGAGAAACTTACCTTTTTAGTCATCTACTCACTCCTCAAAAGTACTTAATGTAAGTTTAACACAAGCGTATTCTGAATATAATATTATTTTTTATTGTGGCATCTAATTAACACATTTTTTCACAACCATATTTTAATATCAAAAAAGAGCTGCATTACACAGCTCTAATATACATTTATTTATTTTCCTGTGATAAAAGTAAAATAGCATCTGCTTTATAATACATTGGGTTTCCTGACATGGAAACTGATAAATTAGTAAAGCGACATTTGACAGAGTCCTTTTTCCTGATTTCTTCATTGGTTATTACTTGTTTTAAGCCATCTACTGTTACTTGAGTAGATTTCTTTCTAAAATCTCCGTCTAGGATAGTAACAGAATATTTGTATCCTACAATTTCTCCTGTACTAAATTTACGGGGACGTCCTTCACTATCTAAAATCATATTCCCTGTACTGTCTTTACGCTCTTCTGTCGCAAATTTTGGCATTACTTCGTCTACTTCAAACAACGTGCCAATCGCTGCTAAGTCAAAATCTCTTACTGATAACATTTTCGCCATTCTTATTTCCTCATTTCTCTTCATTTTCTTTTGGACGTTTTGTTAATTGCTTTATTTCATCTATTAGATCGGTTCGCCCTTTTTCTGTCGCACGTTTAATTAACTCACTTGCTAGTTGAGGGGAAAAAATCCCCTGCGTTTCATTGCTATTTATCAATCGTTCAAATTCTTCCAGTTCATCTTCATTCAATAACTGATTTTTTAGACAATAGAGATACGCATGATAGACAGGATATGCTCCTTGAAAAAAATACCATTTAAATTTTTGTGTCAGTTCAGAATTCATTTTCGGAGTACTAATTGTTATTGGAGCTGACTTTCCTAAAAATCGTTCCCATTTTCGCAAAGGTTGCTTCATTTGAGTATCTGAAAAAAATTTTACTTTTTCTTTTAAATAACCTTTGACTAAATCAATTAACTCTATTTCACTTGAGAGATAATAATTAACAAATTTTTGTGCTTTTTCTCTTCGGAAAGCTATCTCCACTCGTATCCAAGGAGGCATATCTTTTTTCCTAATCCCTTGTGCTTTAGCACGTTCAGCTTGTTTGTCATAAATCTTGATACGATCATCAGCACTAGGTGGTTTTAGGTAAAGCGTCATTCCCTTTTCTTTATTTTCCTGACCATAAACATCATAAGTAGTACTTTTCCCATAGAAAAATTGCTTTTTTTCACAAATTTTCAATAGTTGATTAGGTGTAAAGTAAGGAACCTCATTGAAATCATCAATGGTAGCATCAATTCTAGTCACCTTTAGCTTCCATTTCTCCTTAGAAAAAATTTGATTTAAAAATTCCTTCAATGTTATATTTTTTTCTGGCAAAAAGTGGGTGCTAAGAAAAGTCATGGCCGTTCCATCAAGTACAATCATACAATCTCCGCCTTCAATCTCTTTACCGTTCTCCGAACGGAAATATATTCGGACATTTGCATACTCTATCAACATATTGTAATCGTAATAAACTAATTTTCCCTTTCGTTCTACAAAATAATCGAAATGCATTCCTAGCAAATCCTCTACTACTTCCCTCAGCTTATTTGTATTTAACACTTGAATCTGTAGCCAATCAATCAGCGCATGTAGTTTATTTTGTACAGCCATGTTTGCACCTTTTTCTCAAGAAAAAACAGTGGGTATTTTTGCTAAAATCAAACCGATTAAAACATTGATTTGGCGGTGTCCACACATATAATTTCTCTATACTAGAGGGTGGTGTTACTATACACCCTTTTTTCACTTTCAATTTTAGAAATTTCGTCGCCAGCACCTTGCCTTAATTTTGAGCTACTCTGCTAAGGCAGTCGCTCAAAATTAAGGGGTTTGTCGCCTACAATTTCTATTAGAAAAACTTTCGTTTCTTTTTTGTGTATAATTTTTGATTTAATTCCATATTTTTTTGCTCCAATTGTTTAATTTCTACATCATGATGTTTAGACATTTTAATCAATAAACGTACAGCTTCTTTTAAATCATCAATCTCTCGTTCAATTTCAATAATTGTTTTCTGTTTTTTTGATGAAAATATCTGCAAGATTGCTCTTGTTAAACCAAGTTTATCTTTCAGATTAGCAACTTGCTGAATTTTCAAAATATCTTCTTCATTAAAAAGATATACTTTTGCTGTACTATTTCTTCCAATTCTTTTCGTCGAGACTTCAAATTTTGTCTCTGTTTGCTCCTCTATAAGCTTTCTCCAACGTTTTAAAGTAGATACACTCCCTAAACCTGAAACTTTTTCTACAACTTCTCTATACTCGTAATAATCCATACTTTCATTCTTTTCGATCTGTTCAGAAAAATACCTTATACCTGAACAAATAATTTTTTTTCCTGATTAAATAAATAATGCTTCATTTTTTTCGTATTCAAATTACACACACTTACAAGATTATCCCTTACACAAGCAAGCACTGTAATGCTATCCCTATTAATAAAAGAATAAATTGGTAGACCATTATATTCAGTAAAGGTATAGATATACTCAGTTACATCCAATTGGTTTAACTCCATAAATTTCATAAGTAACTGTTTTCCATCAAGCTTCATATTTTGACCTCCTAGTTTATATAGAAAAACTTAGCCAAATATGCTATACTTATTTCACTAAAATCATATTTAGCACTTGAGCATTCTTTCCCTACCACGGTTAGAATGCTTTTTTTATTCAATGATTTTCCTGCACCCCACATAAGTTTATTTTTGATAAATTAATAACCATTCTCTGATTGCTTTCTTACTGTATAGAACCATTCCAGAATCTAAACGTATTTCTGGACAACCGTGCAAAACCCAATCTTTCAATGTATTTACACTTATTTGGAAATGTTCCGCACAGTATTTTTGTTTAACAATGTCCCTATCACCTTTTGCAGTGTCTACAGCTTCTTTAACCATGAAATAGACTGTGTTAAAAACATCGTTCTCCTCTCGTAGTAAACTTTTTTCAAACTCTATCACTTTGTCACCTCTTCTCTAAAGAATATAAATAGTTCTAAAATTATTTTTTATATAACTTAAAGAACTACAAATAAACTTTAACAAATATATTTATTGATGTCAAATAGTTTTTTTAGATATATAAAACAACTATTTAGTGTATGAAGGTTGAATTATATTGAATATAAAGTTAAACTTTTCAAGAGGTGATATTTATGATAGAAAATTTTGGCAACAATGTTGCTCGTTTAAGAAAAGAACACGGATATTCTCAAGAAGAATTAGCTCAAAAAATAGGATTAAAAAAACAAAGTATCTCTAACATCGAAAGAGGCGTGCGATATCCTACTTTTGAAACATTAGAAAAAATCGCTCAACTGTTTAACGCCACACCTATACAATTATTCGGTACACAAAAAGAAATTGCCGTTTCAGACACTCCTGTAATATTGGATAAAATTGATGAGTATAATAGCAAGATACAAGCTGTTCTTCAAGTCCCATCAATTATTGAGAATTACGGTGAAGATATTCAGAATATATCCAATCAAATTCAATTTATCCAACGTTTCATTTACAATGAATTCAAGGTCGATGAAAATGGTGGTCTGTACTATGATGAGAATGGTCAGCCTACAGTACGTCGCAAACTTCAAACAATAAGCCAGCTCGCTTCCGAAACTAATGTTATCAACAACTTTTTTGAACGCTACATTAAATATGATGACGGCGAACCAATGTTTGATAGGAACGGAAATCCTGAGTATAATAAAAGTCTATACGAAACAGTGCCTGCTGAGGAAATTCATAAATTAGCTCAAGACATCAAGTTTATTAAAGAAAATAAAGATATTCTCTAACTATCTGTGCGCCCCACGTAATAGATAAGGAGAAAATTATGGCTACATTTAAGCAATACGAAAAAAAGGACGGTACCAAGCTTTGGCAATTTCAAACATATCTCGGTACTAATCCATTAACTGGAAGACCAATAAAAACTACTAGAAGAAACTTTAAAACAAAAAAAGAGGCCCAATTAGCATTATCCCGTTTAAAACTGGAATTTGAGACGAATAATGGATTAAAAAAAGAAGTTAACGATACTTTTACGGATGTGTATATTTTATGGTACGAAAATTATCGCAAAACTGTTAAGGAATCGACAAGTATAGCTACTGAGCGTTATATAAAAATCCATGTGTTGCCACTTTTAGGAAACTATAAAATAAAGAAAATTACTCCTAAAATGGCTCAAGAATCTGTAAATATTTGGGCTAAAAAATTGCAAGTATATAGAATAGTCCTTCAATATACTTCTAAAATATTCGACTATGCTATTAATCTAGAATTGATTGATAAAAATCCGTTCTCTAAAGTCATTCGCCCTAAAATAAAGAAAACTAGACCAGAAAAAGAAATTAAGTTCTACACTAGCGAACAAGTGGGTTTTATATTAAACTATCTTGAAAAAAAAGTAACTCAAGTAAATAATAGCAATTTTCTTTACAAGTATTTTGCTGAATGGGATTTAACGTTATATCGTATACTCGCTTTTACTGGTGTACGTGGCGGAGAAGCTTTAGCATTATTATGGGACGATATTAATTTTTATGAAAGAACATTAGATATAAACAAGACTCTTTCACAAACCAGAACTGGTTATGCAGTATTACCACCAAAGACAAAAAAATCTAACAGAATTATTTCACTTGATTCTAAAACAATTAAAATTTTAAAAAAGTGGCAATTACATCAAAAAGAATACCTGTTTCAAAACGGTACAGTAAATAACAATATTATTTTTTCTAACTTCGAAGGAAAATATTCAAATAGACAATCTTTATATATGCGATCGTCTAGAATAGCAGAATTTACGCATATGCCTAACATAGGTACGCATGGTTGGCGACACACACATGCATCTATGCTTTATGAAGCTGGTATACCCATGAGAGAAGCACAAGAACGTCTAGGACACTCAAGTCTCGAAATGACTAATTCTATCTATACACATTTAAATGAAAAACAAAAAAATGGTACTGCTGAAAAACTAGCGAAGTTTGCAAATTTTTAATATCAGCATTCAAAATGGCATTCAATTTTTATTTTTAAGTAAACAAAAAAAGCCTTACTCCTTTAATTAAAAAGGAATAAGGCTAACTGTTTATTAAGCTTCTTGAGCTGCTGGATAAACAGACACTTGTTTTTTGTCGCGGCCTTTACGTTCGAAACGTACTACGCCATCAACTTTAGCAAATAAAGTGTCGTCTCCACCAATACCCACGTTTACACCTGGATAGATTTTTGTACCGCGTTGACGGTAAAGAATTGATCCACCTGTAACAGTTTGTCCATCAGCACGTTTAGCACCTAAACGTTTTGATTCTGAGTCACGGCCGTTAGATGTAGAACCGCCACCTTTTTTGTGGGCAAATAATTGAAGATTCATAGATAATAACATGGTCTGCACCTCCTATTTATCAGTAATTGTTTTAATTTGGATATATTCTGAATTCTCAGCTTCTATGGATTGTAAACCTAATAAAAGATTTTCCAGTAGAATTTCGGCAATATTCGTTTGTTCCTGTGTCATGATTGAACTAACTTCGGTATAAAGATATCCGCCGTCTTCTTCATTCACGTCAACAATCGGATCAAAACCAGCTAATGAAGCAATCCCATTGACTGTGCTGATTGCTAATGCAGAAACACCTGCACATACAATGTCACTTCCATAGGGACCCGCATCAGCATGCCCTGTCAAAGTAAATGAAACGATTTGACCTGCGTCATTTCGCTTAAATGTTCCTTTGATCATCATTCAGGCCTTCTTTCTCAAACACTAATTAAGCGTTGATTGCGTCGATAACCACTTTTGTGTATGGTTGACGGTGACCTTGTTTGCGGTGTGAATGTTTTTTAGGTTTGTATTTGAAAGTAACGACTTTCTTTTGTTTGCCGTGTTTTTCAACAGTTCCTTCAACAGTTGCACCGTTGACTGTTGGAGCGCCTACTTTTGTAGATTCGCCACCTACTAAAATAACTTCGTCAAAGACAACTTTTTCACCTGCTTCAACGTCAAGTTTTTCGATGTAGATTGCTTGACCAACTTCAACTTTTACTTGTTTACCACCAGTTTTAATAATTGCGTACATGCTATAAAGCACCTCCTTATTTTATACTTAGACTCGCCATCCTAAGTGACAGCCAGGCTGTGCTTACTACTTATTCTGTGCGGTTGTAGCTGTGGAGTCCACAATTACAACGTTACTAGCTTAACAAAATAAACACTATCCGTCAACTAAAATTTCTGATCTTTCTGACCTCTTTAGTCGCATTTTTTTCTCTATCCTTTTATACTAAAAAAGAGTCAAACGAAAAATGAAAGTAGATGAACGCATGAACTACCCTACTACATTAGTGAAAGAAGTAAAACAACGAATGAATAATCGACCTGTCGAAGGTTTTGTCGCAGGGCAAGGTTCTCTTAAACCAAAAATAATGTTTGTTGGTGAAGCTCCAGGAAAAAACGAAGTTGAAAACCATATCCCTTTCAGCGGACAAGCAGGGAAAGAATTGATGGCCTGCCTTGAAGGACTGAAGTTAACCAGGGCAGATGTCTACATTACTAGTGCAGTTCGCAGTCGACCTTATCGTGTCGTTGAACGAATAAATAAGCGAACCCATGAAAAAGAAATCGTTTATCCAAACAGAACCCCGACTAAAGCTGAAGTGTTTGCACACGCCCCCATTCTCGACTATGAAATTGCCAAAATCAAACCTGATTTAATTGCTACTTTAGGAAATATCGGCCTACAACGTTTACTAGGAAAAGACCACACTGTTTCAAAAAATCATGGGCAATTATATGTGGGACCCGTTTTAGAATTGAACAAACAGAAAACACACTACGAATGGTCAAAGAAAACTTATCGCATTGTTCCCCTGTTTCATCCTGCTGCTATTTTTTACAATCGTTCTTTAGCTCCACTTATTAAGCAAGACTGGGAAATACTGGATACGCTCATCAACGATACAAGAAAAGGAAGCTCTGAATAATCTCAGGCTTCCTTTTTTTAGTTTAGTTATTTCTTTTATTAATTTGTTTCATATCGTGCATGTAATGCAGACAATGCATGTGCTACGGTTTGATGTTGTTCCGTGCTTTCTCCTTGCCACAAGTGTTTCATATATTTTTCTACTTCTGGTTGGAGGGAAGTATAGATAACTAGTTGGCCTCTTTCGTCTGCATTCGTTTGAAATTCGTCAAAGACAGACAGCGCCGTCAGGTCAATACTCGGAACACCACGCATCGAAAAGATAATGCCATCTTGGTCACTCAATTCAGCTAATTTTGATTTTAATTTTTCTGATGACATGAAAAACAAAGGGCCACTGATATAAACAACTGTCCAGTCTTTTAATTTTTCAGTTTCAGGTAAATCCATTCGTTTCCAATCAATTGTTTCAAGCGAAATCGTAATCGCCGCACTTTTCATGACAAAGAAAATGCACCCGCCAATGATTCCGATGACGATTGCAATACTTAAATCAAAAACAACCGTACAAATCATTGTTAGGAAAAATAGAAGAATAGAAGTCCAATATTTTTTTGAAAACAACTCGCGGATGGTTTCCCACTCATTCATTCGCCAAGCAGTAACAATCAAAACACCCGCCAATGCAGGCATCGGAATTTGAGACATCACTGGTGCGAAAACGAGCATAGATAGGAATAGAACACCGGCATGAATGATTCCAGCTAGACGTGTCTGAGCACCTGATTTAATCGCAACACTCGTTCGAGCAATTGCGGCTGTCGCAGGAATCCCACCAAAGAAAGGTAATAACAAGTTACCGATTCCTTGCGCCACTAATTCTTGATTACTATCTAATGGTCTGTTTGCCATTCTTCCAGCTGACGCCCCGCATAATAAACTCTCGACCATTCCTAAAAGTGCAATGCTGACTGCCGGAACTGCTACTTGTTGTAAATCGGCAATCTGAAAATCACTTAAAACTAAACGATTGCTACTAATTATTGTCTGTGGAATTTTACCTACCGTCGCCACAGGCAAATGAAAAATCAACATAGCACCTGTCGCAAGAATAATTGCTAAAAGCGAGCTTGGCATTTTTTGTGCCCAGCTTTTCGGATAAAAAGCCATTCCCAGAATCACTAAACTTCCCATGAACAAGGCGCTCCAATTAACTGTAAACCCTAACGTCTGATAACTGCTTAATTTTTCAATCACATTCGCGCCTTGTGAATGAACACCAAATAAATTATCCACTTGGCCCAAACCAATAATGATTGCGATTCCTGACGTAAAACCGGTAATTACCGGTGCCGGAATAAAAGAGGTTAATGTTCCCAACCGAAAAATTCCGGCAATCAACAAGAAAATCCCAGCTAAGAAAGTCGCCAGCAACACACCATGGATTCCTTGCGTTGCTACAATGGACATTAAGATTGCTGCCATTGCCCCAGTTGGTCCAGAAATTTGATAAAAACCACCTGACAAACCACCAATAATGACACCAGCTAAAATAGCAGTAATCAATCCTGCCGCCGCATCAGCACCACTTGAAACCCCGAACGCTAACGCAAGAGGCAAAGCAACTGCTGCAACAGTTACACCTGCCAACAAATCTTTTTGAAACTTTGCTAAATCATACCCTGAAAATTCTTTTTTTAACAACAAACGATAATTTTTGAACAACCTACAAACTCCTTTTCATGAAAATTTCTTAAATACACAATCATTAGGATAGCATAATTTTAGTCTAAAAGTAAGAACATTCACAAAGTCCTGTTATCATTAATCAGCTTTGCTACTACTGAACTAAAAAACGTGAGAAAATATATTAAAATAAATAGAACAAGAGGTAGACCAAAAAAATCTCTTCTTGATCTGCCTCTTGTCGTGTTCAATTATTCTTTTCTTTAGTTGTTTGCTTTTTATCGTAAAAAAGTCAGCTAGTCAATAATTCACTGATTTTATTTAAGGTTTTTCGATTGCGAACAGTAAAAGAATCATCGAGTTTTGTCAATTTATTTCCCAGTTTAGAATTCCGAATACTCTGCGCACTCAAGAAATAAATTTCTCTTTTTCCAACAAAAACCTTGTCTTGCCCTACAAATTCTTCAGCCAGCTTTGCTACAGCAGACGCATCGATTTCTTGATTGCCGAGATAAAAATACACGTGCTCGACCTCTGGCAAATGATCATTCATTTTCTGGATTTCAGCTTCTGTAAATGGAAACTCAGCTAAGATAGTTGCAAATTCCTCAGCTGTTCGTAAAACAATTTTGCTCTCAAAACCAAATCGTTCAACAAATGCTCTGACAAGTTCAGACATAATCATTGTTTCTGGTCTATTTGACTCAAAAATGACATTCCCACTTTGAATATACGTTTTGACATTTTGATAACCTAAATCACTAAATAATACTCTTAAATCAGCCATCTTAATGCGATTTTTACTTCCAACATTGATTCCCCGAAAAAATGCGATATAGTTCATTTATATACTCCTTCTTTCTCGTTCTCGCTCTGCTTAACTAAATGAAGGATGGGATAATTTTTCCCAAAACCATCTATTTGGTCCTCTGAATCAATTGTAAATCCATGTTTCAAATAAAATGCTTTAGCGTTTTTATTTTGCGCGTTGACATCTATTTTTTGAATGTTTTTATTTTCTAATAACCAAACTAAAATTTTACTGCCATATTTTTTCCCATAAACTCTGGGTTAAGAAATAGCATTGCTAACTCTTCATCCTGTGTACCACTAAATCCTAGCAACTGTTCATCATCGTACCATAACAAGAGTTCAACAGCATTGAAGTAGTTTGGTATAGCTTCTTGATAAAACACAAAATCTTTTTGTGATAAAAAGTTATGTGTTTCTTTAACTGATTTCCCCCAAACTTCTAGTACTTTAGGGTAATCATCCAGTACAGCTTTTTTATGCGTCAACATATGCTTTCTCCCTAACTTTAATAATAAATTTTTCTGGTGCTGAATGGATTATTTTTGTATCTATTTTCTCAAATGCATCTAGTTATTTGTTGATGATACGAACTATTTTTCGATAAATTCTATCTATTTTGAAGTGTCAAATAGACGCATTTAAAAGACCTAGCTAACCCAACTGCTTCTAACTTTAACTGAGTAAAAACTTTTACCACAAGTTTGACACAAAAACAAAAAACCGTTAGAAACAAACGTTTCTAACGGTTTTTATACGTCACAGGAGGGATTCGAACCCCCGACCGTCCGCTTAGAAGGCGGATGCTCTATCCAGCTGAGCTACTATGACCTCACATGTTTATCACATGAATTAGCGCAACAAGGTAATTATAGAGAAACAAAAAGATTCTGTCAATAAGAATTTAGTTATTTAATTGCAAAAAGTTTTCAAAAAAATCATAGAATTCAAAATAAAAGCTTTTTTTCTACGTATCTTTTTGTGAAGGCTTAGATTAGACAATTTACTAAATTAATTTCACAAAAAAGACTGGGATCTCTCCTTCCCAGCCAGATAACTATTTTTATTTTCTTTTTAGAATCAGTGATTGCTTAGTTCTGATTGTTTATTGAACTTCAGCTAATGAAACATCATCAGCTTCTTTAGTAATCATAATCACGCCATCACCCAACGGCAAGATGCTTGATGTTAGTCCAGGATGATTCATGACAACTCTTAGAAATTCATTTAATTTACGATGAATTGCTCGTTTTCCTCTGGGAATTTCTTCATCTGGTAATAAAATTGTGCCGCCTTGAAAAATATCATCTACCATCAGCACCCCGCCTTTTCTTAATAAACGTAAACATTCTGGAAGGAACTCAATATATTTTGACTTCGCACTATCCATAAAAATAAAATCGTATGGGCCTATCAATGTTGGCAAAATTTCAGCTGCTTGTCCTTCAAGTAACGTTACTTTATCTGTTAAACCAAGACGTTCATAATTTTTTTTCGCTTTTTCAATCATTACATCAAAACGATCAATCGTTGTAACGTGGCCTACCTCACTAATTGAAGTTGCCATCAAGCTAGACGAGAAGCCTATGGCAGCGCCAATTTCTAATATATTTTCTGGTTTCATTTGACCAAGGAAAAATTTCAAAAAGAGTGCCGTTTCATGAGGAATGACAGGAACTCCTGCCTCATGCGCCTCTTCTTCAAGAAGCCCTAGCTCACCAGGTAATTTTTTTTGTTGTGTTCGCATAAAATCCAGTAATTCTTCCTTTATAACTGGACGATGCATCATTTCATTGCGCATACTTCTCCTCCTCTTTCCAACATTATACTTAGAACAAATTTATTGTACAAGTTACTAAAAGTTTTTCTTAGCAAAAAAAGTTCGACAGAAATTCTGTCGAACTAAGTATTTGATCAAATCATTCTACAATTTTTCTTTTTCCGAAATTCATCTACCGTGTTCCACGTCGTGACAGCAGTTAAACAAAATGCCATACCCCAAAACAAGATATTCATTTTCGAAAAGCTATCTTTAGCCAGTAGCGCACCTACATAGGGAATTTGAAAAACTGGTTTTCCAATTACACTTCGTGGTTTTATCATGCCTGATTCAACTTGTGTCTGCGTATCTGCTTTCGTATAAAAATATTCTTGGTTCTCACCTGCAGCGACCACACGTCGGGTTTTCACTCGCTCACCAGAATTTTCATAATAAGTAATGACGTCACCAACTAAAATATCTTCCGCTTTTTGTGGTCGAACATAAACCACACTTCCGTTTGAATACAATGGAGCCATATCTTTATCAGTAACAATTTGTGGTGTTAGGCCAAGCAAGTGTGGCAATAAAACAATACATAAGATAATGGCTAAAAATAGAATCAATACAATTGAGCCAATAAGAGTTATTTTTTTGTTAAAAGGCACCGTTTTCCACCTCAATTCCCTAATTTACTAAAGTAACAATATAATAACACAAATTTTTATCTATATTTCTTTTTTATTAGAAAACTGATATTTAAAACTTGAAAATCTCCTTATTTTCTTAATTAAATAGCTAATTAAGTGTTATAAAGGCATTGACTACAAATAAAAAAAAGTTTAACCTAAATGTACTCCAATTGGAAAGGACCGTTACATATGACTCCTTTAAATAACACACATAATAAAAAAGATTTTTTTTCAACAAAAATGAAATGGTTTTCTATAATAACATTATCCTTGTTATTTTTATTTGGCATTAGCTATTTCTTCTATTTTATCCTTTCTCCAGTCGATAGTGATGAAACAAAAGAAATTCAACAAGCTTGGGATTTTTATTCAAAGGATGATCCTGAGACTCGCTACAACAGTGAGTATTTAGAAAAAGTGCCCCAAGTTTCAAAAAATGAAACTTTCGTGATGGAAACCACTTTAACAAAAAAGCTTGACCAAGCCAGTATCTTGTTGAAAGGAAATCATCAATGGATCAAAGTTCGATTAGATCAACAAATTCTTTACGAACGAACAGGTGACGCAAATACCAAAAATCCTGGGTTATCACTAGCAGTCATTGATTTACCTGACAATTATGTTGGAAAAAAATTATCAATTGAAGTTGCCTCTCCTTACATAACTTTTGCGGGGATCCCACCAAAAGTTTATATTGGCACTGCCTCTTCAATGGTCACGTTTATCTTCTCTAAATCAGTACCACAGTTTTTGACTATGATTATCGCAATTCTATTAGCGGTTGGAACATTGATTATGGCAATCTATATTATGTATAAACAACAACGGCTGGATCTCTCATTGATTTTTTTAAGCTGTTTTGCATTAATCGTCGGCTTTAGCGCAATGTCTGAAGATATTTTGAGTGGATTGTTATTTGATCCAATCGTTCATTCTACTCTGTCGCATCTTTTTACCGTTTTAAGTGCATTATTCCTAATTTCTTATTATGCGTTACGCATGGAACGTTATCGACGGCTTTTTGGAATCTGGTGTCTTATTCAAGTTTTCTTATCTTGCTTACCCATTTTATATGCTCTTTTCACACCAGAAGAGCTTCCTGAAATGATGCAATTGATTAGTATCATTCGAGTTTTCAGTACACTGGTGACTTCCCTTGCCTGTATTGGTGAAGCCTATCATGGAAATCGTTTTTTCGTTTCCTGTACGCCTTGGATCATTCTGATTGCAATTAGCCACTGCTACTTGTTTATCCAAAGCACCCTAGGAAATTACGCTAGCACACTCAACTGGTCAACTATTCTTTATATGATTATTTTGCTAGTAATTGTCATTTATAGTATTTCTGAACATATCCATGCCGTAGATCAAAATATTCGAGAAGCTAATTTTTTAAAAACTAAAACTGAGCTGCTTGAGGCGCATTATGAATCCTTACGTGCACATATGAAGGAAATCAGCACACTTCGTTTAGACTTTTTAGATCGAATGACAACAATTCAAGCAATGTTGCAAACTAGTCAACCAGAGCAAGCAGAAAACTACCTGAATGAACTTCTTGATGAAGCACAAAATTTTGAGCTTATGACTTCTTTATCTGGTCATTCATTGACAAATTTGATTTTGGCACGTTATCAAGAAATTGCGAATAAGCAAAGTATTGAAATTCATTTTAATGCCGACCTTCCAGGAACGTTATTTGTTCACGATGACGACTTGACCCAATTATTGATTCATATCTTGGAACATTCTTTCAGAGAATCACATGCAATTGAAAACCCATTACAGCGAAAAATTTTCCTTTCAATGCGTGTCAGTGATGATGATTTCATTATTCATTGTGAACACAATGCACATTATGATACAAATATTTTTGACCGTGGAATAACGACCGAATTAGATAGTCAAGAACACTTTGATTTAATGATGATAAAGCTTGTCACTGATAAGTATTCTGGTAAATTAACTCAAGAAAAAGATGAAATTTTTGATCGTGTTACGATTCAACTTTCTCGCATTTAAAAAAATAAAAAAGCTTCCGGAAAAATTTCCCGGAAGCTTTTTTGGTTACTAATCGGTCACTCTTTTTAATAAAGTAATGACAGTAAGTCTTCCGACTCGATTGCACCAAAGTATTTTTTAACGTCGATTGTATCGACCGTTTTCTCTAATGAAGCTTTTTCATATTTTTGACCAATCAACGCTTGTTCAACATCAGCGATATTTCCTAAACCAAAGAAATCACCATAAATTTTTGCATCGTCGATCAATCCATCAGCAACATCTAAATGAACTTCAATCGAGCCAATTGGAAAACGTTTTTGACGAGAAAAATTGAAATCAGGTGATTTTCCATAATTCCAATTCCAATTTCTGTAATAATCTTCAGAAATTTGATTGATTTTTTCCCAATCAGCTTCAGTTAATTGATATTCTTTAATATCAGCCTCTGATTCTACACCAAAGATTTTTAATAAGATTTCTTGACGAAACTCTTCCGTTGTCATCTCTTGTTTATCTTCTGGCAAGAATGGTTTGATATTTGTCACACGTGAACGAATAGACTTGATCCCTTTTGATTCAATCTTGTCTTTTTTCACCTTCAAAGCATTAACAACTTCATTGATATCGGAATCGAACATGATTGTCCCATGGGCAAACATTCTGCCACTTGTCGCATACATTGCATTCCCAGAAAACTTCATTCCATCAATTACTAAGTCATTTCGACCTTTTAACTCGGCACCTGTAACACCTAATTCATGAAGTGCTTGAATAATTGGTTGTGTAACTTTTGCAAAATCACGGAAAGAATTTCCATCATCAGGCATGATAAAACTGAAATTCAAATTACCAAGGTCGTGATAGACAGCTCCGCCACCACTTAGTCGGCGAACCACATGGATTCCTTGCTCTTCAACATAGTCACGATTGATTTCTTCAATCGTATTTTGATTACGTCCGATAATAATCGAAGGCTCATTGATATAAAAAAGTAGAATAGGTTCATCTAAAGGCATTTCTTGTAATAAAAATTGTTCAATTGCTAAATTTACTCTTGGGTCGTGGTTTTCATTCGGTACAAAAATCATGGTCGTCCTCCTAGATTTCAAATACTTTATCGACAGCTGCCAATTCAACAATCACATCTGGACCAGCAGCTTTTTGTGCTTCGTTTCTTAGTTGTTCCAAATCACCAAATTGAGGTAAATGCGTCAAAACAAGTTTTTTCACCTGTGCAGCTTGTGCCAACTCACCAGACTCTTTTGACGTAAAATGCGCACGATGGCGTTCATTTCCTTCAAATAAATAAGTGTCTGCTAAAAATAAATCGGCTTCTCGTGCAAACGGAATAAAACTTTCCAGATAACCAGAGTCACCAGTGAACACAAATACTTTTCCAGTAGCTTCTTCTACGATTCGCATCGCATAGCAAGGAACTGGATGGATCGTCTTCATAAAAGTAATGAGAAACGGCCCCACTTTTAGTTCTTCTGGTTCATAATAAGCAATTCCTTCTGAGACACCGGGCATACTTAATTCAGCAAAATGAAAAGCATCTTCCGTATGACCATAAATCGGTAATACTGCCTCTGGGTCTTTTTCAGGATGAAGTTGCCAATAGTACTGCAACACACCTAAATCCGCAATATGGTCATGGTGATAGTGACTCAAAATCACCGCATCCAAATCCAGTGGTTCAAGATGTTCCTCCAGTTTAACTAACGTTGCACTTCCCGCATCAATTAGTAAATGAAACTTGTCAGATTGTAATAAATAACCGGTTGTTCCTTGATTTTGATAAGGATAGGCACCTAAACAGCCTAAAACCGTTAATTTCATCGTACATTCCTCCTCAAAAACTTATCCTACCACAAAAGTAATCTTTTCGATGAATAAACTGCTTACACTTGTGCAAAATATTCTGCAGGTGCGCCTTTTTCATTCCTTGCATGGTCGTAAAATCCAGCGGCAGTCACGTTAACATATGCAATAACCCATAATAAACCAAAGACTAAAGCCAACGCTCCTAAAATGTACCAGCCAACAAATGACAACTGCAATAAAATATAAGTGAACCAACGATCTTTCATCAAATACCAAGCATAGCGAAGTGCCTGCATTACGGTTAATTCTGGATAATCAAACTTTGCCCAAACAGCAAACTGAAATAAACCACCCACAATGTTCATCAAGATAACTGAGATAAAAAGTAACAATAACATGCCAAAAATGACACCAAAATCAAGAAAACCACCCTCGCTCACACTGACAGCCACTGTCCCAGATGAATTTAAAATCAAACTGGCATATGAACGAACACCAGACATCAAGATTGCTGGTAAAAACACCAATGAATTAATCAACCAATTCACTACAGTGTTCAACAAATGGATCAGCAATAATGGCACAAAATATTCCTTTTGAAAAACAACTAGCAATAGATTCATTTTTGCCTTCCCACCACGCATCACAAATAAAGCAATGTACACTAGCGAATAAGTAAATGCAAATAGTAAAAAGTTATCTAGCAAAAAGTTGAGAATATTTTCTTGCGTGCTATCTGGAGCAAAAGAGGTCATATTTCCAAAAATCATCTCAATGATGCCCGAGATCAAGCCAGCTAAAAAGATTAACCCAGCATTAATACCCCACTGTTCCTTTAACGCCGTACGCGCCTGCGCACGATAGTCTGAAATGCTTACCGTCTTATTCATCAATTAATAGCTCCGAATCTTTTCAACAGTTTCATGGTCTAGACGTTTTACTAACTCCGTCACCAATTTGACTGTATTTAAATAGTCATCTTCATGAATAACCGATGTATGTGAATGTAAGTAACGAACCGGAACAGTGATTGCAACTGAAGGAACACCATCTCTTGTTAAATGCATTTGACCTGCATCTGTTCCTCCACCAGTAATGACTGTATATTGGAAAGGAATCTCCAGTTCTTCTGCTACATCAATCACAAAGTTCAATAATTTTTTATGCGGAATCATTGAAGCGTCAAAAATCAAGATTTGTGGACCTTTTCCTAAAACAGAATCCGCTTCTTTTGGTGTCATTCCTGGTGTATCACCGGCTGTTCCCGTGTCTAATGCAAAAGCAATATCTGGATTTACCAAATGGGTACTTGTTCGTGCACCACGTAAGCCAACTTCTTCTTGAACGTCACTACCTGCAAATAAAACATTCGGATGACCTTCTTTGGCTAAATTTTCTAAAACTCGTAAAGAAACGGCTGTTCCAATTCGATTGTCCCAAGCTTTGGCTAATAAAAATTTGCCACCATTTAATCGTTTATATTCAATATAAGGCGTAACCATATCTCCAGGTCGAATGCCCCACTCTTTAGCTTCCTTGTCACTCGTTGCACCAATATCAATAAACATGTCCTTGATATCATATGGTTTATTTCTAACTGCGGGCGTTAAAACGTGAGGCGGTTTTGAACCAATCACACCATGGATCACATCCCCCGCTTGTGTTTTGATTTCAACTTGTTGTGCAAGCATTACTTGTCCCCACCAGCCACCAAGTGTTTGAAATTCTAAGAAACCTTTTTCTGTAATTTTTGTAACCATGAAACCGACTTCATCCATGTGACCAGAAATAAAAACTTTTGGTCCGCCGCCAGCACCATGCTTTGCAATGACGCTTCCTAACCCATCAAAGAAAATATCATCCGCAAATGATTGCGCATACTCTTTGAAAACTTCGCGCACTTCTTCTTCATTTCCAGGTACACCTTTAGCAGATGTTAATTTGATTAATAATTCTTCTTCCTTTTTATCCAAACTCGTTCCCTCTTTTCTTATTTAGTAAACTAAATTATACCATTTCTCTGCAAGAATGGAGAAAAAGGTTTTCAAGAAAATCATGAAAAAAAGAAAAAGAGGTATGACAAAATTCGTGTCATACCTCTTTTTTTCAGAATAAATGGTATTCCCCAAGCAGCCACTTGGGCAATTAATCTTTTTCCTCTACAAATACGAGTGGCTATTTTTAGGGAAAATCCCGTATGGCTTGCTTGTTGCCGTAACTTTCGACCTACTTAATCGTTAATTTAACTTATCTGGCTCTTTTTGTTGCCACTCTTTACTATAAAAAGCATTATCCAACTTGTAATGAACAGGTGCTTGCTTTTCTGCTAAAAAAGGTGCAATTTTTTGATCGGCGGCTAACCAACCTTGCCAACCTAAATGAATTGTGTCTTCCATAAAATAGGGTGTATTTGCTTGATTTGTTAGATCAACAACTTGTTCAAAGCCTTGACTGGTTAATTGGAATTTCACTTTTTTCGCAAATTGTTGCAACATCTCTTGAGACAATCCAGTGTAATCACTCCATTTTTCATTCACTGGTGGAATGATGAACATCACTTGCATTTTTTGTTTAGCAAATTGTTCCAAAACTAACTGAAAATCTGAAAACTCTGGTGAGCAACGATAGTCCCAGTTTGTCTGTGACTGCTTTAATTTTTCAATTTCTGGACGTACGCGATGCGTATAAAATTCATTTTTTAGTCCATATGGATTATTATTCGTCGATTTTTCACCAATTTTATTTGCTAGTTTTTTCAATTGTGTATCTTGATAAACTTCTGGTAATTGTCCAGTTGCATGATCAATTCGTTTTTGCTTCCCAACTAGCCCAATCTGACTAAATAATTCATCTTCTCTTTTCAATAACTGCCACGCTGGATAGAGTTTCTTACGACTTTTCTCAGTTGGCAACCGACCAGCTTTGATTTGTTGGAGCAACTCAGTCAGCGTTTGGTTTTCTGTTACTTTAGGAAAGCTAAGCAATCGGCGAGCTACATAGCGGTCAGCTGATGTCACTTTTTTCAATCCAAAGAGCCAATCATATGTTTGTAACTCTGAATAATACATATTGAAGTAATCTTTACTTACCCCCTTCTTAACAAACCACTGAGGGGAAATAATAAAGACTGCTTTCTTATCTTTCAAATGACTTCCAGCAGATTGCATCAACATAAATTGACTAAACGATTGGGTACCTGGTGCCCCTAATAAAAAAGGTTCGTAGTCACGCTGATATTTTTTTGCTAAAACACTAGGGTGGAAAGGGCTGATTCGACTTAGTTCACTTGAACCAAAGAAGGGCACATATTTTTCTTCGGCTAACGCTTCGTTTTTGATAGCGTCCCCCTTCAACAAATTACCAGACATTGAACTAGCTGCTTCATGAATAACTTTTGGATCATTTACATTCACACGATAGGGCGAAATAAATAAGAAAACTAATAATCCGATTGCCAAAACAACTGGTCCAAATATGGCAAAAAGCTTCTTTTTCATCATTAATCCTTTAAGTTTTCCGCTTGTGCAATAATTTTATTTGGAGTCGCCCACTCTTCACGTTCAAATTCAGAAACAGGTACTTGAATTCCTAACTCGCCATCTAATTCTACTAATAGTTGAACAGTTGCAAGTGAATCAAGTAGTCCTTCATCAAATAAGTTCATATCGCGATTGTTTCGAACCTCATCCGTTCCAGTAATTTCTGTTAAAATTGTTAAAATTTGTTCTCCCATGTGTATTCTCTCCTTTTAATAAATGTAATTTTCTTTTGTTGAATCAAAGATCAAGCAAAAAGTAAGGTATTTAAAATTCCTGAAAAGATCAACAAACCAAAACAGATTGCCTGAAATGTTAAGAAAACTGCAAATGCGTGTGTCAACTTATTTGTAGGTAACTGACCTTTGTGCTTGCGTTTGAAACGAATCCACGCATCGGTCAGACAAATCAAAGTTGCGTGGTAAATCCCGTAAACAATGTAAAACCAAGTTAACCCATGCCAGACACCCATGATTAGAAATAACACAAAGTAGCCAACATTAGAGGCAACGATTTTGCTTTTAAAAACTTTATTCTTCATCAAGAAAAACATCAGGCGCATATAAATATAATCTCTAAACCAAAAAGATAACGTCATGTGCCAACGATTCCAGAATTCTTTGATGTTCCAAGATAAAAACGGTTTGTTAAAATTGATTGGTGTCTCATAACCCATGAGATAGCTCGTGCCAATCGCAAACAAACTATAGCCAGCAAAGTCAAAGAATAGATACAAACTATAGACATACATATAACCAAGTAATGCCCACGAAATGCCACCATTATGAACCACCATATGTTTCAAAGCTGGTTCTAGAACTTGCCCTAGATAATACCCAATAATAAATTTGTAAAGAAAACCAACAAAAATATTTTGGACACCTTTTCCCAATAACTCAACATATTTCTCAGCACTTGGCGGCTGCAACTCATCCTTTTCAAAACGACGATAGCGGTCGATTGGCCCCGATGAAATTGTTGGGAAAAAGAGTAAAAATTGGATATATCGCAATGGATGATATGCTTTGATCATGCCATCGCGAATCTCCATAATCATCTGAACGGATTTAAAGGTCAGATATGAGATACCTAGAAATCCGATGAATGAAATTGGCTTATCTGTTAGTAATGGCATAATCTTGGTGATTGTCAAAGGTGCAATCGCCAAAAATACTGCCAAGTAAAACCAAACTGTTTCGTTCTTTCTCTGGCGATAACTGAAATAAAGCCAAACTAAGATTACCTGCCAGATAACATAGCCAATTAAAGCAACTCCTTGTTTCCAGTCTGCCCCACCAAAACTAATGAATAAGAAAAAGACAGTGACGATTGCCTGATAAATCGGTAATCGCTTGTTCCGTACGAGTAAGGAAAAAACGATAGGTGCTAACGCAACCAACAATAGCAGAAAGTACAAGGGTTGCGCATAAGGAATCATATGAGGAATCGTCATGTTGGATTCACCTCAGCCAGTAATTTCTTACGATCAATTTTATCGTTTGGTGTTTGTGGTAATTGATCAAGATAGTTGATTCTTTGTGGAATCATGTACTCCATCACTGATTGTCCTAGCTCTTGTTTAATTGCCTTCGTTAACTGAAACGATGGTTCGACCTTTTGTTCTAAGACAATAAACGCAACCAATTGCTGAACTTTCACTCCTTGATATTTAGGTACTACTACTGCTTGTTTAACATTTGGATTCATCCCTAAATAATGTTCGATGTCGCCAAGCTCAATTCGATAACCATGTAACTTGACTTGAAAATCCAAACGACCTTCATACAAAAGCATGCCATCTGTAGTCAAGCTTCCGGCATCACCTGTTCGGTAGCTTGCCTGATTTTCATAATCAAAGAATGCTGCTTCCGTTTTTTCTGGGTTATTCAAATAACCTTTTGAAACACTTGGTCCTGAAATAATGATTTCGCCTGTTTCACCGGCTACACAAGGCTGATTTTCCGCAAAGATTGTTACTTTTGTATCTGATTTCACTTTACCAATTGGAATTCGTTCATACGCATCTAACACAGCTTGCGTAACTTGAACACTAGAAATTGCAACTGTAGCTTCAGTTGGACCATAAGTATTGTAAATTGCCGCATTGGGAAATCGTTTCAATAATTCTTGTGCTGTTTTTTTCGTCAGTTCTTCTCCACAAAAAATAAATTGTTCGAGTTCAGGAACATGCTGTTCATTAAAGTTTGGTTCCATCAAACAAATATCCATAAAGGACGGTGTCGAAACCCATGTTTCCAATTTTAACTGTGGCAAAGTCTGAAATAATTGCTTGAAATCTTGAATAACTGCTTTTGCCAATGGAACAAGTATTCCACCAGAAACCAATGCTGGATAAATAGAGAAGACCGATAAGTCAAATGAAAAAGGTGCCTGTGCTAAAAAACGCATGCCGGGATGGATAGTAAAATCTGTTAATGTCCATTCCACAAAACTTTTTAAGTTGTCGTGACTAATTTGAACGCCCTTTGGTTGTCCTGTTGTTCCCGAAGTAAAGATAATATAAAAGTTTTCCGTCATGTTTACTGGATGACTAGGCTGAAATGAAACTTTCTCTTCAAAAATAGAAACGAATTCTTTTTTTGTTAAAACTGTTTGCTGATTCAATGCTTCTGGCCATTCGCCCACTCCCACAATCAAGGTTGGCTGCGCCACCGTTAAAATGGCTTCGATTCGTTCTTGCGGTGTCTGTTCTTCAATTGGCAAATAGGCGTGTCCCGCTTTGACAGCTCCTAAAAAAGCAACCAGCATTTCAAATTCTAAATTACCAAATACGACGATTGGCTTTTTATCGTCTACATTTGATTCTAAATAATAGGCAAAAGCATCAGATGCTGCTTTCAATTTTCCATATGTGTACTCTTCGTTCGCCGTGCGGTAAGCCACGCGTTCTGGCTCAGTTACGCCCCAGCGATCGATTGCTTCAATGATTGTGCTAAATTTCATGATGTCCCTCCTAAAACTCATTGTAGATAAAGGATCCTCCCTGGATATTTTTATAGTGATACAAATAAATCAGCGCAAGGAATATCAAACTATAAAAAAGGGTGCGAATGAAAAATTTTCCCCAATAATTAACTTGAGGTTGTGCCCACCATTTCTTCATCAAAACACCTCCATATCAAACTTCTACAGAAATTTTAACGATTTTTCGTCTAAGGGGACATCTATCTAGCTTACGATAAGCGATTTCAGGCTAACACTTTTGTCACAAGGTTGAGAAATAAGGATTATGTCAAAAAATAAAAATAAAAATTAACAGAAATTTTTCTAATTCCTTCAAAAAAATTTAAACTTTTTTCCAACCTATTTTTAGTAATTCTCCCTGCAAGCATTACTCCTTCACTTTCTCCTATTCAACGCACAAAAAAACAACACTCCTATCGACTGTCCATCGATAAAAGTGTTGTGGGTTTCATTTTATTTATTCTTTGATAATTCGATAGTACCAACGACAAGTAATCACATAAAGCAGCACATAGACAACCACAAGTAGTCCACAGACTAAGTATGCAAGCCAGTAATCAGCAGTCTTAATGTATTGAGCAAAGACATTAATTGCAAAAACGGCATGCAAAATACCTAAAATCATTGACGGGAAAAAGGTAATCGCATTTTGCCCATAAATCATCAAACTTACTCTTCTTTGTGGGATACCTAGTTTCGTAAGTAAATGATAATTTCCTTTTTCTTCTTCTGCTTCTGCTAACTGCCGTACCATTAAGATACTACCAGTCGTAATGACAACAATCATCCCAACGAATAACGAAACAAACGTGTAACTCCCCGTTTGGCGATAAACCGAACGCATCTGTGGGTACCTTGCTGTAAAATTCAAGCGTGCGGACTGCCCTGTTTCTTTACTCGTATCAGCAAAATCTTTCGTTGAACTATCTTCAAATGCCTCATCGTCTTCTGTAACTTTTGCAACGATTTTCCCAGTCAATTGCTGCTGATTGATTTCATATTGATACGCAACAGAATGATTCCAGTTGATTTCAACTTTTCGATCCAAAATCTCATTAATAGCTTCATTATTTCCACCAGTTACATTCCAATGAACAACTTGATACGCCGCTCCTGGTGTTGCGTGATAAATTTTCTCACTGACAATCAATGTTGGGCCACTGTAACGCATCGCGCTCTCACCTAAGACATCAGGATGGATGGATTGAATTTTCAAAGCTGTTTGATTCGGCAGATAGATTCCCTTTCCATAAATCGAAATATTTCTCACTAATGACTGGACTTCATCCAACAATACCGTGTGCTTATCCGACTTCAATCGAATTTTTGGCAATCGAGGATTCATTTTTCGGAAGTCTTGATATTCTTTCTCTGTAATTAAATTCACCAGTTGAAACTCTTGTCCATCTTCTACTTGTCCAAGACGAAAATCATGTACACTTCCAACTACTTTATAGTTCAATATCATTTCTTGTGTAATTTTTTGCTTTTCTTTAGCTAAAATCGGTGCAATAAACTCAGCTGTTTGGGCATCTAATTGATAATCCGTTGCGTTTTCAATATCCGTTGTATGCGTCAATAAGGTAGATAAGGAAGTCACCCCACCAATCGTGGCTAAAGAAACACCTAAGATCAACGTAATCAAGGAACTTGTTCGCCAGCCTTTCATCAGATGGATCTGAGTATTGCCAATCATCAACAGATTAATTCCACGGTAACTAACTTTCCATTTACTAAAACTATTGAGCAAGAAGCGTAAAGAAAAACAGAAAAACAGATACGTACCAATCACGCATAGGATAAAAATCAAGAAGGGATAACTAAAAATCAACCCAAATTGAGCACCATTTTCAACTAACCAAGTCAAGTACTCTCGAAAATGAATTGCCCCAAAATAACCACTTGTCAGCAGAAATAAGCCGATAATACCCAACAAACGATGTCTGGTTCGCAAACGCATTTTTTTACTAACCACTCGCTCTGTATTACCAAAGCTTTGAATCATCGGGTAACGCCAAATCTTCCAAGTCGAGTGTACCGACACAATCAAAATAATCAGAAAAAATGCAACCAACGTATCGACAATGGACGACCAAGAGACAAAAAATGGACTAGTAATTTGCATTCGCATCATTCGGACTAAAATCATTTGAAAGAGTTTTGAAAAAATAATTCCTAACAGAATTCCTGTTATACAAGAAAATAAGCCAATCACCATCGTTTCAATCAGATAGATAGAAGAAATCTGAAACTTACTTACACCAAACAATTGATAGATACCGATTTCTTTTTCACGACGGTTTAGAAAAAAACGATTCGCACTAAAAACAAAAAACAGTAATACCAAGGTAATCATGAACGTTCCAAAACCGAGTGCACCGTCAATAGAACCATCTTGACTGGCACGGCGAACTAACGATTGATCGTACGTCATCGAATTGAAGGAATAATAAATCATAACTGAAAAGGTCAGACTAAAAAAATAAATCAAGTACCCTCGCGACTGTCTAAGTAAACTTCTGGCAGCCAACTTATAAAGCATTGATTTTGCCACCTCCCCCGATTGTCGCTTGCATATCGATCACTTTTTCAAAAAATTCACTTCGCGAGCCACGACGAACAACTTCAGAAAAAATCACACCGTCTTTGATAAATAAAATGCGATTACAATAACTTGCGGTGTAAGGATCATGGGTCACCATCAAAACAGTTGCTTTTTCTTTTTGATTCATCAACGTTAAATAATTTAATAATTCTGTTGCTGATTTTGAATCAAGAGATCCTGTTGGTTCATCTGCAAAAATAACTTTTGGATGAACAACCAAGGCACGCGCCGCCGCAATTCGCTGGCGTTGTCCAACCGATAATTCATCTGGGTAGCGTTTCATGATTTCTTCAATATCGAGTAGCTGTGCCACATGTAAGACACGACGCTCCATTTCTTCTTTCGGTATTCGTTCCACTGCTAAAGGCAACAAAATATTATCTTTTGCATTCAAGGTATCTACTAAATTAAATTCCTGAAAAATAAAGCCTAATTGCTTTCGTCTAAAATCACTAAGCTGACTACTCTTCATTTTAGTGATTTCTTTTCCTTCAATCGTGACACTTCCCATAGTTGGCAAACTGATCGTCGATAAAATATTCATCAAAGTTGTTTTCCCTGCACCACTTGGACCCATGATTCCTACGAATTCTCCTTCGTCCACAGTGAAAGAAAGATTGTCTAGTACTTTGACGGGTGCTAATTTATTTCCATAAATTTTACTGAGATGTTTCACCTCAATCATTCGTTCCATGTGTTTGCCCTCCTAAAATATTCCTCACTACTTTTATTATACTTGCATCGTAGCATAGTCTTTTGTTTTTTTCTCTTTAGTTTTTGTCACTTGGAGCAAAAAAAATGTTTTTTTATTTTTTTAATTTTTTTTATTCATTTTATAAATCCTGTACTTTCACGTTTTCACTTTTTTTCACAAGGAAATATACACCATATATGGTATATTCACTTATTTATACATCGACAAACCCACTACATATAGTTGCCCGTTTCACTGATTTGTTTTATGATAGACAAGAACAATTTAGTAGGAGTTGAGAAGATGAAGGTAAACTATAAAGAAATTCCAGCCAATGAAGTACAAGCATCAACAATCAAAATCATCAAACGTGATGGTCGTCACGTCGACTTTGATGAACAGAAAATTAATGAAGCACTAGTGAAAGCTGAAAAGAAAGTTCATGGCTCTTTATCTCCACTTGCCTATGAACGTATTCAGACAATCGTTGATTTAGTCGTTACTGAAATCAATAGTCGTTTTGTTGAAAATGTTAAAATCTATGAAGTTCAAAATATCGTTGAACACATTCTACTTGAAAAAAATGAATATGAACTTGCTGAAGAATATATCAATTATCGGACACGCCGTGATTTTGAACGTAGCAAAGCAACTGATATTAACTTTTCCATCGAAAAATTGATTAACAAGGATCAAACAGTCGTCAATGAAAATGCGAACAAAGACAGCAATGTTTTTAACACGCAACGTGATTTGACTGCCGGAATCGTTGGTAAGTCAATTGGCTTGAAGATGTTACCTCCTCACATTGCCAATGCACATCAAAAAGGCGATATCCATTATCACGATTTGGACTATCATCCATATACACCAATGACTAATTGCTGTTTGATCGACTTTAAAGGCATGTTAAATAATGGGTTTAAAATTGGAAATGCTGAAGTTGAATCACCAAAATCAATTCAAACAGCAACTGCCCAAATCTCACAAATCATCGCCAACGTAGCTTCTAGCCAATATGGTGGCTGCTCGGCAGACCGTACAGATGAATTACTTGCCCCATTTGCTGAATTAAATTACCAAAAACATTTAAAAGATGCAAAAGAATGGGTCGAAACAACTGAGCGACAAGAAGCTTATGCCAAATCAAAAACGAAAAAAGATATTTTTGATGCGATGCAAAGTTTAGAATATGAAATCAATACGCTGTTTACCTCTAACGGACAAACACCTTTTACTTCTCTTGGCTTTGGTCTTGGTGAAAATTGGTTTGAACGTGAAATTCAAAAAGCCATTCTACAAATTCGAATCAACGGACTTGGAAGCGAAAAGCGGACTGCTATTTTTCCAAAACTTATTTTTACCCTCAAAGCTGGCGTGAATCTTGCTCCAACTGATCCAAACTATGATATCAAAGAATTAGCTTTGGAATGTGCAACTAAACGGATGTATCCAGATATTTTAAATTACGATAAAATCGTTGAACTAACTGGTAGCTTCAAAGTCCCAATGGGTTGTCGCTCATTTTTACAAGGCTGGAAAGACGAAAATGGAACAGAAATCAATGTAGGACGCATGAATCTAGGTGTTGTCACACTAAACTTGCCTCGAATTGCAATTGAAGCAAAAGGAAATCAAGAAAAGTTTTGGCAATTATTATCTGACCGTCTTGAAATCATGAAAGACGCACTTGTTTATCGTGTAGAACGTTGTAAAGAAGCTATTCCTGCGAATGCGCCTATTCTATATATGTATGGTGCTTTTGGCAAACGTCTGTCACGTACAGATGCCGTTGATGAATTATTCAAAAACCGTCGGGCAACTGTCTCTCTTGGTTATATTGGTTTATACGAAGTCGCCTCTGCTTTTTATGGTGGTGAGTGGGAATCAGATCCGGAAGCAAAAGAATTTACCTTAGCTATTCTTAAAAAATTAAAAGCCAATGCAGATAATTGGGGTGATGAATATGGCTATCACTTTAGTGTATATTCAACACCAAGTGAAAGTTTAACTGATCGTTTCTGTCGTTTAGATACTGAAAAGTTTGGCATCATTGATAACATTACAGACAAAGAATACTATACAAACAGTTTCCATTACGATGTTCGTAAAAATCCAACACCTTTTGAAAAACTTGATTTTGAAAAAGATTACCCACAATATTGTTCTGGTGGTTTCATCCACTATTGTGAGTATCCAATGTTGCAACAGAACCCAAAAGCATTGGAAGCTGTTTGGGACTATGCTTACGACAAAGTTGGTTACCTTGGAACAAATACACCAATCGACCACTGCTATGAATGTGGTTTTGAAGGTGATTTCACTCCAACAGAACGTGGTTTTGAATGTCCTGAATGTGGCAACCACGATCCAAAAACTTGTGACGTTGTTAAACGTACTTGTGGTTATTTAGGTAATCCACAAGCTCGCCCAATGGTTCATGGACGTCATAAAGAAATTTCTTCTCGTGTAAAACACATGAAATAGTCCATTACCCGATTGTAAAACTGAAAGTTGTGATAAAAATCAAATTGCTTTTTGTCACAACTTTTTTGATAAGCACTTTTCCACTAATTTAGATTACTTTGGTAGCTAAACTGCAAGAACTTATACTATAGAAAGAAGTGTTTTGATGAGAAATCCAAAACCAAAAGAATGGTTAGCTGAAGATTATAGTCAAAATTATATTGCTGACTATAAAGCATTTAATTTTGTCGATGGCGAAGGTGTCCGCAATAGCTTATACGTCAGTGGTTGCCTGTTTGCTTGCGAAGGTTGTTTCAATAAAGCAGCTCAAAATTTTCGCTATGGAAAACCATTCACTCAAGAACTAGAGGAGCAAGTAATCGAAGACCTTCGCCATGAGTATGTCCAAGGTTTGACCTTACTTGGTGGGGAGCCCTTTTTGAATACAGATGTTTGTTTGCAAGTTGTTCGTCGAATCCGTCAAGAGTTTGGTCATACTAAAGACATCTGGTCGTGGACTGGTTATACTTTTGATGAATTGTTGCAAGACTCCGAAGATAAGCTAGCTTTACTAGCAGAAATCGATATCTTAGTTGATGGTCGTTTTGATCTTTCCAAACGTGATTTGAAACTACAATTTCGTGGAAGCAGCAACCAACGAATTGTCGATGTTCAAAAATCTTTAGAACAAAATAAAGTCGTTATCTGGGAAAAATGCTTCGACGCTACTCAAACATACGAGCAAATCAAAAAACAAGATTTGATTTGATAACAAGCACAACCAGCTACCAGAGTTGATTATTCAGTCAACTTTGGTAGCTGGTTGTTTGTTTTCCTATTTTAAATTTATTATTTAAACATTCGGTTGCTTTGGCCACGCCTCTTGATAAGGATGTCCGGTTAATTCTTCTACTACATCTTTTGCTTCTGGTGTCACCATTGCTTTCAAGCCACCATCTTCCAAACGATCAATTTCATGTTTCAACACTTCATGCGTTTCACGATTCAATTTAAACGTCAGAGCCATCACTAAAGCACAAGAAATCAGAACGACGGGTGCAATAAAGAAAATCAAAGCGATGCCCGTTTGAATATGGTGAGGGGTATTCGTAAAATTCGTCATTGTTTTTGAATCAAAACCAATCGCTGCTAGTAAAATCCCGGCAATCCAAGAAGCTAATGCACCAGTTGATTTTCTAAAGAACGTCATCACTGCTGCATAAATTCCGGCACGATCGCCTCGAGTCATCATGCGGTCAACATCTGGAATAAAGGGAAAAACATTCCAAGGTGTAAATTCTAAAATTGCACGCGCACATTGATAAAATACGGAAATAATTACTAAGACCCAAAAAGCATTTTGGACGTGCAGTGCCCAAGTTAAGAGGTACCCAACCATCGTAACAATAATCGTAACGTAGCTTAGCATAAATAAGTAACGAGGGCCACGAGTTAACATCAGGCGTGTAGCCACCAATGTTGCAATGATTCCAAAAATGGAAAGTGCTTGAAGTGTCCACGGTGTATCCTCTTTTACGCCATGAATACAACAAATAATAAAAGTTGGTAACAACGTAGAATAAAAATCTTTCCCAGTAAATGATAATAAGTAAATACCTAAATGTTGACGAAATGCTCGATTTTTGAAGGTTGAAAAATAATCTTGGACTGTTTTCTTCATAAATTCGCCTAAAGATAATTTGGGTTGACTTTCTAACTCTGCTAAAAATTCAGGCGTCAACGGACGTTCCCACGTTGTTCGGTAAGAAATAAAAATCGCAACAACAAAAATCACCGTCCAAATAATGCCCGTAATCAGATAAGCATTTGGGTTTTTCATATGCTGCAACGCTGCTAATACTAAGAAAACAAGTGCTGTCCCCGTTGCAGAAATAAACATACGCGAGCTAGATAAAATCGTACGCAGATTATAATCATCGGTCATTTCTGTTGGTAAAGTTTCCCACGGAATCAAAATCATGGCAATTGCAAGTTCGATTGCTACATAAATAACTAGATAATAGATCCAACTATCTGCCTGAACCCAGAACAACGGAAAGAGAATCGTAAACAAAACTCCGCCTAATAAAATAAAGAAATGACGACGTCCGAAACGTTGACCTAATTTTGTCCGATAAAAGCCATCCGTAATCGCACCAAAAAATAACGAAAACATGGCGTCAATGATCCGACCAATCCCTGTGATTGCTCCGGCAAACGCTGGATTGATTCCTTGACTCAACACGAAAGCGAAAATAACACCTGAAACGATATTATTCCAACCACCACCCATTAAATCAGTTAATCCATAGGCAACTCCTCGACCAATTGTAATTTTTTTCGGTTGATAAACCCACTGCTTATTTTTGTCCATTTCTCTTCATCCACCCTCCGTCAACTTTCAAAAAAGCCAAAATATTCATGTGCATTGCCATAACAAATATCTTTGACGATCTGTCCCAAATATTCATCTTCCTCAGACAATCGGCCTTGATCGACCCATTCACCTAAGAGCTGACATAATACGCGACGGAAATATTCATGACGTGGATAACTCAAGAAACTTCGAGAATCAGTCAACATCCCAGTAAAGTTAGCCAACAAACTTTGTTGTGCCATAATCGTTAGTTGATTGCGCATTCCTTCACAAGTGTCGTTAAACCACCACGCACAACCCAGTTGAAGTTTCTGAACAATTTCTCCTTGAAAACTTTGCATCGCTGTTGCTAATGGTAACCAGTCATTTGGATTCAACGAATATAAGATTGTTTTTGGTAACTTATTTGCCTCTTCTACCTCAGCAAATAAGTTTACGATATTTTTTGTCAGTTCACTTTGATCCCCCATTGAATCACCACCAACATTGATTCCGATTTCTCGTTTCATTTTCGTTGAGTCGTTGCGAAATGCGTTCATGTGCATCTGCATCGTCCATTGACGCTGATGATATTCTCCCATCAAATGCTTTTGGATTGCTGTTGTAAATTGAGCCACTTCCGTTGTTGTAAAGCTCGTTTCTCCAGTTAGTGCACGTGCTAAAATTGCATCTAATTCTTCATTGGTTGCCGGCGCATACACAAACGTATTCAATCCTTGATCCGCTAAACGTCCACCCATTTCGTGGAAAAATGCTACACGATTTGATAAAGCAGTTGTTAAACCTGCAAACGTTTGAATTGATTGTTGTGCGCTCTCACCTAGTTTTTCTAAGTATTCACGATATTCTTCTGTAGTAATTGCCCAAGTGTTATCTGGACGAAAAGTTGGCAATACTTTAAAGGAATTATGTTCTTGTGCTAATACTGCATGATACCCTAAGTCATCAGTAGGATCATCGGTTGTGCAGATTGCTTTAACTTTCATCATTTCTAATAATTTTTTTGGTCGATACGCATCGGTTTGAATTTTTTCATTGGCTTGTCGCCAAATCTCTGGTGCATTTTTTTGATTAATGATTAAATCAATAGCAAAGTAACGACGCAACTCTAAATGAGACCATTCATAAATTGGATTTCCCGGAGCTTTTTCCATTGTTCGAACAAAGGCCAAAAACTTTTCATAATCATCACCATCGCCACTAATTAGTTCTTCAGCGACACCATTAGCTCGCATCAAACGCCATTTATAATGATCGCCTGCTCCGCGATCGTTGAGCCAAACTTGAGTTAGGTTCTCATACTGTTGATTTTCAAAAATGACTTTTGGCTCTAAGTGACAGTGGTAATCAATAATTGGTTCATCTTTGGCATACTGATGGAATAACTTGCGTCCTACTTCATTGGTTAATAAAAAATTTTCATCTAAAAACATAGTTAAGCGCTTCCTTCTTTTTGATTTTTATTCAGAGGCTGAACTTAAAAATTGCTCAGCCTCATTCCTTTTCTGTTGACGTTAAAGATGATTCCTTTCAATTATTTTTGATTTTCTTTTTCTAATGCTTCCCAAAGACCATTCAAATACACCGCCCCAAGTGCGCGATCATATAAGCCATAACCCGGGCGTCCTGTTTCCCCCCAGATCATTCGTCCATGGTCAGGACGGATATAACCATTAAACCCATTGTCATACATTGCTTTTAAAATTCGATACATATCTAATGAACCGTATTCTGATTTGTGTGGTGCTTCATAGAAATCTTTTTCTTGGATAAATTTGATGTTACGAACATGGGCAAACGGAATCCGATCTCGTTGACAAAATTCTGCCATGATTTCATAAACATTATTTGCTGGGTCTTCCGCAATGCTACCTGTACACAACGTAATTCCATTTGCAGGACTATCAACTACTTGACAAATCCAGTCCAAGTCTTCTCGATTTTTCACGATTCGTGGCAAGCCAAAAATCGAATACGGTGGATCATCTGGATGGACCGCCATTTTTATACCAACTTCTTCACAAGTCGGAATAATCGCCTTCAGAAAATAAGCAAAGTTTTCGCGTAACTTAGCTTCATCCACCTCTTTATAGGCTTGAAGTAATTCTTTTACTTGTGCCAAACGTTCTGGTTCCCAGCCCGGTAACTCAAAGTCATTGCTGGAATTTTCAACTTTTTTAATAATCTCTTCTGGATCTTCCGGAATATCTGCTGCAATATACGCTAATGTTGAGGAACCGTCTGACAAGCGATAATCGAGATCGGATTTTACCCAGTCAAAAACAGGCATGAAATTATAACAGATTACTTCAATACCAAATGCTGCCAAATTTCGAATCGTTTGTTGATAATTTGCAATATATCGGTCCCTACTTGGCAAGCCAATCTTGATATCATCATGAACGTTAACACTTTCTATAACTTTTAACGTTAAGCCTGCTGCTTCAATTTCTTCTTTCAGTGATTTGATTCGTTCTTTCGGCCACACTTCTCCAACGGGGATATCCATAAGTGTTCCCACAATCCCCTTCATCGCTGGAATTTGTCGAATTTCTTCTAAAGTAATCTTTTCTTCTTGTGAACCGTACCATCTAAAAGTCATTTCCATGATTATTTTCCTCCGAAATTTGTTAAGTAGGTACGAATCGTTTGTCTAACTGCTCCTGGACCTACTAACATTTCTGTTACTATTTGTTCAATTTTTTCGCCAAGGCCTACTTCATATAAATTTGAACCAAAAATTGTTTCATTGGCTAAAATACTTGCAACACTTTGATGAATTACCTCTGGCGATTGTTCACCTAAATGAAGACTTGCCAGCTGCTCCTGTAATTCAGCTAACAATGGATCAGGGCTTGGTACAAATTCATTTCCTTCATCATCAACTGCCAACAAGTAACGTAACCAAGCTGCAATTGCCACTGGAATAAATACGAGAGATTGCGCAGCTGACTTTTCTGTATATTTTTTAATGGTTTCACCAAAACGAATTGCCACTTTTTGCGAAGTATCGCTCGCAATTCGTTGCGGTGTATCAGGTATGTTGGGATTAGGCAATCGTTTCTTAATCACCTCATCAATGAATTGTTTAGGATCAATTATTTGGGGATCTTCTACTACTGGTAGGCCTTCTTGATACCCAATTGCTTTAATCAATCCCACAATCTCTTCGTCTTCCATCTCAGCTGCAATCGATTGATAACCAAGCAAACAACCAGTAATTGCCATTGCCGTATGAAGTGGATTCAAACATGTTGTTACTTTCATCACATCTGCTTTATCAACAATTTCCTGGCTCGTAAGGACGACACCTGCCTTTTCCAACGCAGGGCGCCCATTTGGAAAATGATCTTCGATAATCAAATAATGAACAACTTGTGCAAAACTTTCTTTCTCACTAGGATGACAAAAGAAAGCATCTGCTGTTGCAGCTAAAAGCTTTTTATCTAACATTCCATCATCATGCATCACTACTTCCACTACATCACTATGAAATGGTTTGTAAGCCTTCTCAATTATTTCTTTGTCTAAAGTTTCACATACAACTATACCAGCAGCTAATTCTTTTTTATCAGCTAACCGTTGTGCAATCTCTGCGTGAAACCCACGATATAAATTTCCACCACCAAAATGAAGCCACACAGGTACTTCTTTTCCCTTTTCCTTGACTGAAGCAACATCATAGTTAGGAATAGTAATTCCTGCCTGTTTTAACTCAGTTAGTGATTTTTGCCAATCTTTTAAGTCAATCACAAAATCCCCTCCAAACTGATATATCAGTTGTTTTGATACTTGCATTATATTCGCCCATTTAGGCTTTGTCAATACGTCGATTTCATTTATTTTTATCTTATAATTAAAAAAACAGCAAATACTAATATATCAGAAAACCCAAAAAAGGGTGTGGCATAAGTCTTGCCACACCCTCTTTTTAAGAGTAAACGGTGTTCCCCAAGCAGCTTCTCGCACTAATTCATAACTGTCCAAAAATATGAAATGCTATTTTTGTCAGTTGCTCATTATTTTTTCGAAGCTGAACGCTTGGCGTCACAACCTTATTCACGGTGTTCCCAAACCAACTCCTCGAGATAGCCTGCATTCACTTCAAAATATAAAGAGCTATTTTGAGTGCTTGATCGCTATCTGTTCGGAGCTAAGCGGTTTGCGCCACAACCTTATCCACGGTGTTCCCAAACCAACTCCTCGAGATAGCTTGCATTCACTCCAAAATATAAAGAGCTATTTTGAGTGCTTGCTCGCTATCTGTTCGGAGCTAAGCAGTTTGCGCCACAGCCTTATCCACGGTGTTCAAGAAGTAACTTCCTCAAAATAAGTCTAAATTACTCAAAAATTTGAGAAAGATTTCTGGTAATTTATTCTTATTTATTGGAGCTAGGCACTTCTTTTACAACCTCTCCTAATCAATCCTTCAAATCCCATAAAGGTAAAACAATATTTTCATAGGTCATAGGATCTAAGTTCGTAAGTGTGATTCCTAACAATCGAACACCCTTCTCTACGCCCAAAACTTCTTCCCAAATCAAACTAGCTTGATAATATAGAGCTTCTTTTTTGTAAATATATTCAGGTAACGTTACCCGCTTCGTAATTGTTGAATAGTCCGTATAGCGAACTTTTAATACGACTGTTTTTCCGTGCTTTTGAACTTTTCGTAGTGCTTCTTCTACCTTTTCTGCCAACTGTCGAAGCTGTGCCAAAACAGCTTCTTCTGTTTGCAATGGCTGACCATAGGTATGCTCTTTACCAACTGATTTTCGCTCTCGAGTTACGTTGACTGGAGAATCATGAATCCCGCGAACTTTTCGATAAAGTGAATAGCCCATTTTTCCAAAGTTTTGAATCAGCTGCATTTCACTCATTTCATATAAATCTGCACCTGTAAAAATTCCTAGCTCATTCATTTTAGGAACTGTTTTTTTACCAACACCATGAAATTTTTCAATTGGTAATTTTTTCAAAAAAGACACCGCTTCTTGAGGAGTCACCACAGTAATCCCTCTTGGCTTTTGATAATCAGAAGCCAGTTTTGCCAAAAATTTATTGTAGCTGACTCCTGCCGAGCAAGTTAAATGAACAGCTTCCCAAATATCTGCTTGGATCATTCGAGCAATTTTAATTGCTGATTTACACCCCACTTTGTTTTCTGTCACATCCAGATACGCTTCGTCAATACTGACAGGTTCAACGATATCCGTGTACCGGTGAAAAACTTCTCGAACGATTTGGGATACTTCAGAATACTTTTGATGATCGCCAGGTTTAAAAATAGCTGTTGGACACAATTCAAATGCTTTTTGCGCACTCATCGCTGAGTGAATTCCATATTGTCTGGCTTCATAATTTGCTGTTGTCACGACACCCCGACCACCAGTATCACTTGGATGGCGAGCAATAACCAACGGATGTCCTCTGAATTCTGGATGATCTCGTTCTTCAACCGAGGCGAAAAAAGCATCCATGTCGATATGGATGATTTTTCTAGATGTATCATTATGTAAAGGAAACTGTAGTTCCATATTTATTCACCTCGACCTTACTCTCTTTGTTATTATAGTCGAACTTTTGTTCCCTATCAAGCAATTGTGATTTAAATCTTATGTTTTGAAACATGCGTGATTATTGATAAAGAGCGTTACTTTTTTTGTTGCTTAATCATGAAATGGTTCCCTTTACTCGGTGCAAAATCATTCATTCGGTTCGCTTCATGCAAAAAAGAAGTAAAAACGATAGACTACTTACCATTCCAGCTAGTATACGCTAAATTTTTATCATCATTAGATATGAAAAAACTTTCAATCTAAAATTTGGTTAACAGCCCTTTATTAGTCTATGGAAAGGACTTTTTTATCGTTGAAACTATTTCGTCCACATGTAGAAACACCTAGCTTTTGTTTCGCACGTAAAACAGATGAAACCGACTAAAGTCATTAATAAACAAGCGTACACATTTCTGAAATTCAACACTCCTCTTCCCACTTATTTTGAGTAACATGTATTAAATTAGCTTTTAGACAAAAAGTCGGGAACAAAACACAAATCTGCTTTGTTCCCGACTTTTTGTCTATTACGTTGAAATTTTGTTCTCATTCATCTAATTCATGAAATTGTCGATAGACTTCTTGCTTTTTCAGATGATTCATTGCAGCCACTTTTTTAATAGCAGCATTTGGTTTCTCACCAGCTGTAATCAACGCCTCTACTTGCTCCTTCAAAGAAACTTGATTGACTTCCTCTGCTTCGATCAGGCGACCATCATCGCCCGCAACCATCAAGCAACATTCACCTTTGATTTGATTTTCTTTTAGATACATTAATAGTTCGTCTACGTCTCCACGTAGATATTCTTCATGGATCTTCGTTAGTTCTCGACATAGAACCACTTGGCGATTTCCAAATACCACGCGTATGTTTTCGAGTGTAGCACTTACACGGTATGGTGATTCATAAAAAATAAGTGTTGCTGTTTGGGTCTTTAATTGCGCCAAAGTTTCTTTTTGTTCTTTCTTTTTCCTTGGTAAAAATCCATAAAATAAAAATGGTTGTGGTACGAGACCTGAAGCAATCAAAGCCGTGATACCTGCCGTAGGTCCGGGTACCGAAACGACTGGGATTCCTTCTTCGATACATGCGACGACTAATTCGTGACCAGGATCGCTAATAGAAGGCATTCCCGCATCACTCACTTGGGCAATCGATTGTCCTATTTTCAATTGCTCGAGTAAGTACGGAATTCGTTCTTTATAGTTATGTTCATGCAAACTTTTTTGTGGTGTCTCCACTTCAAAGTGGTTTAATAATTTTTGTGTATTACGTGTATCTTCACTTGCAATCAAATCTGCTTCATGTAACAGACGAACACTCCGGTAAGTCATATCTTCAAGGTTACCAATCGGCGTAGGAACAAGATACAAAGTTCCTATGCCTGAATGATCCTTAAAACTTTTTTGATTATACATTTCCTGCCTCCTTAATAAAAAAAGAGCGAAGACACAAGTCGAACGACTCACGTCTTTGCCCCTAGCATAGACAACTTTTTAGTATTAGCGTCCACTTTCACGATAAATGACTTCTAAACAAAACGCGCAAGGCTCATCATTTTCGCGACGTGAACCATAGAGGTCATAACAAACATGAAATCCTTCTTCGTAAATTTTTTCTAAATTCATTCGGGATTTTGACAGTTCTTGTTTGACGCTTTCAGCAGGTGCTTCTGCCACTTGATTCAACTCACGCAAATGTTCACGCAGGCGTTGGTTTTCCATCTCAAGCGTAGTATTTTTTTCGACGATTTCATGAAGTGCGTGCTTCATTTCTACTAATTCAGTTAAGGTATTTCGTAATTCTGATTCTAGCTGGTTTAAGCCGTCATATAAAGATCGCTTATCCATTCATCTCACCTACTTGAATGAAGTCTTTTAATTCATCCCATTCATACTCCACTGGATTTTCTCGTCCTGTCAGCCGAACTTTTACAATTCGGCTAAGCAGGTTTAATCCTACGACTTTCCCTTTACCATCAGGTGTTTCAATCATTTTTCCAAAGTCAGGGAGTTCTTTTTTTGCCGCCTCATATTCTGCGCTCTCATATTGCAGACAACACATCAACCGTCCACATAAGCCAGAAATTTTTGTTGGATTCAAAGAAAGCCCTTGATCTTTTGCCATTTTGATTGAAACCGGTACAAAATCTCCTAAAAATGTCGAACAGCATAATGGTCGACCACAGGGGCCTATTCCACCAATAATTTTCGCTTCATCACGAACGCCAATTTGACGTAACTCGATCCTAGTCCTAAAAATACTTGCTAACTCTTTCACCAATTCCCGAAAGTCAATTCGTCCATCAGCAGTAAAAGAAAAAATCATTTTACTTCGATCAAACGTGTACTCCACCTTCACGATTTTCATTTCTAATTCGTGTTCGCGCGCTTTTTGTTTGGCGATTTTTAACGCTTCGGTAGCATCTTGTTGATTTTTTTGTTCTTTTGCTAACTCGGTAGCCGAGGCTTTATGCAAAATGGGTTTGACTTCTTCTGGTAAATCTTGGGAATCAAGTTCTCGTTTGGGAATGGCAACTGTTGCAATATGTAAGGTTTGTTGAGATTCGACTAACACCTTATCATTATAAAAATATTCAGAATCCCCTGGCGCAAAATAATAGATATGCCCAGCATCTCTATAACGGACGCCTACTACTTCTACCATTTCCAACCTCCTTGGTTACTCAGCTATAATTAAAAAATCGTTTGTAAAACGAACTGTTCAGCTACTGCTTGAAAACTCACATTACTGCGTAGTTTTTGTTCAGCAACTAAAATATGTTCAATGATTTGATTGGCTTTTTTTGTCTTGTTTGATTCTTCAGCAAAAATTGCTTGTTTTTGTGCTTCTTGGAAATAAAATAACAGAATTGAAAGTGCCATAAACTGTTGACTTTTTTCCTTAAATACTTTGGTCAATTTCTTTTGGACATAGATAAATGCTTGTGGGTCTTGCTTTTGTAGATAGGTGAACCACTGATAAATCGAGTCCTTAGCCTCATTAAACCATTCATCTTCTGAGATTTCAACTGCTTTTCGTAAACTGTTGGTTAAGAATGCCAAAAGTTTCGCTTTTTCCAATGGAATTTGTTCTTCTTGTAGCTTGTAGATTAAAACTTCTTTTGAAAGTTCTTGAAAATGCAAAACTTGGCAACGTGATTGAATCGTTGGTAAAATTCGGCCAATCGCATCTGTTTCTAAAATCGCTAGAAAATCACCCGGTGGCTCTTCTAAGAACTTGAGTAGACTATTTGCCGCACTCACATTCATTTTCTCTGCTTCCTTGATTATGAAAACTTTCTTTTTTGATTCATATCCACTTCGACTAAATTCTGTTTGTAAACGACGAATTTGATCTACCTTGATTGTTTGCCCTTCAGGTTCGACCACTAATACGTCTGGATGTTCGTTATTTTGAATCCGCTGGCAGTTATTGCAAACACCACAAGGCTGGTTATCTGTTAATTGTGTACAAAATAAATGCTGAGCCAACCAAATACCCATTTCATGTTTACCCGTTCCTTTTTCGCCCTCAAAAAGATAAGCATGAGCGAGGCGCCCATGCTCAAAACTTCGTTGAAGCTGTTGATAAACGAAATGTTGCATTTGAGCCAGTTTCACTAACTCTTCTTGTTTCATAGCTCCTCCTAAAAATGATGGAATCCTTCGACAGGTAAAACAAAGACTGTTGCTCCGCCAACTTCCACCTCTACTGGGTAAGGAACGCCGCCATCCATAGAAATATCCAACGTAACTGGTGTTGAAACAAATTGTTTACGAGATTCACAAGTCTTCTTGATAATTTCAAGCGCTTCATCTACTCGTTCATCTTCAATCCCTACAATAAATGTGCTATTGCCGGCTTTTAAAAAGCCACCAGTTGAAGATAATTTTGTTGCTCGGATATTGGCATCAATCAATTCATTAGATAAACGGTTACTATCTTTGTCTTGGATAATAGCTAAAATAATTTTCATACACAGTCACCTTCCTAATTTTCAAAAAATTGTGGATATTTCTCAATAATAGCATAATAACTAGCCTGAAGAACTTCTTCAAAACTCAATCTTGCATCAATTTTATGAATACGTTCTGGGTATTCTTCCGCAAGTTTTAGATATGCATGACGAACCCGTTGATGAAACTCAAGTCCCTCAGAATCTAAGCGATCAATTTGATTCTGGCGATTTTTTTGGATACGATGCAACCCAGTATCAGAATCAACATCCAGATATAAAGTAAAATCAGGCGTCAATCCTTCCGTTGCAAACTCATTCAATCGAGCGATTTCACGCATGCCAATACGTCGTCCAGCACCTTGATAGGCAAGTGAACTATCCACAAAACGATCACAAAGAACAATACTTCCTTCTCTTAATGCAGGCAAAATCTTTTCAACTAAATGTTGTCTTCTAGCAGCTGCATAAAGAAGTGCTTCTGTTCGTTCATCCATCCGTTCGTTTTTAGGATCAAGAATGACTTGGCGAATTTCTTCCGCAATTGGAATACCACCAGGTTCTCTTGTTTGAATCATTTCTGTTTTTGCGACTTTTTTCAATAGAGGAAATAATTCCTTCAGGATGCTCGTTTTTCCAGCACCATCCGGCCCCTCAATTGTGATAAATAGTCCGTTCACACTTTTGCCTCCATCTCTTGCACTACATCTTCATTGTAGCTGAAATTCAAATTATTTCAAAAAATTACAGCTCACGCCGTCCTTCAACTGCTTTTAACAACGTAACTTCATCCGCATACTCGATATCTGAACCGACAGATAAACCATGTGCTAGTCGAGTGACTTTGATGCCAGCAGGTTTGATTAAACGAGATAGATACATCGCAGTTGCTTCACCTTCCGTTGTTGCGTTTGTTGCTATGATGACTTCTTTTACCTCATCGTTATGCAGTCGTTGCAATAAAGAGGAAATATTGATATCTTCTGGTCCAGTTCCTTCAGTTGGCGATAACACGCCATGAAGAACATGGTATAAGCCATGGTACTCGCGCATTTTTTCCATTGCCATCACATCTTTGGGTTCCTCGACTACTAAAATAATACTGCGGTCGCGTGACGGATCTTTACAAATTTCGCAAGGGTCTTCTTCAGTAATGTTTCCGCAAATGCTACAAAAGTGCAAATCACGCTTGACACTCAACAACGATTTGGCAAATTCATTAACTACTTCATCTTTCATATCGATTGTAAAAAATGCTAAACGTGTAGCCGTTTTTTGACCAATCCCAGGAAGTTTCATATAGCTGTCGATCAGTTTGGCAATTGGTTCTGGATATTGCATAATCATTACTCCTTCACGAAAAAATTAGAATCCAGGCATTCCTTTGGTATATTTACCCATTGTTTTTTCAGTTTCTGTGTCAATTTTTGTTAACGCATCATTGACAGCCATAACTAACAAGTCTTGCAACATTTCTGGATCTTCTGGATCTAGTACTTCTGGTTTGATCTCAACGTCTTTCATGCGACGATCCCCAGTGAACGCTACTTTTACTAAATCATTGGTTGCTGCCCCTGTAAATTCTTTCTCATTCAACGCATCTTGTGCCTGAACCATTTCTTTTTGCATTTTTTGTACTTGTTTCATCATTCCTTGCATATTTCCCATTCCACGCATCATTGTATCGCTCTCCTTTAAATGTTAATCATCAATAATTGTTACTGAGTCTGTTCCAAATAGCTCTTCTGCCTTTGCCACCACAGTTTCTACTGTTTCTGGCTCTTGGGGAATCAACTCGATTTCTTCTTCATCTGTTTCTGGAACAAAAGAAGTGGATTGTCCGTTATCTTTACTTTGAATCAAATAATTTTTACGCAATTCTGGCCAGCTTTCTCGTGTGATATACACAGTATCTGGTGCATAATCGTGAATCATTCGACTCAAGTTATTGTGAATCGCTAATTGCAACTCATCGTCATTTGTTGCTCGTTGACAAACGATTTCGTAGTCAAAAGCGATTACCATACTTTTCGGTCCTGCTGCCACTGGTTCACTTGCTTTCAACATCGCTCGTTGTGTCACTGACAGGCTCATCAATAAATCATCCCAAACTTCTTTGACCTGATTCAAATCTTGACGAGTCGCTTCTTTTAACACTTGGTACACTCGCTCAGTCGGTACGCGATAAGAGCTTGCTTGTTTTTTATGCACTACTTGTGGCGCAGGCTGACTAGCGTTATTGGCTGTACCCTGATTACTTTTGAGTGCTTTTAATTCTTTTTTCAGCTCGGAAACTTCTTGCTGAAGCTTCTCCACTGCTTGGCTTTCAGCTGGTTCACCTTGAGGCAGTGCTTGCGGGCCTGTCAATGATGTTTTTTGCGCTAGCTTGACAGTTGCGACTTCCAAATAAATCGTAGCACTATTGGTAAAACGAATCTCATTTTGTGTTTCACTTAATATCTTGATCATTTGAAAAAGCTGTTCAGCTTTCATTCCTTGTGAAAGTTTCACAAAGGTCGGAGTTAGCTGACTCGTTTTCTCCGTCACTAATTGAGGTGCTTGCTGATACATCAGCAAATCACGACAATATTGTAATAAGTCTTCTAAAAAACGACGGGCTTCTTTTCCTGCGGCTAACATCTGTTCCAACGCATTCAATGCTTGTGCAACATTCTGTTCGACACAAGCACTCAAATAGTCGTCCATCATTTCATACGTTAAGCTACCGGTTACCTGCATTGCATCATTTAGCGTAATCGTTCCTTCACTAAAAGAAATGGATTGGTCTAAGATACTCAGTGCATCCCGCATCCCGCCTTCAGCAGCGCGCGCGATGACGCCTAGCGCTTGCTCTTCATATGAAATATTTGATTCATTTAAAATAAATTCCAAATGCTCAACAATATCAGATGCATTGATTCGTTTAAAATCAAATCGCTGTGTACGAGAAATAATTGTTGCTGGAATTTTGTGTGGTTCTGTCGTTGCCAAAATAAAAATGACACTTTCTTTTGGTTCTTCTAATGTTTTTAGTAACGCATTAAAAGCCCCTGTCGAAAGCATATGGACTTCATCAATAATATAAACTTTATAGGTTGCCTTCGTGGGTGCATAATTGGCGCGATCACGAATAAAACGGATTTCTTCCACTCCGTTATTACTTGCAGCATCGATTTCAATTACATCTTCTTGTGTTCCAGCTGTAATTGATCGACACATCTCACATTCATTACAAGGTTCACCATCTTGACTGTTTGGACAGTTGATTGCTTTAGCAAAAATTTTTGCTGCACTTGTCTTACCAGTTCCTCGAGGCCCAGTAAATAAATACGCATGAGATGTTTTATGGGAAACGATAGCATTTTTCAATGTCTGTGTAACAGCTTTTTGTCCAACAATGTCATCGAAGCGTTGTGAACGCCAGACACGGTAAAGTGCTTGGTATGCCATATAGATCCCCCTCTTAAAAAAAATTCACTATTATTTATTATACGTGATTTTATTAAAAAAAACTACTCTACTCCTTGGCTTTTTCCAAGAGGAAACATTCATTCACACGAAAGCCCTTTAAGACTTTTGGCTGAGAGCATTTTCATTCCCCTATGGTATAATAAAGAAAATAATTTAAGCTGTTTCTTTAGGCTATTTATCTAAGGAGGAATTTTTTATGGGATTAATTAAAGCTGCAACAAGTACAGTCGGTGGTGGATTAGCTGATCAATGGCTTGAGGTCATTGAACCAGATAACATGAGTGATACGACCGTGATGACAAAAGGTGTCAAAGTTCGTAAAGATGATAAACGCGGTTCAAATCGTAAAGGAACGGAAGATGTTTTAACAGACGGAACTGTTGTCCATGTCTATCCAAACATGATGATGCTCCTTGTTGACGGTGGAAAAATCATTGATTACACAGCTGAAGAAGGTTACTACACCATAAAGAATGATGCTGCACCTTCTATGTTTAATGGCTCATTAAAAGACGCAATCAGCGAAACATTTAGTCGTTTTAAATTTGGTGGCGTCACACCACAAAAACAACAAGTCTTCTATATTAATTTACAAGAATTAAAAGGAATCAAGTTTGGTACAACTTCACCGTTAAATTATTTTGACAATTTTTATAATGCAGAATTATTTTTACGTGCGCATGGTGCTTACTCAATCCACATCACAGATCCAATCTTATTTTATACAAATGCTATTCCAAAAAATAAAACACAAGTGGAAATTGCCGACATCAATGAACAATATTTAGCAGAGTTTTTAACTGCTTTGCAATCGGCAATCAACCAAATGTCAGCAGATGGTCAACGAATTTCTTATGTCCCATCAAAAAGTTTGGAATTAAGTAAATATATGGCCTCTGCTTTAGATGATTCGTGGCGTGAACTACGTGGGATGGAAATTGTTTCTGTAGCCGTTGCAAGTATTTCTTACACCGATGATTCTGTCAAACTAATCAACATGCGAAATGAAGGTGCCATGCTTGGTGATCCAAGTGTTCGTGAGGGCTATGTTCAAGGCTCGATTGCTCGCGGAATGGAAGCCGCCGGAAAAAATGAAGGCGGTGCAATGACTGGTTTCATGGGTGTTGGCATGGGAATGAATGCTAACAGTGCTTACCTTGCTCAAGCTGCACAAAATAACCAAGAACAAATGAAACAACAAGCAGAAAAACAAAATCAACAAGCTGCAACTGGAAATGCTGATACTTGGACTTGTCCCGTTTGCGGTACGGAAAACACAGGTAAATTCTGTTCTAATTGTGGAGCAGCTAAACCTGCACCCGCTGCACAACCAAAACTAGAAATGAAATGCAGTGAATGTGGTGAGGTCGTTGATCTTTCAAATGGTATCCCAAAATTCTGCCCGCATTGTGGCAAACCATTTAAAGGAGTACCTTTGGACTAAAAAAGAAGGGGTGTAGCCAATGGATGTCATTACACATAAATGTCCAAACTGCGGCGGTCCTTTAACTTTTGATCCTAAAGACCAAAAATTTCATTGTGACTACTGCCTAAGCATATTTACAGAAGAAGAAGTGAGCCTCTATGAGCAACAGCAAAAAGAAGCTCGCGCTATTGATTCATCAGCTGATACAGCTGATGAATCAATAAATGCAACTGGTGACTTTACCTTCACAGCACAAGAACAATTAGATAAAATGGACGACACCGAACGTCAAGCTTATGATGAAGCTGTGGGCGCCACTGAAGCAAATAGTCAAGAAACAAATGATGAAGCGCCTGCCATGGAACTATTTCTTTGTCCAAGTTGTGGAGCCGAAATCGTGACTGATGCAACAACAGCTGCGACGTATTGTTATTATTGCCATAATCCAGTTGTTTTGTCGGGCCGATTAAGTGGTGAATTTTTACCAAATAAGGTCCTCCCTTTTGCAATTGAAAAAGAGGAAGCAATCAAACAATTTTTAGCATGGACAAAGAAAAAATGGTTTATTCCAAAAGCCTTCTTTAATTCTGAACAAATCGACAAACTAACTGGCGTTTATTTTCCCTATTGGTCAACCGATGCTGAATTAGAAGGAGATTTCCAAGCAAATGGAACTGTCTTGCGCGTCTGGCGCGTTGGCGATATTGAATATACCGAGACAAAACAATTTGCTGTCTATCGTGAGGGAAAACTTTCTTTTAAAGAGTTAGTCAAGAATGCTCTATCTAAAAATACTCAGCAAAAAATGGTTGAAGGTGTCCAACCTTTTCCGTTGAATAAAGCAATCGACTTTAAAAATCAATACCTTGCTGGATTTCAGGCAGAAAAACGGGATATTGAATATCAAGCGATTCGTTCAGAAGTCGAATCAGAATTAAAAGACTATTCCGAAAAACTTTTACGCGAAACAGCCTCTGGTTACACCACTTTAACTGGTGTTCGTAGTTCCGTTGCAATTAACAATCAAAAAAATAATTATTTGTTACTTCCGGTCTGGCTGGTGACTTACCGTAGTCGTGACTCAAAAAAAGTTTACTATTATGCAATGAATGGACAAACAGGAAAAGTAAGTGGTGTTCTGCCTGTCAGCAAAAAGAAATTGGGGCTCACATCACTTGGTATCTTCACCATTACTGCTATCTTGTTGATGATTGTGGGGTATTTGATATGAAAAAACAACTTTCGATTTTCTTTTTCGTTTTAATTGGCTGTTTTTTCCCGCTTGTTGCTCATGCCGCAACCCCGACAGTCAATGATGAAGCTGGTTTGTTTACAACCGAACAAATTCAAGCATTAGAAAACCAAGCTAAGCCTATCAACGAAAAAATCAAAGGCGAAGTCTTAATCGTTACAACAACAAACAATTCTGATGAACCACGTGATTTTGCAGATGATTACTTGCGAGATGCCGTTGGAAATAATGAAAATGGTTCTGTTTTATTGTTAGATATGGGGCAAAGAGAAATTTACATTTCAACCTCGGGCAACATGATTGACTACTTGGATGACAATCGAATCGAATCAACACTTGACGAAGTCTATGATGGCATGTCCAATCAAGATTACTACCAAGCTGCGACTGCTTATCTTACCAAGGTTGCCGATTACGTCGAAGCAGGTGTTCCAGGTGGGCACTATCGAGTGGATGAAGAAACTGGAAAGATCACTCGCTACAAAGTCTTAACAACTGTTGAAATTGTACTTGCGCTCATCGTTGCATTGGTATTGAGCCTTGTTTTTTACTTTGTAACAGTTTCTAAATATCAACTAAAATTTGGTTCATATAAATATCCTTATCGTGAAAATTCAAGCATCAAGTTAACTGATAAAACCGATCGTTTAACAAACTCTTTTGTCACTACTAGACGAATTCCTAAAAGCCCACCGCCAGGAAGTGGCGGTGGTGGCGGAAGCACTACTCACTCAAGTGGTGGTGGAACTTTTGGCGGTGGTGGAAGAAGCTTTTAAGCCATTATCTGCCAAAGAAAAACTCCTCAAAATCGGATTGATTTCGAGGAGTTTTTTTTAGCGAAAGTTAGCAGTACTTATGCTTTGTGCAGCCAACTGATTCTTCCAAATAACTAATGCAGCCTTCGCATTCTGAACCGTATCAGGTATAAGCACAACTTCGTAACTTTTTAATTGTTCGAGAAAAACTTGTCGCACCGTCGCCTGTTTTTCCAGCAAGCTACCATTAATCCCCAAATAAAATCCTGAGGTTAACTTCATTTTTTTAGCTAACTGAGTGACTTGCTTGGCTAGTAATTCACCCGTTTGTTTCAGCAGTTCTGACACACGCGCATCTTTTTGTTCATAGCTTGAACAAAAAGATGCTACGCTAGCAATTTCGCCTTTGTTTTTTTGATAAATTATCTTTACCAAGTTCATCACATCCTCCGCACCAAAAAAAGCTAATAAATCTTGAGCAAAAGGTGACAATGTTTTTCCTTCATCAAATTCTGCTAGAACTAATTTGATAGCAGCAATTGCTAAATGATAAGCGGAACCTTCATCACCTAATAACTGACCCCAGCCACCTACGCGGTACCACTGTTTTTCTTTTAGACCAAAAAATGCAGAACCTGTTCCAGCAATTGCTAAAATTCCTGGTTGAAACCCCACCTTTGCTAAATAGCTAAATTGTGCATCATTATATAAATAAACAGGATAGTCATAGTACGCTAACTCGTTCTGAATTTTCTCTCGTAAACCACCACCATCAATACCAGCGATGCCTAACGCAATCAATTGACAGTCAGCTCTTCCAAATTTAGTTAGCAAGTCGTCAATTGCCCGAAAAATATTCGCCTTTGCTTGTTCATAAGAAATCAACAAATTGCCAAAGCCTTCAATTGCCTCTCCTAAAACATTCTCTTCTAAATCATACGCAATCGCCTGTGTTTTCGTTCCTCCACAATCAATTCCAATGACATATTTCATAACTTCCTCTACTCCACTTTTTGTGACTTTCTTCTTTCTGCTTTTTGCTCTGCAATAAATGTTTGATACCAATAAAAGCTATCTTTTTTATAACGATTATAAGATCCATTTCCTTGGTTATCTGCTTCAACAAAAATAACACCATATCGTTTTTCCATTTCACAACTTCCCGCCGAAACAATGTCAATAATCCCCCAAGCAAAGTATGCTAGGACATTTACTCCTACTTGCTCTGCTTCTAAAATTTGCTTAAAATGCTGCTTAAAGTATTCGATACGATACACATCATGGATACCATCTGCCTCTTTCAAATCTCTTGCACCCAATCCATTTTCAGCAATCATTACTGGTTTTTGATAACGGTCATACACCTTTAGCAGTGTTGTCTTCAATCCAACTGGATCAATTTGCCAGCCCCATTCACTTGCTTTTAAATAAGGATTTTTTGTCGTCGCTACTAAATTTCCAGCCGTTTGCTGTTGACTTTCTTCTACCGAACTAATACTTGAAGAATAATAAGAAAAGGAGACAAAATCACAAGTATTTTCTTTTAAAAGCTGACGATCTGCTTCACTTATTTCAAAATCGACATTGTGTTCCAAGAAAAATTTGTCCATATAATAAGGATATTCTCCTCTTGCTAGGACGTCCATACAGAACCATTGATTGATTTGTTCATCTAAAACTAACTGTAAATTATCCTCAGGTTTTGGTGTTAAAGGATAGTAACAAAAACATGAAATCATTGCACCAAATTGTCCTTTGACCTTCATTTTTTTCCCTAGAGCAATCGCTTGTGCACTAGCAATAAATTGATGATGCAAACTTAAAAAGATGTCATTGTACGCGTAAGCATCATCTTCTGGCTTCAATAATCCCGTACCATTATAAGGACTAAAGTATCCAGCATTGATTTCATTGAAAGGTAAATAATAATCAATCAACTCGCCCCAATGACTAAAAATAACTGTAACTAATCTCAAATAACTATCAATTGTTTTACGATTTTTCCATCCGCCTTGTTCTGTTACTAATTGAAGTGGCAACGCATAGTGATTGATTGTCAAAAAGATTTTGATTTTTTGTTTGGTTAGCTCTTTAAAAATGTCGTCGTAATACTTCATTCCGTCTTCATTAGGAATCTCTTCATCCCCATTTGGAAATAAGCGTGACCAACTAATTGATAAACGATAAACATCTAAGCCTAACTCACTAAGTAATGCTAAGTCTTCAGCCGTTCGTTCCTCTCCGCTAGATCCTTTTCTGAACGGATAAAAAAATTGATTTTCTTCCATCGCTTGTTCAACAGTCTTTTTAGTTAGCAATCGTGTAGCCACTGTCGCATTCGATGTTTTTTCTAAATAAGGTCGACAGTCTTGTGTGTCTATCCCTCTCTTTGTGTAACCGCCTTCATATTGACTGGCAGCAGTTGCCCCGCCCCATAAAATTTTTGTCATTGTCCTCCTCCTTCTTAATTGCCTTTATCATACCATCTAAGAAATGCGTTTTCAAACATATAAAAAAATAAAGAAATTTCAATTCTATCAAGAAACAAAATTACAAAAAAACAAAAAATATATTGATTTTTAATTTCTTAACTGTATACTAAAAAAGAAGAGATCTCTAGGCGCTCTTTTTTATTGTTATCTTTTGTAAGCGTTTAATTAATTGTTGAAAGGAGGTAATTTTATGCAAAGAGAAACAAATGAAACATTGCATATTCACTTTGGTGTGAAAACAGCTGGATTACTTTTACTTGCTTGCATTTTTGGTGGTATTTTTATTCCTTATTTATTTTACTTGGCAAACTGGAGTATCAATCTTGGCGTTATGCTTTTCTTACCCATTAGCTTAGCGACAGTTTTAGCGGTGAATCCATATTTCATCCAAACAAAAAGAGGATTTTGTAAGGGCTTTTTTATTACTTTTGGCATCTCACTGATTGTTTTAGAAATTTTAGCGTACATTTGGATCTATCAAGGAATTATTTTTTAATTGATTTTATTTAAAGGAGTGTAAACTATGTTAACAGCTTTCACTAATTTTATTGAGTTACATTTAGCTGGACCAATGGCAAAAATAGCCAATCAACGACACTTACGAGCGATTCGTGACGGAATCATTGCAACGCTACCGTTAATTATTGTTGGTTCGTTCTTTTTGATTATTGCCTTTCCACCACTACCACAATCATGGGGCATTTATCAGTTTTTGTCTTCTAACGCCACAACAATCTTGTTACCTTATCGTATGACCATGTACATCATGTCCCTTTATGCAACATTCGGAATTGGGGCTAGCCTTTCAAAAACGTACAACTTAGATGTTGTTTCCGGCGGCATTCTGTCTACAATTGCTTTTCTGTTGACTTTTGTACCTGTAAATATTCCTTTAGAAGCTGCTGATGCTGCTGGAACTTCTGGTTTTGTCTTACCAATGGCGAACCTTGGTGGTGGAGGAATGTTTGTCGGCATCATCACATCAATTTTTGCAGTTGAAGTCTATCGCTTAACAGATAAATCAAAATTCAAAATCACTATGCCCGACCAAGTACCACCTGCAGTTGCTCGTTCTTTTGAATCATTAACACCAACGTTAATCGTCATTCTAGTTATCTCTACTATTAGCTATTATATTGGTTTTGACTGGCATTCAGCTGTTTCAAAAATTGTTAGTCCTTTAATCAGTGCAACTGATACGCTGCCAAGTGTATTGCTACTGATTTTCATGATTACTTTCTTCTGGGCATTTGGGATTCACGGCGTTTCAATTATTGGATCACTGGCGCGTCCACTATGGTTACAAATCTTAGAAGCTAATACTACAGCTGCTGCTGCTGGTGAAACTTTACCAAATATTGCAGCTGAGCCTTTTTACCAATGGTTTATCTGGATTGGCGGATCTGGTTGTACAATCGGCCTTGCTATCTTACTAGCCTTCACTGCCAAATCAAAATACGCTTCAAAACTAGGAAAAGCAATTATTACACCATCCATTTTCAATATCAATGAACCAGTTATTTTTGGTGTCCCAATTGTTTTAAACCCAACATTGATTATTCCCTTCATTTTAACTCCGATGGCTTGCGCAACTATTGCTTGGTTCGCAACTAGACTAGGTTTTGTCAGTGCCGTTACAATCACTGCTCCTTGGACTCTACCTGGACCAATTGGTGCGTATTTAGCTACTGGAGGCGACTGGCGCGCAGCAGTTTTAAACTGTCTGTTGATTGTTCTGTCAGTCGTAATGTACTATCCATTTGTTAAAATTTATGACAAAAATGAATTAGCAAAAGAGCATGCCTTAGAACAAGAAAAAACTGAAACTGAAGAATTAGTTTCAACAACTGTTGTTGAAAGCAAATCCTAAGTCGTTTAAATAATTATGTTACTAACATCCGTTAAAAAGAGGGGAAGACAGTGTTGTCTTCCCCTCTTTTGCTATTAATCAAACTATTGTGCTTGCTTACTTGCTAACGTGTTAGAGCTAGACGTTTTGCGCCACAACCTTTTTTAAAAAATAATATTATCTTCCAACAGCTCCATATTCGTAATGATCAAATGGTGATCCTGAACTGCAATAATCCCCTTATCTTTTAGTTGCTTCAAAATTCGACTGACACTACTTGCCGTCGAAATACCACAAAACTTAGCAATTTCTTCATTCGTAATTGGAAAATCAATCAGCAACCCTTCAGGTGTTCGCACACCAAACATGTCATACAATTCATACAACTGCGTACAAACTGCGCCCAATTTTCCATTTAATAGCATCTGTTGCATTTTTTTCATGACGCTTAATAAGCGGAAACGGTAAAATTCTTTTACATGATGCTGCAAATCAGGATTATTATTGATGTCCTCCCAGAACTTCACTCGATTTACACGATAAAACTCCGCATATTCTGATTCCACCCGAATATTATAAGGTGAATCAATAAATTGTGAGTATTCATCTTTAATTAGTGATACCACTTCTAAGTCATTGACATATCTTAGATTGAATTCTCTTCCGTCGTTTGAGATCACGCTTGCTTTAACGATTCCCTCTTTCAAGATGTAAGTGTAACAATCCTCGACTCCTTCAAATGTTAAATACTTGTGATACCCCTTTCGTATAATTGGAATATTTTTACTTGTTACATATTCTGCTAGTGCTCGATTATCCAATCATGCTCCCCCATCCAAACATTTATCTAAAAAAATAATACAAGATTTCCAAGATTTTTAAAGTTCATAGGTATTTTACTAATGATAGTAACATTTGTTAAGTACCTTTTTGTATAACCAAGTTCATTTTCTTCATTTTTTTTCTTCGATATACTCCGTATGTAAAAAAAATTACTGAATCGAGGTCAAAAAAATGCAATTTTGGATGAACACTATTATTAACCGATTAGAAACAGCGTACCGCACAAGATTTGATATGAAAGCATCATTAGTTTTCCTAAATGATGCTTATCAAAACTCAATTGAGTTGATTAAATCTGTTGAAGAAACGCCAGATGAAGAGTGTCAAGAATTCTTACAATTGTTTATGGAAACACGTGATCTATTTATCCAACAACTTGTCGATCGTTATCCATCAAATTATCACGATGTCGAAGTTCAAATCGAAAAACTAAAAGCATATTCATATGTACATTAAGGGGAATTAGCAAAACAAATGGAAGACAAATTATTCAACAAACATTTTATTGGTATCACACTTATTAACTTTATTGTTTATCTCGTTTATTATTTATTAATGGTCATCATCGCAGTTATCGCCCAAGACAGCTTACACGCTAGCTTAAGTCAAGCAGGATTTGCTTCTGGCATTTATATTATTGGTACTTTGCTTGCTCGTTTATTAATGGGGAAACAACTTGAATTGATTGGCCGAAAAATTACGTTACAAGGTGGTGCAATTTTTTACCTGTTGACTACCATCGCTTATCTTTACATGCCTTCCATCGGAATTCTTTACCTTGTCCGCTTTTTAAATGGTTTTGGCTATGGAACAGTTTCAACTGCAACAAATGCAATTGTAACAGCATATATTCCAATGAATAAAAAAGGTGAAGGGATCAATTATTATGGTTTGAGTACTAGCTTAGCTGCTGCAATTGGACCATTTTTAGGAATGATCTTGTTGAATATGACTGATTTCCATTTCATTATTTGGTTCACGATTGTCTTAGTTTTCTTAGTCACTATCGCCTGTCTGTTCTTCCCTGTCAAAAATATTGTTTTGTCAGCTGAACAAAGAGAACAATTGACTTCATGGACAGTTGATAGTTTTATTGAGAAAAAAGCCTTATTTATTACAGGAATCGCTTTTTTGATGGGCTTATCTTACTCAAGTGTTCTGTCCTTCTTATCTTCTTATACGCAAGTGATTCATTTAGTTAGCGCTGGTTCCTTTTTCTTTGTTGTTTACGCGTTAGTAATCACCTTTACTCGTCCGTTGACAGGTCGAATCTTTGATACGAAAGGTGAACAATACGTCATGTATCCTAGCTATCTTTTCTTAACTGCTGGCTTGTTTTTACTCAGTGCAACAACCAATAGTTTCATGTTACTGGTTTCAGGAGCCTTAGTTGGACTTGGTTATGGAACCTTTATGTCTAACGGACAAGCAGTTTGTTTGAAAATCGTTCGTGAACATCGAATCAGTATTGCGTTATCTACTTACTTCATTGGATTAGATTTAGGATTGGGCGTTGGTCCTTATATTATGGGAACCTTGAAATCGTTCACTTCATTCAGAGGATTATACATTGTTTCTGGAATCATTCCATTGATTTGTACCTTCCTTTATTTCATAAACAAACGGAAAAAGAAAGTGGTAGAAGAAGTATCCAGCTTCTAAAAAATCGTTCATATCTGTTTGAGAAAAGAATGTGGATTGGGGCAGAAAAATATTTTTGAGAATGTGCCAGTGTCCTCACTGCTCAATTAAATAAAGTAAAAAAACGAGATTAGGAAAGAACATTTCCTCGTCTCGTTTTTTATCTAGTTGGTTTACTGTCTATTTTACTCACTCATTTTATTGAGATGTTCTTCCTTACGCAAGTGATATTTTTTCATTTGCTTTTGCCATTTTTCTTTATCAGCTTGATTGACTTTACGAATCACTTTTGCTGGGTTTCCGCCAACAATCGTATGATCAGGTACGTCTTTTGTAACAACTGACCCCGCCGCAATAATCGAATTGTTTCCAACCGTTATTCCAGGTAGTAGAACACTGTTTCCACCAATCCAAACATTATTTCCAACAGTAATCGGTAAGCCAAATTCTAAATCTGTTATGCGGATTTCTGCATCTGTTGGGTGACCTGCGGTAAAGAAACTGACTCTTGGCCCCACCATGACATTATCCCCAATTTTTATTTTATTCACGTCTAGAAAGATGCAATCCATATTTGCATAAAAATTTTCGCCAATCTCCACATGACGACCATAATCGACATGAAGAGGTGGATTGACATAAATATGTTCACCCGTTTTACCAAAAAGTTCTTTTTCCAGTGCCACAATTTTTTTCGTTTCATCAATTGGTAATTGATTGATTTTCTGTGCTAGCTTTTGTCCATTAATCGAGCGATTTTCTGGAAAAATACCTGATGCCTTATAAAGTTCACCAGCTAGCATTTGCTCGTAATCAAAATCTCTTGCCATTCGCTTTAACCACCTTTTTTATCTTTGATTAGTCGATCGCATCTGTCGTTAATTCAATCAAGTTTCCTTCTGGATCTTGGATTACTGCCTCATAATAACCATCACCTGTCGTTCGCGGTCCGCTCAGTAAAGGATAGCCATCTTGGACAAATCGATCAGCAAAACGATCAACTTCTTCTTTCGTCCCTACCGCCATCGCTAAGTGTGCATAGCCTAAATGATCTGTGACTCGATTTGCTAGATGTGGTTTCGTTGTCAATTCTAAGCGACTCCCTGAACCAAAACTTAAAAAGTAAGATTGAAATTGTGTTTTTGGATTACGATAGCGTTCACTACTTGTTGCCTGAAAATATTTTTCGTAAAACGTTCTCATTTTTTCCAAATCTTTCGTCCAAACAGCTAAATGTTCAATATGCATCCTTCTTCATCTCCTAAAATAGTTCATTTTCATCCTATTTTCTGCTATTTTTACTAGTTTTCACTTTATCAAATTCCTTTTCGATGCAGCCAAAATGAATAAATCGTTGGAATCAAAATAACAATCACGATAATTGGCATCATTAAAAATTCCCATGAAACAAAACTTGCGAGTAACATCAAAATACCGCCTGCAATAAATGTTTTGGCACCCAGTCTATTTGTTTGTAGCCAATTCTGTTCACTGCTCAACGTCCAAGGTAAACGAATACCCACTGTATAATTTTGCGGAACAGCGGTCAGAATCACTCCTGAAACAATAAAGATGATTCCGATAAATGCAGCGGGACTAATTTTCATCAACCATGTTGCCTGATTGCCTAAAGCATAACTGATGGTCAATGCTTGAACAAAAAGTGCAATCAGCGGAATGATTCCTAAAACGCTGTAGATAATCCAACGTTTTGTCACTTTTTGCTTTGGATCATTTAACACGAAAAAGGCAACCAATAATTGTAAGCCTGCCAGAAGAAATGGTAAGCCAATCAACGCAAATCCCTTTGAGCTCCAGCCATTCGCTTGCCAATTCAAATCAAAATGTGTCGCAACTTGATTCGGAATTTCTTCCCAAAAAATGGCACTTGCCACAAGTGGTAACAAGGTAATGATTACCGAGATAACAATTGCTCCACGATATTTTTTCATTTCAGACCACGTCCTTTTTTCTCTTAATGATTGTCAGCAACTCTTTTGATAATCGCTATTTCTAAGTGTACCTTTTAACTGGCAAACTGCCAACTTTTTGTCTGGATTATCCGAAAAAGGATAGACTTTTTTGATGATTAACAAAAAAGTCTAATTAAAGGAAAAAGAAAGAGCTGTGACACGAGTTTTGTCACAGCTCCTAAATTTTTATTCACTTGTTTCCTTTTTTTGCAATAGGGCTGACCTATCTTCTTGTCAATTTTTTATTTCAATAAATCTTTCATTCCATAAACACCCAATTCATACATTCGCACTGCTGTGTCTGAACCTTGTGTAGGTTTATCCACAGTTACTTTCACATATCGTGCTTGTTCCACGGCAAAGGTATTGGTGCTATTTTTTTCCGTATTATTGATTGTTCGTGAAACTTTCTTGTACTCTTTTCCATCTTGGCTTACTTCGATTGTATAAGCCTTTGTATTCATATCTGCATTTTCGCCACCAGCCTCTGCATGTGCGAATCGAACTTCACTGACTGTTTGGCTATTACCCAAATCGACAATGATTTCATGGGGAGGTGTTCCCGTTGCACACCATTTTGTTTCAAGTTTCCCATCAACTGCAAATTCAGGCGCTTCCGAATCATTTGTAAACGAAGAGGCTTCTGTTTTCGCATTTAAAGATAGCAACACCAATTCGGCAGGGACTTTTTGACTGATTGTAATCAAACCTTCCATCTCAATCGGTGTTTTTCCTTCTTCATTTTCTGCGGTCAGTTTTACTTTATACACACCCTCTTTATCATAAGTAACGACAGGCTCATTTTCGGTACTTGTTTCAATATCGCCACCTTCAAATTCCCAAGTTACTTTGTCCGTATTGGAAGAAGATGTATTTGTGAAACTAATTTGTTCCCCGGGAGCCGCCAATGTTTTAGAAGCCGTAAAACTTGCTTTTGGTAATGTATTATCTGGCCATTCAAAAGAGATTGGATCTGATGCCATGCCTCGATTTCCAAGAGCATCAACGGGAACTATTTCCAATTTTGTCTGTTGCACGTTCTTTTGTCTTTCCAGTCCATTGATGTAATGTGTCGTCGCAGGTGTTGCACCTAGGAAAGAACGAGTATTATCTTTATTTATTCGATAAATTTCATAATGTTCTGCTTCACTGTCTTTACTATCCCATGTCAAACGAATCCCTGCATAATTACTTTCTTCTTCATCAAAAACAACATCTTCCACTTCAGCATTTGCAACAGCCATTTTTTCTGTAGCAGGTGAGTCCGTCATTGCAAGCTGTCCTAAATGTAATTCATAAGTGTCATTTGTTTTTTCTGAAGTTATTTTATAAGAAAGTGATGTGACTGTTTTTCCTGCAAATTTTTCTAATGAATACTTCAAGGTTGTCCAATCATTTGTTACTTTTTGACTTGATGCAACTGTTTCTGTACTTCCGTCTTCAAACGTCAAGACAATCTCCAGCTTGGTAGCATCTGATGCTTTAGCGGTTGTAGTTATCTCTGAATCTTTTGTTAGCGTTGTTTCCATTCGATAAAGCTTCACTTGGCTAACCGCATTTTTTGTCATATTTCCTCTAAACAATAATGAATTACCTCCATTGAAAGCATCTGCATAATCCATTCTAATTGATAAATCATTGTTATTTTCATGTTCCATTATCCAACGGTAAGTCGGCATGATATCTTGCATGCTTCGGTTATTCCAATCTAGACTTGATACCTTTTGGCCTTTGATAAAATAATTATACCCATTTCCTGTATTGAAATTCGTTACAAAAGGCAAAGAAGTGATTGCTGTTTGCTCCAGCGCATACGTCGAAACTCCCGGCCAATCTTGCCCTTTTAAGGCGATATTTTGAGTTGGATCTCCCTTGTCATTGACCCAAAAACGTTCTTCTCGATTTTGAAAATCATCTGGATCACTAGCAGAACTGTACGTCCAACTAGGAACGTATAATCCCAAAGAAGTATAAGGGACACCTTTATCATCCACAAATAACTCCCAATCAACTGGGGTAGCGTAACCTTTTTCTTGAACATCGATTCCTGCAAATAAATCATAAGGATCAATGCCTAATTCATTTGCTTTTTTCTTAGATGCTTTCAAAAGTTCCTTGCTTGCTAATTGCTCCGTATTCCACCAAAAATTCAAAAACATGCTATCCGCTACTGGATTCATGTCTGCATCTACTAAATAAGCTTGGTTTTGATCGGTCAAAGCGTTTTGCCAATCCATTTTTCCTTCAGATGTCATCGAATCATACCACATGATATCTAAATCAGCTTGTTTCCCTTTAAATTCTTTGATAAATTCTTGCATCAAATCGGCATGTTCTTTGTTCAATCCATCAGCTTTATCTGCTGTTTGAGCATTTTTGTTTTCTTTAGCTTTATCAAAGCTAGTCACAACTGTATCTGTTTCTTGGTTAATGAACCAGCCATCAAACCCGTAACTTTGCGCAACTTCAAGCAGCTTGTCAACTAAAGGAAATGTCCCATTAGCGTCTTTTTCCAAGAAAGTATCTAGCCATTCGATTTTTCCACCATGCGCAGTTTGTGGAAAGAACACAGTTCCTAACACTGGCACACCATTTTTATGAGCCGCATCAATCACATCCGGACTTGGTGGAACAATAATTCCTTCACCAGATGAACCCCCCCAGTAAACTAATTGATCGATATATTGCCAGTTAGAAAAAACATTGGCATCAAAAGTGTTCACGCCTCGTGGTGCATTGCCGCTGGTACTACTGTTCATAATGGATAAAGCTACTACTTTCATCTCTGTATTTTGTGTTTTATTTAAAGGAATCAACTTTGTTTTATCTACCCGTTGTGCCAATGGTACAGCACTAACATTGTATTTTGCATCTTCGTCTTTTGAAAAGTCCCATTGCAATAACTCTTCTGGAAACCAATAAGAAGATTCTGGCTGATTAGCCATCCCTCGATCAACTTTTGCTTCTTCCGTTTCTTGATAGTCAATCGAATTTGACTCTGCTTGATTTTTGACGCCACATCCTGAGACACCAACTACACCAATTGCCAACAACAGCCCTACTCCACTTTTAAACCAACACTTCATCCATGATTCCTCCTATAGTTTTTTTATCCCAGTAAAATGATAGCGCTTACTTTGAGATAAGTACATGAACAAACTATAGAAATGTGAATACAAAATATAGATTCAAACTAATTTATTATGTGCGATTTTTTCCTTGTTTTCAATGAACTAATTCGGCTATGTCGAGAACCAAGTATAAAAAACCTGCAAAAAAAAACAGACCCCATCCGAAGATGAGGCCTGCCAAATATTGCATAAACAATAATTTGATTATTCTGCAGCGTTTTGATCTTTGAGACCGTATTTTTTGTTGAAACGGTCCACACGTCCGTCTGCTTGTGTGAATTTTTGACGTCCAGTGTAGAATGGATGTGAGTCAGAAGTTACTTCGACACGGATTACTGGGTATGTATTACCGTCTTCCCATTCAACTGTTTCTTGTGAAGATTTTGTTGAACCTGACAAGAATTTGAAACCAGTTGTTGAATCCATGAATACTACTGGATGGTAATCTGGATGAATGTTTGCTTTCATAGTTTTTTCGCTCCTTTGCCCTGCTTCATTTGCTGAACCAGAGTTGATTTGTCGATTTACAACAGTAACATCTTATCATGTTTCATTCAAGGTTGCAATTATCTTTTTTGATTTCTCATTTGATTTTTCTTACCAAAGGAAACATCTTGAAACTCCGCAAAAAATTGTTGATTGTTCTTCGTTTTTCGTAAGAAACGAATCAATTGCTCAGTGTATTCCAAAGAATCACCAATCATATTTTTCCGTAGCTTCCAAATTTCTTCTAATTGCGCACTTGGAATCAATAACTCTTCTTTACGAGTTCCTGATTTTTTGATGTCGATTGCTGGGAAAATTCTTCTTTCTGCCAATTCACGTGACAATTGGAGTTCAAGATTTCCCGTTCCTTTGAACTCTTCGTAAATGACATCGTCCATTCGACTACCCGTATCGACTAAAGCAGTTGCTAGAATCGTTAAGCTCCCGCCTTCTTCGATATTACGTGCCGCTCCAAAAAATTTCTTTGGTTTGTACAACGCAGCTGGATCAATCCCTCCACTTAAAGTTCTACCACTTGGCGGAACAACTAAGTTATAGGCTCTGGCAAGTCGCGTGATACTGTCCATTAAAATGACAACATCTCGCTTATCTTCAACCAAACGCATTGCACGTTCTAAAACTAATTCCGCGACACGCGTATGATTCTGTGGTTGTAAATCAAACGTTGAAGACACCACATCACCTTTTACGCTACGCTCCAAATCGGTCACTTCTTCTGGTCGTTCATCAATTAATAAAACAATCAATTCAACATCAGGATAATTCTCAGTGATACCATTTGCAATTTCTTTTAAAACCGTTGTTTTCCCTGCTTTAGGTGGAGCAACGATTAAGCCACGTTGACCAAAACCAACAGGAGAAAAAATGTCAATCATTCGTGTGGATAATCGATTAGTAGTCGTTTCTAACGTTAACTGTTCTTGTGGATAAAGAGGTGTTAGTGCTGGAAAATGAGGGCGCTCTTTCGCTTCTTCTGGGTCTTTTCCATTGACACTTTCAACATGCATCAAGCCATAATAACGTTCTGATTCTTTCGGTGGGCGGGCTTTCCCGGCAACTTTATCCCCATTTCTCAAACCAAAACGGCGAATTTGTGAAGCAGAAATATAGATGTCTTCTACACTGGGACCATAATTAATTGGACGTAAAAATCCATACCCATCTTGTCCTACGATATCTAAAATTCCTTCCATATAATAGAATCCTTGTTTTTCTGCTTGTGCACGAATGACAGAGAGTGCGAGTTCTTTTTTATTCATTTTACTGTAATAAGGAATTTTAAAATCCTTTGCGTAACTGTAAATTTCTTTTAACGTTTTATTTTCCAGCTCCGCCATTGTCAAATAATCGCTCATTCGGCCTCCACTTCCTCAATCATTTCAATTGATGCACCTAAAGCAGTCAACTTTTCAATAATATGATCATAGCCACGTAAAATATATTCGACATTATAAATTGTCGTCGTTCCTTCTGCTAGCAACCCAGCAATAACTAAACAAGCTCCTGCACGAAGATCAGATGCCACAACTTCTGCCCCATGTAACTTACTTGGACCATTTATAATAATCATGTTTCCTTCAACTGAAATGTCTGCACCCATTCGCGCTAGCTCAGGTACATGATTGACACGCTTGGCATAGATCGTATCAATGATTTCTGCGGTGCCAGATGTCATTAACAATAATGGCGTCAATGGTTGTTGCAAATCTGTCGCAAAACCTGGATATGGATAAGTCATCACATTCACAGCTTTCAACTCCGTTGCCGGATAGACTTCAATCTCGTCCTCACTGATTTTCATTTTGACACCAATTTCTTGTAATTTAGCAATGAAGCTTTCAAGATGCTCATAAATAACATTTTTTACTTTTATTCCATCTCCTGCAGCTGCTGCAAGAGCTAAGTACGTTCCCGCTTCAATTCGGTCAGGAATCATGAAATGACGACAACCATGTAATTCATCAACACCGTCGATACGGATAATGTCCGTACCTGCACCACGAACGTTTGCACCCATGTTGTTCAATAATGTCGCAACGTCAATAATTTCTGGCTCACGAGCCGCGTTTTCAATAATTGTTTGGCCTTTTGCTTTTACTGCCGCAAGCATGACATTGATTGTCGCACCTACAGAAACAACATCCATAAAAATTCGATTTCCTTGCATTTGGCCATTTTCAGTTCGCAAATACATTGCGCCATGTTCATTTGTAACTTGTGCGCCTAGCGCCTCGAATCCTTTAACATGTAAATCAATTGGTCGCGGACCTAAATAACAGCCACCAGGCAAGCCAACTACAGCTTCACCAAATTTTCCTAATAATGTTCCCATAAAATAGTACGATGCACGTAAACTATTGATTTTCCCATTTGGCATTGGCACAGATACGATTTCTGTTGGATCAATTTCTAATACGTTATTTGAAAAAGTAATCTTTGCACCCATAATTTCTAAAATTTCAATTAATGAATGGACATCCTGAATATCAGGGACACCTTCTAAAATCACTGGGGAATTTGCTAAAATAGCCGCCGGAATCAATGCCACAGCACTATTTTTTGCCCCACTAATCGTTACTTCACCTGTTAGTGAACGGCCACCATTGATAACGATTTTCTTCATAAAATCCACCTATTCTTAATTTATTCATACTCGCTAATTTTACCATAGACTGTCATTTTTCAAAAGCTTGGGATCATATCTACACATAAACAACTTTTTATTGTCCCTTTCGACCACTTTTTTACAAAAAAAAGAGACTGAAAAATAATTTTCCAGCCTACTTTCTATTTAGTAATTTGAACTATTTTTTCTCAAACATTCTTTGAATAATCAAGTGCTTTATTCACTTTGTCACTTGACGATGAATTTGATAAACAGCACCAATCATGCCTGCATCATTTTGCAATTTAGCTGGGCGAACAGCAGCAATCGTTTTGTTTTTAAGATAATGAATTGATTCGTGACGATTCATCACTTCTTCCAAACGTTTTTGAAATCGTTGATTAAATTCCTCGTTGGAACTGATTCCTCCACCAAATAAAATCAGTTCTGGATCAAAAAAACTAATCAGATTCAACATTCCCACAGATAGATCTGTTAAAAATTGTTCTACTATATTGATTGCCAGCACTTCTCCTTCTGCCTCTCTTTGAAAAATTTCTCGAGCATCTAAAATCATTGGTGCAGCTGCATCTAATTTTTTTTGGCTCAAATTATATTGATAACAGAGACCGCCAACGGTTGCTGCTCGTTTGTTCCACGAAACTTCTTCGATATCGCCTTCTGCTGGTAAGTGATCAATGATACTCCACCCAAATTCGCCAGCCATCCCATGAGCGCCTCGAAAAACTTCCCCATTGAGCACGATTCCTCCGCCAATACCTGTTCCTAAAACAATGCATAAATAATTTTCTAGCCCTTGTGCATTCCCAATCCAATGTTCTGCAATCGCTGCGGCATTCGCATCATTTTCGATAGAAACAGGCAAGCCAGTTAGTCGTTCCAGTTCTATTTTGATATTGGCTCCATAAAAAGGTCTAATTGCACCAGCAGTAAGCATGTATCCATCTTCTTGGATAATACCTGGCGCACTAATACCAATCCCCTCAATTTTTTCATATCGTTTTTGAGCATCTTTCACGATTGTATCTAGCTCAACCAAAAAGTCTGCCAACTGATAATTTGTTGGAATTGCAGATTTTTCTAAAATATTCCCAACTTCATCTAGAACACCATATTTGACAGTCGTTCCACCAATATCAAATCCTACATACATATGATCAACTTCCCTCTTCTAAATTCTCGTACGAATGAAAAACGCCCAACAATAACTTTGCTTTGATAAAAATGATCGTGCCGATTCCTAAAAAGAGCCATGCAAATAATAAACTTGGCAAATAAAGAGGCAGCATTATCCCTCCACCAATTGTTATAAAAAACAACAGGATACTACTTGGTAAATGTTTTAGTGATAAGATGCAAGCATTGACCAATGTTCCTGTTAAATTATTTTCAAAACGAGCAATTAACGGAAACAGATATAATCCCATCAAAACAAGTAATGTGACAAATAACATTACTAAATAATAGGCAATTTTATTTCCAATCAATAACGGTTGAATGAAAGGCAACAGAAAAAAAACACCACTACTCACACCCAAAATCAGCAACCACATTTTCGTTGCCAGAACAAAATTTTGTTTAAACTGATGAACATATTCTTTATACAAGACACCTTCTCTATGATCGACCATTTTATAAGCAGTCCCATAAGCACTAGCCATCGCCGCACCAATTGTGAGTACTGGTAAACAGGAAAGTATAAAAATAATCGTCAATAATAGCACTTGATAAATTCGTTGCATTCCTTCGTAGATTTTACCTTCTGTACTAAAAATTTTTTGCATTTTTTTCCCTCCTGAATAATCCTGTTCATACAAATCAAAAAGATGGTCACAGATTAGAAATGTTTCGTTGCTCGCGTTTTAACTTTTCGTCACAAGGTAGTTCAGTCATTTCGCCTCAATTCAAAACTATGGCACTTATTTTGATTCTTTGAACATTTTTAGCCGTCATTCAGCTAGCTTATTTGAACGAACTCTGTTTATTTCGTAGGTGTTCACAGACTCCTTTTTCAAAAAGAAGTCGAGCTTCTCGAAAATTGATGCGTACATTTTTGAGAAGCTCTTTTTTATTTAAGACTTCTTTTTTATTTTTAAAGATTACATCGCTAATTTTTCTTTATTCTCTTGAATTTTCTCATTACGAACTTTATTCACATCATCGATTTTGTTTTCTTCTTGGAACGTTTTGTACTTAGCTAATAAATCATCTAGTTCTTTTTCATCTTTGGCACGTAACATACCAACCAATGTTGTACTCCAGTTTGTTTGGATGGCACTTAAGGCACGCGCTTCTTGACTTCCAGCATCTGGTCCAATATTTTCCGTTAAGAATTGAGAAGTTAGTTTGCCTTCTCCCCATTGTTGCATTTGTTTAACTGCATCAACGTAGGAATCATCGTTCATTGCTTTAAAACGGTCATGACCAAACTGGATAAATTCACCCATTCGATACTCCAATTGCCACTTTTCTGGATCTTCTTGTTGAATTTTTCTTGCTTCATCTGTCCATTGTACTTTATCACCATCTTTGGTATAAGTTTCGCCTTCAATCCCAAAGTTCGTTAACATTTCTCCTTCATCACTTAGCAAATAAGTAAATAATTGGATTGCTTTTGCAGGATCTTGACAATTTTTACCAATATAGTTGATCATCCAACCAGAGATACCTGCCTGTGTTAACGTTGGATCATTTCCTTTGGTGCTTTGAATTCCATCAACTGCAATGTATTCAGAATCAGGATTAGCAGCTTTAAATGTTTGCAGCGGGATACCTTGGTTAACAAATGAACCAATCATTACAGCGCCATATTTTCCAGTTTGTAATTTTTCTTTGAATTTATCACCATCATCAGTAAACGTGTCATCCGAGATATTTCCATCTTCATGGACTTGGCGGAATGCTTTGACCCATTTGATATAATCTTCGTCTAAATTACGATCGTAGTAATCATCACCATCTGTATAAGGAACACCCAGCATATCTTGAACCACACTATCCATTGAACCATTGGATGAACCATCTTTGGCAAAGTCATTAAATCCAAACGGAATCAATTCAGGAAACTGTTCTTTGATTTTCTTCATTCCAGCAACAAAACCATCTGGTGTAGTGAAATCTGGTTTGCCAATTGCTTCATAGACATCTTTTCGAATAATGAACGCATCACGGGCAAAAATATCACCACTGTCAAAATCTGCTTGAACATTTGAATAATCTGGATAGCCATAAGATTTTCCATCTGAGAGTTTGTACCAGTTTAATGTTTCTTGACGTGCCACTTGATTGAAATATGGATCATACTTTTCAGCTAGATCTTGTAATGGAAGCGCCCAAGAGTTGGCTTTTCTAGCTACTTGTGAATTTGAATCAAAGACAGTCACGATATCTGGCATGTCACCACCAGCAAAATAAGTATTTAATTTTGTATCATCACCTGTGATGAATTTAATATCAATATTCAAGTCTTCTTTTACTTTTTTTGTCACCATATCTTTCCCAAATTCAGTATTCCACCAGTCGGCATTGACATACCAAGTTAATTTCGTTGCCTCTTCTTTTTTATCTAACTTCCAAGCAGGTGTATCTTTCTCTGGTGTATAGCGATCTTCAATTGAGGGAAGTTCTACTGTTTTATCTGCTGATGCTTCCTCTTTGCCGCTACCACAAGCACCTAAAGCTAGTAACACCGTACTCGTTAATGCCAACATACCTACGACCTTTTTCTTTGAGACTCCAAACATTGATTATTCCTCCTATTCTTTGACTGCCCCAAGCATCATGCCTGAGATAAAATGTTTTTGTAGCAATGGATAAATGATTAAAATTGGAACGGTCGTAACAACGATCGTTGCCAACTGTACTCCTTTAGATGTAGTACTGATTTCAACAGCAGCATTCAATCCTTGCTGTGAGGCTGCCTGAGATTGTGTAATGATTTCATAAAGTTTCATTTGTAATGGATAGAGTGCTTTATCCGTAACATACAGTTTTGCTGTCATGAAATCATTCCATTGCCAGACACCGTGAAAGAGGGCAATTGTTGCAAGTGCTGGCTTTGATAATGGCACAAAAATTTTTAAGAAAACGCCCCAATCGCTTGCGCCATCAATTTTTGCTGACTCTTCTAGTGAAGTCGGTACATCACGGAAAAAATTCATTAAAATAATAACATCATAGTATGACAACAACGCTGGGATAATATAAACCCAAAAAGTATTCAACAGGCCTAACGATTTGATTAATAAATAGGTTGGGATCATTCCCCCTGAGAAAAACATCGTAATAATTCCCATTGTCGAGTAAAGATTGCGGCCTTTTAAATTGCGCTTAGACAAAGCATAGGCCATAATTGCACAAAAAGCCGTATGTGCTAACACACCAAGAACCGTTTTTCCAATCGAGATAATCAATGCCTGCCACATAGAGGAATCGCCAAGCACTTTGCGATAGTTATCCATCGAGATTTCCGAAGGCCAAAAGACAAAATCTCCTTTTGCCAAAGCATCACTTGAAGCAAAAGAGGAAGCAACAATATTCCAAACAGGTACGATAATCATGATTGTGAAAACTAGCAAGAGCAAGACATTGACAAAGTTAAAGATCTTACTGTCTTTGTCTTGTACAACATTACTCTTGGGTTTTGATAAAGATAATTTTCTTTTTTCCATCGTCTTTACTCCTTTCTTATAAAACGGACTGATTATCGTTTAATTTCTTAGTTACGATATTCGTTGCAACCAGTAAGATAACTGAAATGATTGAAATACCTAATCCAACAGCCGTGGCGTAAGAAAAATCTCCCTGCATTAAACCAACTCGATAAACATATGAATTGATTACTTCTGCCTTGGGTTGATTTTGTGAGTTCATTAAAACCAATGTCTGATCTAAATTCGAATTAAATAAACCGCTTACACTAAGGATCAGGTTTAAAGAAATAATATTTCGGATCATCGGGATCGTGATACTCCAAATTTGACGCATTCGAGTGGCACCATCCATTTTTGCTGCTTCGTAATACGTGGGATCAATTCGTGACATCGTCGCAAGGTACAAAATCGTTCCCCACCCGGCTTCTTTCCACACATCAGATAAAGAAGCAATCCACCAATATTTTCCTGCATCCAACATATGGTTTTGCTTCGCTTGGATACCAATGAAATTCAAAAGTTCATTAATCATTCCGTTAGAAGAAAACCAAGTAATCAACATCCCACCGAGTATAATCCAAGAAAGGAAGTGTGGTAAGTAAGAAATCGTTTGGATCGTCCGTTTAAAGACGCTGTCTCTTAATTCATAAATCATCACCGCAATAATAATCGGTAGGACAAAACCAAAAGCTAGTTTTAAGCCACTAATTCCTAACGTATTGACCACTGATTGCCAGAAATATTTATCTTCCATAATAATTTTAAAGTTTTCCAGTCCCACCCATTGTGCACTTTCAATCGTATCAATCACTGTATAATTTTTAAAAGCAATCACTAAGCCATAGATGGGAATAAAGCTGAATATAATCATGTAGACAATACCTGGAATCGCCATCGATTGTAATTGCCACTGGCGACCAAAATTTCGAAACCACTTCTTGATACGAACGTTTAGTGTTGGTTTTACTTTTGCTTCCAACTGATCTTCCTCCTCGTTGTTTTTCCTTTTAAATCTATTACGCTAACTTTCGTGTTTGTTACGCAACTCTTTCGCTGTTTCTCCCGCAATCAACTGGCAGTCTAAACTTTTATTCTCACCAGTTTTTTGGTTATCAATCAAATGCAATAGCTCAATAACTGCTTGACGTCCCTGCTCACGAATCGGATTCCGAATCGTCGATATCTTTGGTTTGAAATAACGAAGTAATTCAATATCATCAAACCCAACTACACTAAAATCTTCTGGTACCGACATGGCTAACCCTTCGATTGCTTTGATAACGCCGATTGCACTTAAATCATTTCCAGCAATCCACGCTGTAGGCCAGCTGTTCTTTTCTTGCATGTTTAAGTACTGTGTCATATTGTTAAAACTAGCTTTTTCTTCAAATAATCCTGGGATAATCCACTGTTCGTTAATTGTCAATCCAGCTTCCTTCATAGTCTCTTCAAAGCCTAAATAACGTTCATCACTATCATAGACACCTGGATGTCCGGGTAAAAACCCAATTTTTTGATGTCCTTTTTCAATTAAATACTGTGTCGCTAATTTTCCAGCCTTTCGAGAAGAAAAGACCACACTACTGATACTTTGATCCTCAATTTCTCGATCCATAAAAACAGCTTTGATTCCTTCTGACTGAATCGTACCTAGTGCTTCATCATCAATCAGATCTTCAAATCCGATAAACCCATCAACCATATTTCCTAATAGATGCGAGCTTAGCACCTTTTTATCAGAAGAAATAATTACGTTCACACCATAGTGATGCTGTTCTGCTTCCTTCACGATTGCTTCGATCAGGGTACTAAAGTAAGGACCGATAATCGTATGCGTATAAAAGCCAATCATATTGGTGTGTTTTGCTTTTAGATTTTTACCAAATAAATTCGGTGTATAATGCAGTTTTTTAGCCGCAGTCAGGACTTTTTCTTTTGTTTTTGGTGTTACCACATCAACATTATTCAATGCTTTTGAAACAGTAGCAATTGAGACATTCGCTTCTTGAGCAACTTCACGAATAGTTATTCGTTCTTTCATAACTCCCTCCAAATAAAAACGTTTTTATTTTTCTTAAATAAGTAAAGAATTCTTTTTTACATTCACATCATAAATAAAAACGTTTTCAAAAACAATAACTTGTCCTCTTAATGGTTTTCGTTTCCCACTTTTGAAAAAAAAGTCATAGTGGCACAAGCTGTACCACTAAGAAAATTATGTTAGGAGAAATCGGCTTTCTGCCACAATATTCGCTACACTTTCCCCTAAAAATAAACGAAATCCGCCCGATTCAATCGTCTTTTTTAAATCTATATGACTATAGGCCAATTCAGCTGGCGAAACTACAAACTCGACTTTCTTCGTTTCGCCTGCAGCTAGTTCAACTTTTGTCCACTTCAAAAGTTCGATTTTTGGTCGAACAACTTCGGTAACCTCATCTTGGAAATAAAGTTGTGGTAACGCCCACCCTTTAATCTTGGAGTTATTCCTCACTTCAAAACTCACTGTCAACTCTTCCTCTTTCGTTAGCGTTTCACTTGAGAGGGAAAAATTTTTATATTGAAACTCGCTATAAGACAATCCATGACCGAAACAGTACAATGGATGGTTTTCTTCATCCATATAGCGTGAAATATATTTTTCATGATAGTTTTCTTTTGTTTGTGGCCGTCCAGTCGACATCTCTTGATAAGAATAAGGCAGTTGCCCAACACTACGAGGAAAACTCATCGGTAAGTGTGCCGTAAAATTTTCTGCACCACTCAAAAGCATCGCTAAAGCATCTCCTGTTTGGCTACCTAAAAACCAAGCAGAAACAATAGCATCTACTTTCTCAACGACATCTGTCAGAACTAATGGCCGTCCACTAAAGGTCACTAAAATCTTTTCAATCTCATCTGTCGCTAATAAATCAATCAATTCGAGTTCGATCGCTTTTAATTTTAATTCTGCGCGACTTGCAGCTTCGCCCGCTTCTTCGCTTTTCTCCCCAACTGCGATGATAACTTTATCAGCGACTTGGATTGCTTGCTCAATTGCTTTTTTGTCAAGTTGGTCAGTCACTGAAATAAGCTGGACTTCAGAAAATTGCTGTTTTAGACCACTAGCAAGTGAAATGGCTTTTTTCGAATCGCCAATCCATGACCATGCTCCAAGTACGTCTTGTGTTGTTGCTTTCGTACCGATCAATAAAATTTTTTCTGTTGATTCTAAAGGAAGAACAGCATTATTTTTCAAAAGTACAGCAGAATTAAGAGCTGCTTGATAACTTAATTCTTGGAGTTCAGATAAATCAACCGTCACGTCCAGCCCACGATACGGATTTTCAAATAAGCCTAACTCATTCTTCAAAGTCAAGATACGCCAAACTGCTTCATCTAATTTTTTTAATTGCTCTTTTGTTTCAATCATTTCTGCAAGCTCATTTAAATAGCAATCTGTCATCATATCGATATCAACGGTTGCCTCGAAGGCTTTTTTTGCTGCTTCACGTGGGTTTTCAGCTACGCGGTGATTCATCAACTCAGCAATTGCTGCCCAATCTGAAATTACGACACCGTCAAAACCCAATTCATCTCGCAAAATGCCTTTAATCAGCTTTCGATTTCCCGTTACTGGTACCCCATGTAAACTATTGAATGACGTCATAACCATTTTTACGCCATTCGCAATTGCTCCTTCAAAAGCAGGCAGATAGTTTTGGTACAACTCAACATCAGAAAAATCTACCGTATTATAATCACGACCACCCTCGGCAGCTCCGTAACCAACAAAGTGCTTCACACAAGCCGCTACACGATGTGATTCTGTTGCTAAATTTTTTCCTTGATAGCCTTTGACATACGCTTCTGTTAATGCGCGAGAAAGTCTAGGGTCTTCACCATTACTTTCTAATACGCGTCCCCAACGAGGATCTTTGACATAGTCTGCCATCGGAGAAAAAGTTACTTGAATACCCTCACTGGCAGCTTCTGCGGCAGATGCCTTTGCTACTTTTTCAATCAATTCAGGATCAAAACTACTAGCTAGCGCTAATGGAATCGGAAAAATCGTTTCATAACCATGAATAACATCTGCCATAAACATTAAAGGAATCTGATGTTGACTGTGCGCTAAATAATCTTCTTGAATTTTTCTGACTTCCGTTCCTCGGTGGGTACCTAAAACAGATCCTACTTGATAAAGCTGATCCATCCCCATTGACCACTCTGACATTGGGCCAGTAATTTCTCCTTGATTTCCAAAAAAATTAGGCGTTACTTGAGCTAATTGCCCAATTTTTTCAGCTAGACTTAACTTGTCCATTACTTTTTTTAGTTCACGAATTTCCATGATGTGCTCCTTTAGGCTATTGATTTTCTTGAATCAATTTTTGATACCAAGCAAAGGAATCTTTTTTCAAACGAACCAAACTTCCCTTGCCTTCATTATCTTTATCAACATAAATCATGCCGTAGCGTTTTTCCATTTCACCGGAACCAAAGCTAACTAAATCAATGATCCCCCAAGGTGTATAGCCCAGCAAATCAACACCATCAACATGTACAGCCAGATTCATTTGCTCAATGTGTTTTTGCAAATAGTCAATCCGATAGGTATCATGGACTTGCCCATCTTCTAATCGGTCGTAGGCACCAAAACCATTTTCAACAATAAAAAGAGGTAGATTATAACGTTCATAGACAACATTCAAGGTATAACGCAACCCGACTGGATCAATTTGCCAACCCCAATCACTTGCTTGAACATAAGGATTTCGAACGACTTTTGCACCTGGAAAATCAGTGATGTTTTCCCCTGAAATCTCTGGTAAAGTCGTTACTGCACCAGACATATAATAACTGAAACCAATATAATCAACTGTTCCTTCTTTCAAAGCTTGTGTTTCGTCTTCGGTAATTTCGATTTGATACCCTTTTTCTTCCCAATATTTTTTGGCATAAGTAGGAATAACACCACGAGCATGAATATCAGAATAAAAGAAGCGACGATCCATTACTTTGACGGATGCCATTAAATCTTCTGGATTACAAGAATATGGATAAACTGGTACGTACGCCATCATGCAACCAATTTGAAACTCAGGATTGATTTTATGTCCTAGTCGAACGACTTTTGCACTGGCAATCAACTCATTTAAACCTGCTTGAAAAGTCAATTCTTCTTTATTTTCACCCGCCTGAAAAAGCATGGCAGAATTGGTCCAAGTGTGTAGCTCATGTTGTCCGTCTGCCTGATTATTGATTTCGTTAAAGGTCATCCAATATTTCACTTTTTTCTGATAGCGCGTCATGACTGTTTCAGCATAATGAACGAAGAAATCAATCAACTTTTTATTTTTGAATCCACCATATGCTTCATATAAATGATAAGGAATTTCAAAATGTGATAAAGTAATCACCGGTTCAATCCCATTTCTCAATAATTCATCAAATAAATCATCATAAAATTGCAAACCTGCTTCATTTGGCTCTTCCTCATCTCCATTCGGAAAAATTCTTGCCCAGTTGATTGATGTTCGAAACACGTTTAAGCCTAATTCTTTAAACAAAGCAATATCTTCTTTGTAACGATGATAGAAGTCGATTGCTTCATGGTTGGGATAATTTTTACCAGGGATCACACCTTTCGTAATTTCTCGTGCAACCCCATTTGCACCAGCTGTCATTACGTCAGCAATACTGATTCCTTTGCCGTCAGCATTCCAAGCACCTTCAATTTGATGAGCTGCTACTGCGCCACCCCATAAAAAATCTTTTGGAAATTTATTTGCCATTATTGGTCACCTCAATTAGTTAATGCCCTTAGTATAGTTAGGAAATCTGACTTACTCAATGCCTGTACAAAACTCTGGCATGAAATCCAGTAAATAGAAAAAAACACCATCATGGTACATTCTGTACCAAAATAGTGTTTTCCAAAACGCCATGTACCTAAAAGTAATAATCTTTTTAGTCGCGTTGTTGAAGTCGATCCGCGAGTTGTTCAATCAAAAAAATACAAGGTATCTGACTTGTTAAATCTTCATGTTTTTTTACTCGGCGAACATCCACATGATAGTCTAGCACACAATCAGACATTCGACTCAAGGTCGAATTGATATCTGAAGTAATGGCAATCGTCAAACAATCGTCTTGATTTCGGAAACCATTCACTACTTCGACCACCTCATTTGTCATTCCTGAAACGGATAAGGTCACTAGCACATTGTCACTCGTATTTTGCAGTTTCGATTTAATTGGATAAGTTGGATCAATTAATGGATAACTATTGTACCCCATCAAAGCAAAACGACGTGCCGCATACTCACAAATCGCCCCTGATGCTCCCATACCAAAAAAGACGATATTCTCACAATATTGGATTTTCTCCACAACTTGATTTAATTTACTTTCAATATCTTTACGAAAACTATCCCGACTCAAAATTGTCAAAGCCGCGTTAAAATCTTCTCCTTCTACCACACTCGTACTAAACTGACTGCGAAATTCAGTATAACTTTCATAACCTAGCTTACGAATCAAACGCATCACGGAAGATGCCGAGGTATGCGATTCTTGTGCAATGTCTCGTACGCGCATATACGGAACTTTATCCACATTGCTACTCATATAATGATAAATTGCTTGGTCGGTATCAGACAAAGCATTAAAATCAATATTACCAAAAAAACTCATTTGTTCTCCCCCTAGTTGCAACTAAATTCAAATTTTCTCACTTATTTCTATTTTTTCAAGTAGCGAAAAAACGGTTACAAAGCTTATTCTAGAACAAAATAACTCATAATAGCTAGCAAATCAAGTAAGGAATAATTTTTTAAATAGTTCACGATAAGATTTTTCAGATTTTTTGTTAAACAATTCAGGAACAAAGGAACAAAAATGTTTATGTAAGCCTCGTTTTATTTCGCCATTAAATCAATGAGGCTTCAATTAAGATTAACTCGTCATCTTCCATGTTGTGCATGTCAGCAACCTCTTCTTTTTTAATTTAGAGAAACGAAAATCTTTAGTAAACAAAAAAAGTGAGACAAAACGAATCCGTTTTGTCCCACCCTTTTCATCAGTCAACAAAGGAAGCAAATTAAGCTTTGTTTGCTGAACCGAACCAGTCAATATGAGATTCTGCATCTTTAACGATTGCAGCTTTACCTGGTGCTAATAATTTACGAGGGTCAAATCCTTTACCTTCGCGGTCTTTACCAGCTTCGATGTATTCACGAGTAGCAGCAGCAAATGATAATTGGAATTCAGTATTAACATTAACTTTTGAAATACCCATTGAGATAGCTTTTTCGATTTGGTCTTGAGGAATACCTGATCCGCCGTGTAATACTAAAGGCATGTCTGGACCTACAGCATCAGCAATTGCTTGTAAGTGATCAAATGCTAATCCGTTCCAGTTTTCTGGGTATTGACCGTGGATGTTACCGATACCACATGCTAAGTAGTCGATACCTGTAGCAACCATTTGTTTACATTCTTCAATGTCAGCTAATTCGCCGTTACCGATGATTCCGTCTTCTTCTCCGCCGATTGAACCAACTTCACATTCTACAGAGATTCCTTTAGCGTGAGCTCTTTCAACAACGTCTTTAGCTAATTTCAAGTTTTCTTCGAATGGTAAATGAGAACCATCGAACATAACTGAAGTATAGCCGATTTCGATACATTCTAAAGCTGCATCGTAGTCACCATGGTCTAAGTGGATAGCAACTGGAACAGTGATGTTCATTGCTTCAACTAAATCAGTGATTAAATCTTTACATACTTTGTAACCACCCATGTATTTAGCTGCACCCATTGAAGTTTGGATAAGTACTGGTGCTTTTTTAGCTTCAGCTGCTTCAAGAATAGCTTGAGTCCATTCTAAGTTGTTTGTGTTGAATCCGCCGACAGCGTAACCGCCTTTACGAGCAGCTTTTAAAAATTCAGCTCCTGATACTACTGGCATAATAAAATTCCTCCTAAGTTTTGTAAAAACTAAATTTGTTAAGACAATTCTTAACCAACGACCTTATTTTACCAAACATTGTGGTACTTTTCTACTAAAATCATTGAAAATGAAAATTTTCAACAAGTTTTTTGTAAAAAAGAAACACAATAACGAACCACAATTAGATAAAAATACTGTTTTATTATGTTTCTTCTTCTCATTTAATAACAAAAAAACAAATAGAAAAAATCATTCTTTTTTCATAAACCCGCATTTATTTCACTTAATTCCTGCTTTTGACTCTTCCCGCAAAAAAACAGAGCAGTTTATGAAAACTACTCTGTTTGACCTATTTCTTATTTTGCTTCGCGATCTGCTAGCGAAGCACCAACAAATGCTTTGATTAATTTTTGTGGACGATTTGGTCGTGAAATCAACTCTGGATGGAATTGACAACCAACAAAGAATTTCTTCTCAGGAATTTCAACGATTTCAACCAAGCGATTGTCTGGTGAAACACCAGAGAAAACCAATCCTTGTTCTTCAAACATTTCACGGTATTGGTTGTTGAATTCATAACGATGACGGTGACGTTCTTGAACGACATCTGCCTCTTCGTATGCTGTTGCTGTTTTCGTTCCTTTTTTGATTTTACATGGATATAAGCCCAAACGAAGTGTGCCACCAAGGTTTTCAACATTTTCTTGGTCAGCCATCAAATCAATAATATTATTTTGAGCATCAGGATTTGTTTCAGCTGAAGCTGCGTCAGGAAGACCCACTACATTGCGTGCAAATTCAACACAAGCCATTTGCATACCTAAACAAATACCTAAAAATGGAATATCATTTTCTCTGGCAAAACGAATTGCTTCAATTTTACCTTCAACGCCTCGATCACCAAATCCACCAGGAACCAAAATTCCGTCAGCATCTTTCAAGCGTTCTGCGACATTTTCTTCCGTTAATTCTTGTGCTTTGACCCAATCCAATTCAATATCTGCATCATAAGCAAAGCCTGAATGTTTCAAAGCTTCTACTACTGAGATATACGCATCAGGTAGCTCAACATATTTACCAACTAAAGCAATACGGACTTTTTTCTTCAAGTTCAAGACACGTTCTTCTAATTCTTTCCATTCCGTCATGTCTGCTTCTGGTGTTTCAAGTTTCAAGTGCTCGCAAACAATTCGGTCCATCCCTTGTTTTTGTAGCAATAATGGAATGGAATATAATGTATCCACATCCGGTGATTCAATCACGGCTTCTGGTTCAACGTCACAAAATTGTGCTAATTTATTTTTTACGTTTTGTGAAACAGGTTGTTCCGTACGAACGACTAAAATATTTGGTTGGATTCCCAAGCCACGTAATTCTTTCACACTGTGTTGTGTTGGTTTTGTTTTCATTTCACCAGCAGCTTTTAAATAAGGAATCAATGTTGTATGCACGTACCTTACGTTATCTGCACCAACATCAGCTTTCATTTGACGCAAAGCCTCCAAGAATGGTAATGATTCGATATCCCCCACTGTTCCACCAACTTCGGTGATGATGACATCAGAGTCTGTTAATTTTGCGGCACGCATGATCTTTTCTTTGATTTCATTTGTGATATGTGGAATCACTTGGACAGTTGCTCCTAAGTATTCCCCTTTACGTTCTTTACGCAATACTTCAGAATAGATTTTTCCTGTGGTAACATTGGAGTATTTGTTCAAATTGATGTCGATAAAACGTTCATAGTGTCCTAAGTCTAAGTCTGTTTCCGCACCATCATCTGTTACAAATACTTCTCCATGTTGATAAGGACTCATTGTTCCTGGGTCAACATTGATATACGGATCAAATTTTTGGATAGTTACCTTTAGGCCACGATTTTTCAACAAGCGACCCAATGAAGCTGCTACGATCCCTTTACCAATCGAAGATACAACGCCGCCAGTTACAAAAATGTATTTTGTCATAAATTCAAAAACTCCTTCTTGTTTTATCTGCAGGAAAAGTCCCAGAAAAAATAAAGAAAGCTCCCTATTCTTCTAACAAGAATAGGGAGCTGAAATTTCTGTAAACTTCTGACCCTTTAAAAGGGTGCCCAAGGAGTATAATACAAGCTCCAGAATTGAAAGTCAAGACATCAATTTGATGATTGCGATTTCAAAAAAATTTGTTGGTGTTGGAAGCATTCAATACAGCATAACTCTAAAACTTACCTTACTACGTTGCAAACTATTTGATTATTTTGGAAGCATTCTAAACAACATAGCTCTAAAACACTAAACGAATTGGGATGGTCGGTTTGCTAAGTTTTGGAAGCATTCTAAACAACATAGCTCTAAAACCCTATTTTTTAAATATATTCTTTAACCCTTGTTTTGGAAGCATTCTAAACAACATAGCTCTAAAACCTCGCAAAAAAATTCAAGGTTTCGTAATCGCACTACTCGTCCATAGCAAAACTTCAGTTAGAGTACTTCAACAATTGTTTTTTCTTATTATATCATGGGAAAATAAACCTGTGGGAAACAAAACATAATGGATGAAAAAAACACAGAGACAAAAGATTGCCTCTGTGTTTACTACTTTTTTGACTTAATAAAGTTCTAAATATTGTTCTCTTTCCCACTCAGAAACTGTTTGACGGAAAGCTGCCCATTCCAAACGTTTCGCTTCAACAAAGTTTGAGAAGATGTGTTGACCTAGTGCATCGATCATCACTTCATCTTTACGCAATTCTTTAATTGCGTTGTGAATCGTTGAAGGTAAATCTTGAATTTGCGCTGCTTCACGTTCTTCTTCATTCATCACATAAATATTACGGTCAACCGCATCTGGCGGTGTTAATTCACGACGGATACCATCTAAACCAGCTTGCAATAATACGGCCATTGCCAAGTAAGGATTTGCAGATGGATCAACTGAACGTAATTCTAAACGAGTGGATACGCCACGTGATTCAGGAACTCGAACTAATGGTGAACGATTATGCCCACTCCATGCAACGTAAACAGGTGCTTCATATCCAGGAACTAAACGTTTGTATGAGTTCACTGTCGGATTGCAAACAGCTGTGTAAGCACGCGCATGATGCAACAACCCACCTAAGAAATGATAAGCGGTTTGACTTAATTCTAACTCGCCATCTTTATCATAAAAAGCGTTGCCGTCTTCATTAAACAAGGACATATTACAATGCATTCCTGATCCATTGATTCCATATAATGGTTTTGGCATAAAGGTTGCATGTAGGCCATGTTTTCTAGCAATTGTTTTGACAACCAACTTGAACGTTTGAATGTTATCACAGGCATCTACTACATCTGCATATTTAAAATCAATTTCATGTTGTCCTGGCGCAACTTCATGGTGAGAAGCTTCGACTTCAAATCCTAAACTCTCCAATTCTAAAACGATATCACGACGACAATTTTCCCCTAAATCTGTTGGGGCAAAATCAAAGTAACCGCCCTTGTCATTTAATGTCGTAGTAATTCCGCCATCCTCATCAAGTTTAAATAAGAAGAATTCAGGTTCTGGGCCTAAGTTGAAAGAGGTAAAACCAAGTTCTCTCATGTCTGACAACGCACGTTTTAAGTTTCCACGAGGGTCGCCAGCAAACGGTGTTCCATTTGGGTTGTAAATATCACAAATTAAACGTGCAACTTTTCCATGCGCACTCTCCCATGGGAAAATCATCCAAGTTGAAAGATCTGGATACAAATACATATCGCTTTCTTCAATTCGAACAAATCCTTCGATTGAAGAACCATCAAACATCATTTTATTTTCTAAAACCTTGTCAATTTGACTTACTGGAACTTCAACATTTTTGATTGTTCCTAAAATATCTGTGAACATTAAACGTAAAAAACGTACGTTTTCTTCCTCAATAATTCGTTTGATTTCTTCGCCAGTTATTTGTTTCTTTACCATGGTATCCCTCTTTCTCTTTCATTTTTATTTTTTTATTTTATTCAGTCATAGAATTGATGTTGCATTCCTTGCGACTGATAGTGCCCAGTTTTACTTAGCCCACCTTGTGATAACATTTCATCACGAAAGATTTGACGGACATCATGATCGGTCAATGGTCGTTTTTTCTTGGCTTCTTTTTTCTTCGCCTGCGCCATTTCATATACACGTTTGATTCCTGCCATATTCAGACCATCCGAGAGATAATCTTTGATTTCCAACAATGTATCAATATCATTCAACGAATACATACGACGATTTCCTTCGCTACGTTCAGGATGAACAAGCTCTTGCTCCTCATAATAACGAATCTGTCTCGCAGTTAGATCAGTCAACTTCATAACTGTACCAATTGGAAAAACTGACATTGAGCGTCGTAATTCCTTTTCTCCCATCAGATGTCCCCTTTCGTTTTCTAAGTTGAGAAAAGTGTACCAATTTATTTTTTACTTGTCAACGATTCATGTTAGGTTTTCTAACATGAAAGATAAAAAATTTTTCCGTACAAAAAAATGAGCTCTTTCTTTGCTAGAAAAAGCTCATAGATAGATTGATTATTTATTGATGGTAAACAGCATTCACTGCGTGAGAAACCGCAATTTTTACATGTTCAAAGGTCAAGCCACCTTGAATATACAGAGCATAGGGCTCTCTCAAAGGACCGTCTGCACTTAGTTCAATACTCGCACCTTGGACAAAAGTACCTGCTGCCATAATAATATCGTCTTCATATCCAGCCATATAAGAAGGAATCGGCGCAACAAATGAATCAATTGGTGAAAACTTTTGGATTGCTTGGCAAAACGTGACCATCGCTTCCGCATTTTCCATTTCAACTAATTGAATCAAATCCGTTCGTGGCTCATCCCAACGTGGTGTCGAACGTAGTTGATAACTCTCTAATAAAGCTGCCGTAAATACTGCACCTTGAATCGCTTGACTAACTACATGTGGCGCTAGGAAAAATCCTTGCAGCATATCATAAACATTCCCTAACATTGCGCCCCCTTCTGCACCAACGCCTGGTGTAGTCAAACGATAAGCCGCACGCTCAACAAACTCTTTTTTTCCAGCAATGTAACCACCCGTTTTCGCAATTCCACCACCAGGATTCTTGATTAATGACCCAGCAATGAGATCCGCACCAATTTGAGTGGGTTCCATTAGTTCAGCAAATTCTCCATAACAATTATCAACGAAAATGACCACATTTGGATCAATTTCATGCACAAATGTACACATTTCTTTTATTTTTTCAATCGTAAAGGATGGACGTGTAGCATAACCTCGTGAACGTTGAATCGCAACCACTTTTGTTTTGCTTGTCATCTTCTTTTTAACTTGTTCAAAGTCTACTTTTCCATTTGTTTGCAAGTCAACATGATCGTAGCCAATCCCGTACTCTTTAAACGAACCAATCCCGTTTCCGGCAACACCGATGACTTCTAATAAAGTATCATATGGAGTTCCTGTAATATAAAGCAAATCATCCCCAGGGCGCAATACACCAAAAAGGGCTGTCGCAATTGCATGTGTCCCCGAAACAATTTGTGGACGAACAAGTGCAGCTTCCGCCCCGAAAACTTGAGCATACACAGCTTCCAGAACGTCGCGACCTAAATCGTCATTTCCATAACCAGTTGATGGTAAAAAGTGAGTTTCTGATACTTGTTGCTCTCGAAATGCTGTTAATACTTTTGCTTGATTCGTCAATGCTACTTCTCGAACCTCCGCTAATCGCTTAGCAATCTTTTGATCCACTTCATCTATTTTTTCAACTAGTTCAGGCGCTAACTCAGCTGTCCAACTCATCTGTCATTCTCCTTATCCATTTCGAAGTACTTTTAGCAAAGCCTCTGACTTCATAGCTATTCTTTTCTTCGATAAATTCCTCACTTAACACCAAGGTTTGCCGCTTGATTTCACTTAACTGTTGCCCTGCCTCACTTGGTAAGAAAAGCGTATAGGGGGTTAGTAGTTCCATGATTTCTCGCTTGATTGCTCGTGTTAATTCTTGTTTTCCCGATTCACTTTTGGCTGAAATTAAACGATTAGGAAATAAAGTTGGTGTGAAAGCTCCACGATTGACTTGGTCTGCTTTATTATAAACAGTCAAGATTGGTACATCTTTCATTTCAAGTTCATCCATTAATTTCAAAACCGTTTGTTCCTGTAAAATTCGTTCAGGTGCGCTAGCATCTACGACATGTAGAAGTAAATCCATGTTTTGGCTTTCTTCTAACGTTGAATGGAACGCATCAATCAGTTGTGTTGGCAAATCTTGAATAAAACCAACAGTATCCGTCATCGTTACTTCAAACCCTTCAGGAAAATGCCATTTTTTTGTCAATGGATCAAGTGTTGCAAATAACTGATCTTTTGAATACGTATCTGCTTGGGTCAACAGATTTAAAATCGTTGATTTACCAGCATTCGTGTAACCAATTAGACCAATTTGAAAAATCTCATTGTTTTTTCGTTGTTGTCGATTGCGCTCACGATGTGCCTCAACTTCTTTCAGTTCACGTTTGACTGCATAGATTTTGTTGCGAATATGCCGACGATCCGTTTCCAGTTTTGTTTCCCCAGGTCCTCTTGTCCCAATTCCCCCGCCTAAACGAGATAAAGTCTTCCCTTGTCCCACCAATCGCGGCAACAAGTATTCAAGTTGTGCCAACTCAACTTGCAATTTACCTTCTCTTGAACGCGCACGCATCGCAAAAATATCTAAAATCAATTGTACTCGGTCGATCACCGGCAATCCTACGGCATCCGAAATGATTTGGCTTTGTCGTGGCGTTAGCTCGTGGTTAAAAATAATCAAATCAGCTTCATAAGCAGTTGCTTGCTGGATTAATTCTTCTAATTTACCTTTACCAATCAATGTTTGGCGATCAACTTGTGGTCTTTTTTGTGTAAGCGAAAAAACCACTTCTCCTGCCGCGGTTTTCGTTAATTGAATCAATTCTTTCATTGATTCTGCAAAATAAGATTGATTTTTTTCCGTTTCGACCCCGACGATCACCACTTTTTCTTTCTCTTCAATCATTGTGATTCCTCCAGCCATTTTTGAATTTTCGTTTCAATTACTTGCTGTTTTTCGGGTTGCTCCACCAAATCAAACCACTGGGCAGTTAGTCGATTTCTAAACCAAGTGAGTTGTCGTTTTGCATAACGTCTGGAATTCTGTTTGATTTGTTCTGCGACTTCTTCTAAAGAATTCTGTCCATTAAAATAAGGGAAAAATTCTTTATAACCAATTCCTTGACTCGCTTGTGTGTCACCTAATTGATAAACAAAACGTGCCTCCTCTTCCAAACCAGCTTTTAGCATCAAATCCACGCGTAAATTGATTCGCTCGTAAAGCTTTTCTCGGTTCGTATCCAAACCAATCATGTAATAATCATAGAATTGTTTTGGCTGTTCTTTGGGAGCAGTAATACTGAAGCCTGTCATTTCTAAAACTTCCAGTGCCCGGACAACTTTTCGTTGATTGTTCCAATGGATTTTTTCTGCTGCTTCTGGATCTTTTTCCTTAAGCATCGTCCATAAAGCTTCGTTTCCATACTCGTCAGCAAATGCTTCGTATTTTTGGCGAACTATTTTTGTTTCCTCTTGCTGTTTGTCTGCAGCGCCTAATTGATAATCATAAAGTAAAGACTGAATATATAACCCCGTACCACCTGCAATAATTGGCAAATGACCTCGAGCCGTGATTTCAGCAATCAATTGTCTAGCAGACCGCTGAAAATCAGCAGCTGAGTAGCGTTGTGTCGGCTCAATCACATCAATTAAATGATGTGGCACGCCCGCCATTTCTTCTGAGGTGACCTTGGCTGTTCCAATGTCTAGTTTTCGGTACACTTGCAAAGAATCACCGCTAATAATTTCTCCATTAAATTTTTTTGCTAATTCAATGCTCAAAGCTGTTTTACCAACAGCCGTTGGGCCAACAATTACTAATACTTTTTCCATAAACATCCTACTTTTTCATAAATTGTTTCAGGCGAATGGCTCTCTCTGGATAATCGGTAATGATTCCTGTCACTCCAAGTCCATAGCACCAATTGATTTCTTCTTCTGTATTGATTGTCCACGGTCGAATAGGCTTGTCAAAGATTCCTAATTGTTCGGGCTGTTCTTGCAACCAAGTTTTCTTAGGATGAACGCCTTCGATAAATTTGTTTTCCTTTGCATACATGATTTTATTTTTTGAAGTCCCTGTCAAAACATCTAATTGAACATCGGGTTCTAGTTTCGCCATGCGCTCCAAAGAAGCCAGGTTAAAACTGCAATACCCATGTTCAAACGGCCAAGACTGTTGCAACAAAGCAGACACTTTTTCCTCGATTTGAGGATACTCATACTTGTCTGTCTTTAATTCAATCATTAATACACCGCGATAATTTTTTTGGAGCAAAAGGTTCAGTACCTCTTTTAACGTTGGCACTTTTGCCGCAGAAAAATCTTTGCTAAACCAACTACCGGCGTTCAACTTTTTGATTTCTTCCAACGTTTTTTCGCGAAGCAATCCTTTACCATTCGTTGTCCGATCGACTTCCTCATCATGCATCACAACTATTTGGCCATCTGCACTAAGATGAACGTCTAACTCGATTCCATCTGAACCAACACGAACTGCTTCAGCAAATGCTGGCAAAGTATTTTCAGGATGTGTTCCGCTACTTCCACGATGTGCGTAAATCTGTACCATATTCATTCACTCCAATCGAGTACTATTGTAACATATGGAAGAAGTTTCAGCTCAAGCACTGAGCTAGTTGAACAAGTACATAAGCAGTTCAAAGAACTTTCCCTGTTTTTAGATAGCTACGCATTTTTTGGATTTCTTACTTTAAAAGCTCACAAATAAATTTGTTACTAAAAAGTGTCCATTACACAAAAGTAAAAAATCTTTTTAAGAAAGCTTTTCTATCTGCAACAAAAAAGAACCCTGACTCTCGTCACGGTTCTGCTACTAGTTGATTTGCTAGTTAGCTCCACACGTCGTCTTTTGAAAAGAAGCCGATTGGTTGTTTCGTCAGATTTTTTAATTGCAATTTTTTCTCGTTAATCATCTCAGTCAAATTATCGCTAAAGTTTTCTAAAATGACACGACCACCTTTGTACGCGTACCCGCCTACTTTCATCGTTTCATCAGGTGAAAGAATTACTTTTCGATGAGCGATTGTTTTGAATAATTCATCTAAAATGTAATTAGGTAAATAAAAATTGTTTTGTGTCGCATATGATTGCAAATAAGCAAAGTCATCAATCGTGATGTAACAGTCATCAAATGCATCAAAGCTAACATACTCTTCCATTAAAGTCGAACGTTTTTGCAAAATCTCGTTGACCTTCTTATTCAATTGATTCAACGTTTCAATTTCTTTGACCTTTAGTTCTAGTTCACGTCGACGTGTTTCTTTATTTTCTAAATGACGCATCTGGATTGCCATGCCAAGATAGACAACCAACGCACCCAAAAGAACGCCAATAAATCCTATGATTCCCACTTCCAAATCTACTGCTCCCCCTTGTTTCTATTCTCTTTTTATCATAACATAAAGATGACTTTCTTCGATTAATTTATCGAAGTTTTTTCATTTGACCTTTGTTGACCAAAAAGGTATACTTCTTCTTAGGTATTAAGAATACTTTATGTTACACTAACTTTGAAAGAATTTTAAGGAGGAAATTTAGAATGAATTTAATTCCTACAGTTATCGAACAATCATCTCGTGGTGAAAGAGCCTACGATATTTATTCTCGCCTATTAAAAGACCGCATCATCATGTTGAGTGGACAAGTAACAGATGATCTTGCAAATTCAATCATTGCACAATTGCTTTTCCTTGATGCACAAGACTCTGAAAAAGATATTTATCTTTACATCAACTCTCCAGGTGGATCTGTGACAGCAGGTATGGCTATTTATGACACAATGAACTTTGTCAAAGCAGATGTTCAAACAATCGTTATGGGGATGGCTGCTTCAATGGGTAGCTTCTTACTAACTGCTGGTACAAAAGGGAAACGTTTTGCTTTACCAAACGCAGAAATCATGATTCACCAACCACTTGGTGGCGCGCAAGGCCAAGCAACTGAGATTGAAATCGCTGCTCGCCATATTTTACAAACCCGTGAACGCTTAAATAAAATCTTGGCTGAACGCACAGGTCAACCACTTGAAGTCATCGAAAAAGATACTGATCGTGACAACTATATGACTGCTCAACAAGCAAAAGATTATGGCTTGATCGACGAAGTAATGGAAAACAATTCTGCTTTAAAATAAGCATAAAAAGACTGGGACAAAACTAGAAAACCAAGTCTTCCGTAACACCTTTTTCAATTTTAAAACCGCCTAAAGTTCGTTTTTGGAAACGAACTTTAGGCGGTTTTTCTATTTAGGATATTTTGCCTCAAACTTTTTTTACGAATAAACAGTGTTCCGAAAACAACTCCTCAATATAACTTGATAGCTTGCATTTACTTCAAAATATAAAATGCTATTTTTAATCCCTGCTCGCTAGATTGTCAGAGCTCAGCATTTTGCACCACAACTTTATCCACGGTGTTCCCCAAGCAACTCCTCAATATAATTCATAACTGTCTAAAAACATGAACAGCTATTTTTGTCAGTTGCTCTTTATTTTTTCGAAGCTGACCGCTTGGAACCACAACCTTTTCATTTAATATTTGCCTGCTAAATATTCTTGCCCTAACTCAATATAGTGTTGAATATTTGCTTGATTTTTTTGAATTTCTTCCTCCGTTAACGGACGGATCACTCTAGCTGGTCGTCCAAATGCCAAAACATTTGGTGGAATCACTTTGCCCTCGGTTACCAAAGATCCTGCCCCAATCAAACTATTCTCTCCGATTTGAGCATGGTTTAGAATTGTTGAACCCATTCCAATCAACACACCTTTTTCTATTTTACACCCATGGAGCATACATTGATGACCAACAGTAACATTTTCTGCAATTTCTGTCGGCGCATCATGATCCACATGGATGATTGTTCCATCTTGAATATTGGTTCCTTGTCCTACCTTAATCCAGTTACTATCTCCTCGCAAAACGGCTTGATACCAAATCGTTACATCCTTTGCTAAAGTAACATCACCGACTACTGTTGCATTTGGTGCAATAAAGAGTTTCTCCATTTGTCCCCCTCCTTCATTCATTATTTGTTCAAAGTATAGCAATACTTTTCAGTGAATACTAGAAAAAACTAGACGAAAAAAGGTTGCAACAAAAGTCGACAGACTTCATGTTACAACCTTAAACTTCGTTTGAATCTTATAGTTGTTCTAAAACAGCTTCATAAGCTTCAACTTGTGCTAATAAACGTTCAATTTGTACTTCGTTTTCGATAAAATTGATTGAATTGCCTAGTTCTTCTTCTCGGCGTGTTGTCAAACGGTCGATTTCTTTTTTTGCTTCAGCAATTTGTTTGTTTAGGAATTGTTCCATTATTTCCATCTCCGTTTCTTCTTGATACTTTAACTGTATCACCAAGTTTTTGGAAAAACAAAAATTTCGCATCGAAAAATAATCTCTCATTTAACAAGTTAACACTACTACTCGACTTCTTCTGCAAATTGGCTGTTATAAAGTTTCTCATAAAAACCACCTTGCGCAAGCAAACTTTCATGTGTTCCTTTTTCGATAATTGATCCTTGATCCATTACTAAAATCAAATCCGCATCACGAATCGTCGACAATCGGTGCGCAATCACAAAGCTCGTGCGCCCTTTCATGACACGATCCATTGCCTTTTGAATCAAAGCTTCAAGACGTGTGTCAACTGAACTTGTTGCCTCATCCAAAATCAAAATCTTAGGATCAGAAATCACAGCACGGGCAATTGTTAATAACTGCTTCTGTCCAAGAGAAACATTGTCACCTTCAGCATTGATTTCCATTTCATAACCGTCTGGCATTGTACGAATAAAGTGATCGACATTCGCTGTTTTCGCTGCATCAACGACTTCATAATCAGTAGCATCTAATTTCCCAAAGCGAATATTATCCGCAATGGTTCCTTCATATAACCAAGCATCTTGCAACACCATTCCAAATAATGAACGGACATCACTTCGACTCAAGGATTTTGTGTCAATACCGTCAATTTTGATCGCACCGCTATTCACATCATAAAAGCGCATCAATAAATTAATCAAGGTCGTTTTCCCTGCACCAGTTGGTCCAACTACAGCAACCATCTGTCCTGCTTTGACTTCAAAATTCAAGTCTTGAATCAACGGCTTACTTGGATCGTATGCAAAGTCAACATGTTCAAACTTGACTGCACCTTCAACAACCTCAGGTAAAATCGCATCAACTTCATTTAATGGTTCTTCTGGCTCATCAAGAATTTCGAATACGCGTTTTGTTGCTGCAGAAGCACTTTGCAATACAGAAGAAAGTTGAGTGATATTCCCCATTGGTTGACTGATTTGCCAAATGTATTGAATAAACGCTTGAAGTTGCCCCACAACGATTACACCAGTAATAACATAAAAACTTCCCATAACAGCCATACCAATATACGTTGCATAAGCAGTCAATTGAACTAATGGCATCATTAAACCAGAAATAAAGGCCGCTTTAAACCCAAAGTATTTTAGTTGATGATTGACAGCTTTAAAACCATCTAATGTTTGTTTTTCACGTCCATAAACTTTTAAAACAGTAAATCCTGTCATATTTTCTTGGACATATCCGTTCAAATCACCAAGTGAATTTTGCATGTTTTGGAAATCTTTTTGCGAAACATTCACGATTTTTTTAGAAATCCAAATGGAAGCTGGAATCATGATCATTGAGATAAGTGCCATGATTGGTTGGATATAAAACATCATCACTGCAGCCATTGCAATCGCAAGTACAGCATTGACAATTCCGATAAAAGCTTGCTGTAATGCACCACTCACAGCATCCACATCATTGGTTACCCGAGATAAAATATTACCTTGTTGGTTTTTATCAAAATAAGATACGGGCAAACGATTGATCTTTTCTTCAATATCACGACGTAAATCTTGCATCGCACTTTGCACCACATTCGTCATCAGCACACCTGATAACAATTGCGAAACACAGTAACCGATCCCGACAATCGTGATCCAAATCAGACATTGAATAATATAAGAAAAGTTGATTGGTTCATTGTTTGCTAAATTTCGGCTGATTTCCGTTGTTGGTAGCCCCGTTACATAAGGAAGAGCCGCATTGAACGCAACCGTTAAGACCGTAAATAAAAGAACTAGCATAAATGTTGCTTTATAAGGATTAATATAATGTGCCAGTCTTTTTAAAGAAGAAAATGTTTGTTTCATGCTAATTCCTCCTTCGATAGTTGAGAGGCAGCAATATCGTAATAGATTGGGCAATTTTCCAGTAATTCACGGTGCGTACCCATTCCAACAACTTCCCCTTCGTTCAACACAACAATTTTATCTGCGTGCATAATCGTTCCGACACGTTGCGCCACAATCAAAACAGTGGATTCCGTTGTTTCTTTCTTCAAGCGAGCACGAAGTTTCGCGTCTGTTTGGTAATCCAAAGCAGAGAAACTATCGTCAAAAATGTAAATTTCTGGTCGGCGGATAATTGCGCGGGCAATGGCTAACCGTTGCTTTTGTCCACCAGAAAAGTTTGCGCCTCCCTCTGAAAGATGTTCATTGAATCCATCTGGTTTACGAGAAATAAAGTCAGTGGCTTGTGCAATATCTGCTGCTTCTTTCATTTCTTCATCTGTCGCATCTTCTTTTCCGTAACGGAGATTTTCTGCGATTGTTCCAGTAAACAACAAGGCTTTTTGCGGAATAAAACCAATCTTGTCACGTAAAGTGCTTAAACGATAGTCTCGCACATCTACCCCGTCAATCAGAACTTCGCCTTCACTCACGTCATAAAATCGCGGGATCAGCTGGATCAAGGTTGACTTGCCACTCCCCGTACTTCCGATAAATGCAACCGTCTCACCTGGTGAAGCGGTAAAACTTACATTACGAATGACTGGTTCTTGTGCATGACCAGGGTAAGCAAATGTTACATTCTTAAATTCAACAAATCCTTTCGTTTTCGTTTCCGAAACACCTTCAGGATTTTCTGAAATCTCAGGTTGAGCATCTAAAGCTTCTTGGATACGCGAAGCAGAAACAGCTGCCCGTGGATACATCATAAAGACACTTGCAAAAAGCATGAACGAGAAGAGCGCGTGGAAAATATATTCGATAAATGCAATCAAGTCCCCTACTTTTAGTGACCCAGCATCAATTTGTAGTGTCCCGCTCCAAATAATCAAGACCATTACAATATTAAACAGGAAGTAAAAACCTGGTTGTGCTACTGCCATCAAACGAAATAAACTTTTTGAGCTTGATGCATAATTTTCATTGACTTCGCCAAAACGTTTTTCTTCGAATTTTTCATTCACAAAAGCGCGGATAACACGCAGACCAGATAAATTTTCTCTTAGTATACTGTTGATTTTATCTAAATTCTTTTGTTGCTTTTTGGATAATGGTTCAGAAACTTTCGCAATCGCTATCACTGCGAGTAATAAGAAAGGGAGTGCGCCGACTACATACAACCCTAATATCGCACTTGTCCGAACAACCATATATAGACTGACTGCAAACATCATCGGTGTCATAAAACCAATTCGCAAAATGTTTTGTAAAAACAACATAATCTGATACGCATCATTCGTCGTACGCGTAATCAGAGAAGAAACACCTAAATTTTCATACTCTTGATGCGAATAACTTTGAATTTTTTCAAATAAATCATCACGAATATCTGCAACAATATTCGTCGTGATTCTTGAACCAAAATAGCCTAAAAGAATATTTAAAATAATTCCGATAACGGTGATTACAATCATGACAATCCCTTGTTGTTTGACGTAATCAAAATCATCTTGTAATATCCCAAAGTCAATCATTCGTGCCAAAATCGTTGGTAAACCTAATTCAATGAGGATAAAACCAAATACACAAATAAAATTCAAAAGTAAGAATTTCTTGTACCTCATTGTGTAGTGCCACATTAACTTCACTTTCTCATCTCCCTTTTAAAAATTTCATTTTTTTGCCATTAAATCCCATGATAGCACACTAAAAACCTTATTAGAACACTTCACGTTCAAAAAATTACTGGAAATAAATCCTCAAGATTTTTTAGGACTCTGCTGTTGATTTCTATACTTATTCCCCAATTTGTGCTAGAATAACAAGTAATTATTGTATAATTTTTTATACAAAGGTACGGTTGAAGAAAATTCCGAACAGAACAAGCAAAGCGAGGCTTGTCTCTTTGATTCAAATAATTAATTTGAGTCAAAGCATATCAAAATTCAGGTGGCTTGCCCACTCGTTTTGTGTTGTCTAAAAAATCAACTAGCTAAATTCCTGCGTATGCAGATAAAGGAGACAAAATAAATGATTTACAAAGTTTACTATCAAGAATCAAAAATCCGTAACCCTAAACGGGAAGAAACACAAGTGCTTTACATTGACGCGAAAGATGATGTCGAAGCACGTCAACGCGTTGAAGAAAATACCCCATACAATATCGAGTTCGTTCAACTTCTAGAAGGAAATCACCTAGAATACGAAAAAGAGAACGTTCAATTTACTTTAGTGGAGTTTTAAGATGAAACTTTCCATCAAAAATAATGAGACAGGCGTCTTTGCAATTGGTGGATTAGGTGAAATTGGGAAAAACACGTATGGGGTACAATTTCAAGATGAAATTATCATCATTGATGCTGGAATTAAATTCCCAGAAGATGATTTACTTGGAATTGACTATGTGATTCCTGACTACAGCTACATCGTTCAAAACTTGCACAAGGTGAAAGCTCTTGTGATCACTCATGGCCATGAAGATCATATCGGCGGTATTCCTTATCTTTTGAAACAAGCAAACATTCCTATTTATGCTGGACCTCTTGCATTAGCCTTGATTACAAATAAATTGGATGAACATGGCTTGCTTCGTGATGCTGAGCTTCACGAAATCAATGAAGATACGATTATTCGTTTTAGAAAAACATCCGTTAGCTTTTTCCGTACAACTCATAGTATTCCAGATGCTTTAGGTGTTGTAGTTAAAACGCCATCTGGAAACATCGTTGCAACAGGTGACTTCAAATTTGATTTCACACCCGTTGGCGAACCAGCTAACTTACACAAAATGGCACGTATCGGCGAAGAAGGTGTTCTATGTTTACTATCCGATAGTACGAACGCTGAAATTCCAACCTTTACAAAGTCAGAAAAAACCATTGGCTTATCCATTTTAAAAATCTTTGAAAAAATCGAAGGACGCATTATTTTTGCCAGCTTTGCTTCAAACATCTTCCGTTTACAGCAAGCCGCAGATGCAGCAGTCGCAACTGGTCGAAAAATTGCAGTCTTTGGTCGAAGCATGGAAAATGCAATCGTTAATGGACAACGTCTAGGCTACATCAATGTTCCTGATGGTACATTTGTCGATGCTCATGAGATTAATCGTTTGCCTGCAAATGAAACAATGATTTTATGTACTGGTTCTCAAGGTGAACCAATGGCAGCTCTTAGTCGTATCGCTAATGGAACTCACCGTCAAATTCAAATCCAACCAGATGATACTGTGATTTTTTCAAGCTCACCAATTCCAGGAAATACAACAAGTGTTAATCACTTGATTAATTTGTTATCTGAAGCTGGTGCTGAAGTTATTCACGGAAAAATCAACAACATCCATACTTCTGGTCATGGTGGCCAAGAAGAACAAAAATTGATGTTGCGTTTAATGAAACCAAAATATTTCATTCCCGTTCACGGTGAATTTCGAATGTTAAAAATCCATGCTTCCTTAGCACAAGATGTAGGTGTTCCTGCTGAAAACTGCTTTATTATGGAAAACGGGGATGTCTTAGCATTAACTGCGGACTCTGCTCGACCAGCCGGTCACTTTATTTCTGGCGATGTCTATATTGATGGTAGCGGAATTGGTGACATCGGTAATGTTGTCTTGCGTGATCGCCACACCTTATCTCAAGAAGGACTTGTGTTAGCTGTCGCTACAGTTGACATCAAGAAAAAAGAAATCTTGGCTGGACCAGATATCTTATCACGCGGCTTTGTTTATATGCGTGAATCTGGTGAAATGATCAACGAGGCACAGCGAATTTTATTCCACGCCTTACGAGAATGTTTGAACGCACCTGATTGCTCAGAACATAAATTAAAAGAAGCAATGACTAGTGCATTACAACCTTTCTTATTTGATCGAACAGAAAGACATCCAATGATTTTACCAATGATTATGACTCCCGATATGGGCGAATAACTAGCAACTTACTCCCACAAAATAAGTGAGAATAAACGAAAAAACACTTCTATTCCCTTCATTTTAATAATGAAGAAAATAGCGGTGTTTTTCTTTGTCTAAAAAAGTAACTTGTTTTTTCTCTTATTACCACATATTCACCTAAAAAAAAAAGACAGTAACCACAAGAATTGTAGTTACCGCCTTTTGAATATTGAGTGAATTAAGCTTTCTCAACGTTTGTAGCTTGTGGTCCACGATCTGAATCTTCTACATCAAAAGTTACAGCTTGGCCTTCTTCTAATGTTTTGAATCCGTCGCCTTGAATTGCTGAGAAGTGAACGAATACGTCGCTTCCGTCTTCACGTGAAATGAAGCCAAATCCTTTTTCAGCATTAAACCATTTAACTGTTCCATGTTCCATTATATAATAGCCTCCTCGTGCATAAGAGCACTTATTTGTTTGTAACATTGCTCGTGTACGATAGAGGTGAACAAATGTCTAACTTCTATTCCCAAACAAAATTACACTATAATTGTACACTTGCTCAGTTTTTTTTGCAAGAATGTCACCTACTCCTCTTCCAGTAATCCCTCTTCTCTTAAGCTCAAATATTGCTTCGTACCAATAATCAAATGATCTAATACTTCGATTCCCATCAACTCGCCACACTCTCTCACCCGTTTAGTAAAATGTAGATCTTGTTTGGATGGAAGAACATTACCAGATGGATGATTATGCGCCAAGATGATTTTTGCTGCAGAAACTCTCACAGCAAAATGAAAAATTTCTCGTGGATGAGCAATCGACTGATTTAAAGAACCAATAAACAACGTTTTCTTCAAAATGAGTTGATTCTGGGTATCCAAATAAATACATACTAAATGTTCTTGTTGAAAATCACGCATCTCCATAATCAGCTGTTGCGCAAGGTCATAGCTTGAGCGTATCAGTGCACTTGCTGGTCGGGCTTCCACTTGAATGCGTTGACCTAACTCAATCAACGCACAAATTTCTAATGCTTTGACTCGACCGATTCCACGAATTTCCCGCAACTCAGTTAATGATGCTTGTCGTAATGCAGTTAAATTAGCAAATTTTTTCAAGACCTCACCTGCAATATCCATTACATTATATGGGTGTTGTCCTGTACGTAGTAAAATCGCTAGCAATTCTTGATCAGACAAAGCCTCTACACCATAAGATTCCATTCGCTCTCTTGGAAGTGATGTCGTCGGTACTTCTTTCATCAATCGTTTCCCCATAAAAAAACCTCCTATTCCGTTCACTATAACTTACGAAAAAAGAGGTGTTTTTTATCAAATAAATGTTGGAATTTCATGTAATGAAGAGACCACAGCAACTGTTTTATCTGCAAGTTCAGCAGATGGCTCCAATAAATCTGGTACCATAATAACAGGTATTTCTGCTGCTTCTGCTGCTAAAATCCCATTTTGTGAATCTTCTAAAATCAAGGTATTTTCTTTAGTTGTTCCTAACTTTTGTTGCGCTAATAAAAAGATTTCTGGATCTGGTTTGGCACGTTTTACATTTTCAGCAGAAACGATCATATCAAAACGAGTCAATAAATTATTTTTTTCTAATAAGAGTTCGATCACTTTTCGTTGATTGCTAGAAGCCACCACTTTAGGAATATCTTGTTCCTCCAAGAAATCTAGTAGTTCCATCACACCAGGCTTTAGTTGAACATTTCCGGAAGCAAAACGAGTAAGCGTTTCCTGGAAAGACTCGTCAATAAATCTCTGAACGGTTTCTCGGCCATACTCAGCAAAAATCTCATGATAATTTGCCCAGACTTCTTCATCAGAAACACCGAGAAAGCGCAAATAAAATTCTTTATCGTACGGAAAACCCATTTGATCGGCTACCATCTGAGTTGCTTCATAATAAACCATTTCTGTATCAAACAATAAGCCATCCATGTCAAAAATCACTGCGTTAACCTTCATCATTTCCTCCTAATTCAACTAATAGTTTACGAACTTCTGAAATAAAGTAAAGAGAACCTGTTACCAGTAATACATCTTCGTCTGTCATTTTTTCTAAAATTTCCGCTAATCCAAATTGCCAAAGTGAAACGATTGACACTTTTTGATTGGCTAAATCTGCTACTTGATCCAGTTCAATTGCTTTTGGATACTCAAATGTAGTGAGATAAATATGGGCGTTAGGAATATCTTGTAATTGTTGCAACATACTATTTACATTTTTGGTAGTCAATGCCGAAAACAAGATATTGATTCGATAACCAGAAAATTCTTTTTTCATATTTTGAACCAATCGCTTCATCGCATGGGGGTTATGTGCACCATCTAAAATAACTAATGGTTCTTCACTTAAACGTTCCATTCTGCCAGGCCAGTGTGCTTGTTTCAAGCCATTTTTGACTTCTTTTTCGCGAAACGGCAATTTTTCCATTTGGCAATAAAGTGCATACAATTCAATAGCAACGCCTGCATTTTCTACCTGATGTTGGCCCAACATACTTGTACTTAGACCGACCATTTTTCCGGATTCATTATAAAAGTCAAAAACTTCACCCCAATTTTTTGCTGGATGTTGATAGATGACTCGATACTCTTCACCAAATAAATAATGTTTCGCATTTTTATTTTTAGCTGTCTCATTAATCACGGCTAATGCATTTGGTTCAATTTTCCCTGTCACAACAGGTATACCTTGCTTAATGATTCCCGCTTTTTGTGCTGCAATTTCTTCTAGTGTTTTTCCAAGAACCTCCGTATGATCCAGCCCAATCGTTGTGATGGCTGTCAGCATTGGCTGGGCAACATTCGTTGAGTCCAACAAGCCACCTAAGCCAACTTCAATAATTGCGATATCGACCTGTTTTTCTAAAAAATAATCAAATGCCATTGCAGTTAAAGTTTCAAACTCCGTAATTCCAGCAACTACTTCAAATTTATCAAGATGTTCAACCAGCGGCTGATACTTTTCCACTAATTGAATCAATTCTTCATCAGGAATTCCTTTCCCATTGATTGAAATTCGTTCATTAAATGTTTCAATGTAAGGAGAGGTAAAGGTTCCTACTGTTAACCCTGCTTCTTCTAACAAACAACGTAGATATGTCACAGTTGAACCCTTGCCATTGGTCCCAGCAATATGAATCGTTTTGACTTTTTTTTCTGGGTGATCAACGACTTCCAGTAATGCATTCACGCGATCTAAACCTGGACGTGAGCCAAAAGGTAATCGGCTATGGATCCAAGCAATTGCTTCTTCAATTGTCATCAACAATGCCCCCATTTCTCTTTCATTATAGCAAAAAGAACGGCTGAAAGAAGTGTTCCGCTTAAAGAAAACCGAAAAATCATTCAAAATCAGCTTTCTACTTTTTTATTTTGTCTTCTTCTGAGAAAAAGACAAAAAATTTCTTAGTCTTCATTTCAAAAAAAGAGAAGACCAAAAAATTCTGGCCTCCCCTTTATGCTTAAATTTCTTTAGTTGTAAGCATTATTTTGTTGAAAGTAGTTCTTTTTTCACTGTTTAGCCAATCGTACGCAAACTTTCAATACGATCTTTAACAGCGGCTTGTTTTTCTAAATAATCTTTTTCTTTTGCACGTTCTGCCTCAACAACATCATCAGGCGCATTGGATACAAAACGTTCATTACCAAGTTTTCCTTGAACTCGTTTCACTTCACCTGTCCATTTAGCTAATTCTTTTTCAAGACGTTTGATTTCTTCTTCAATATTGATCAATCCAGCCAATGGTAAGAAAATTTCAGCCCCTGTTAGGACAGCAGACATTGCTAAATCTGGTGCAGTAATCTCACTTGAAATAACTAATTCTTCCGGATTACAGAAACGTTCAATATAATTGGTATTCTCAACCAAGAATTGATCAATTTTGGGATCCGTCGTCTTAATCAATAGAGTGATTGGTTTTGATAACGGTGTATTCACTTCTGAACGAATATTACGTACTGCACGAATCAACTCTTTTAGAACTTCCATTCCTTTTGAAGCTGTTTCGTCATCAAATTCAGGACGAACAACAGGATAGTTAGCAACAACCAATGAAGTACCTTCATGTGGGATATGTTGCCAAATTTCTTCCGTTACAAATGGCATGATTGGATGCAACAGACGCAAGATTTGATCTAACGTGTGGACTAAGATACTACGTGTTGTTTGTTTTGAATCAGTATCATCCCCGTAAAGAACTTCTTTACTCATTTCGATATACCAATCACAAAAGTCATCCCAGATAAAGTTGTACAATTGACGACCTGCTTCACCAAATTCAAAGTGGTCAAATAAATCTGTTACTTTAGCAACTGTTTCATTTAGACGTGTCAAAATCCAACGATCAGCAACTGATTTTTCACCAGTTAGATCAATGTCGTTACTTGTCATGCCTTCCACATTCATGATAACAAAACGTGAAGCATTCCAAATTTTATTGATAAAGTTCCAAGCAGCATCCATTTTTTCATAACTGAAACGCATATCTTGTCCTGGCGCAGAACCATTTGATAAGAACCAACGAAGTGCATCAGCACCATATTTTTCAATGACTTCCATTGGATCAATTCCGTTGCCCAGTGATTTACTCATCTTGCGACCATCTTCTGCACGAATCAATCCATGGATTAAGACGTTATTAAATGGTCGTTCCCCAGTAAACTCTAAACTTTGGAAAATCATTCGGCTAACCCAGAAGAAAATAATATCGTAGCCAGTCACCAATGTGCTTGTTGGGAAATAACGTTGATAGTCTTCACTCTCTGTATCGGGCCAGCCCATTGTTGAAAACGGCCATAAAGCAGAGCTGAACCATGTATCTAAAACATCAGGATCTTGTACCCAGTTTTCGCTATCTGCAGGTGCTTCCATTCCAACATACATTTCGCCAGTTTCTTTGTGATACCAAGCAGGAATTTGATGTCCCCACCATAATTGACGAGAGATAACCCAGTCATGCACATTGTCCATCCAACGTAAGAACGTCTGGTCAAAACGTGGTGGGAAAAACTCTACGGCATTATCTGTTTCTTGGTTTTCAATTGCTTTTTGAGCAAGTGGTTGCATTTTAACAAACCATTGTGTTGATAAGCGAGGTTCAACAACAACTCCTGTACGTTCAGAATGACCGACACTATGCGTCATCGTCTCGATTTTGATTAAACGCCCAATTTCTTTTAAGTCATTGACAACCGCTTTTCTTGCTTCAAAACGATCCATACCAGCATATTTTCCAGCTAACTCGTTCATTGTACCATCTTCATTCATTACATTGACACGAGGTAAATCATGACGATTACCAACCTCAAAGTCATTCGGATCATGTGCTGGTGTAATTTTAACAACACCTGTTCCAAATTCCATATCAACGTACGTATCCGCAACAACCGGAATTTCTTTGTTAACTAATGGTAAGATAACTGTTTTGCCAATCAACTCTTGGTAACGTTCGTCATCGGGATGAACGGCTACTGCTGTATCCCCAAGCATTGTTTCCGGACGCGTTGTTGCAATCTCAACGACACCAGAGCCATCAGCTAGTTCATAGCTCATATGGTAAAATGCGCCTTCGATGTCTTTGTGGATTACTTCAATATCAGATAACGCCGTTCTAGCTTGTGGATCCCAGTTGATAATGTACTCACCACGATAGATCAACTCTTTTTCATATAACGTCACGAAAACTTTACGGACAGCTTCTGACAAACCATCATCCAAAGTGAAACGTTCACGACTATAGTCTAAAGACAATCCCATTGTTGCCCATTGTTCCCGGATATGGCTAGCATATTCTTCCTTCCAATCCCAAACTTGATCGATAAATTTTTCACGCCCTAAATCATAACGAGAGATTCCTTGCTCACGAAGCTTTTCTTCTACTTTTGCTTGCGTTGCAATTCCTGCATGGTCCATTCCTGGTAACCATAATGTATCGAAACCTTGCATTCTCTTTTGGCGAATCAACATATCTTGTAATGTTGTATCCCAAGCATGACCCAAATGTAATTTACCTGTTACATTTGGTGGTGGAATAACAATCGAATAAGGTTTCGCTTTCTTGTCACCACTTGGTTTGAATAAATCTTGATCTAACCAGTTTTGATAGCGACCAGCTTCAACTTCTTGCGGATTGTATTTTGTTGATAAGTTTTTTTCTTCCGTCATCCTGTTTCCTCCTTTAAAATAAAAAAAGTCCTAAAATACTTTCGTATTTTAGGACGTATAATTTACGCGGTACCACCTAATTTGTACTAGCAAGTTTTGCTACTACCTCTCAAGTGAGTTAACGATCACGACTCGTTTATCTCTACTCCCTCATTGAATAGCATAATGAGATTCAAGACAAAGACTTCCAAGCTACCTTCACCAGCTATTATTAAGAACGTTTCAGCTATTCGCTCTCTCTCTAAAAATAAATCACTAGTTACTCCTCTTGTTCAACGTCATGATTCATTCTACATTCCTTTTTTTTATGTGTCAACTAGACTTTATTATTAGCTAACAGTTAAGAGAAAACAGTTGAATAATTTTCGTCAAAATAAATCAGGGTTTGCAGTTCTGTTGTTAAGTCAATGTACTGAATATTGATATGCTCCGGCACAACGACCCGGTCAGGTGCAAAATTTAAGATAGCTGTAACTTCACTTTTGACAATTTCATCAATAGCTGACTGTGAGTATTTGCTTGGCACAGTGGTAATCGCTACGCTGACTTGCATTTCTTTTGAGACTTCGGCAAAACGTTCGATTGGATAAATCGTTAAGCCATCTATTTCTCGGCCAATTAGTTCAGGATCATTGTCAAACACACAAACGATATTTAAGTTATCATTCCGACGAAAGTTATTATGTCGTAAAGCTTTTCCTAAATTTCCATAACCAACTAACGCGATTCTTTTTTCTTCACGGGTATTTAAAATACTATTAAAAACTTCGATTAGGAAAGGAACATCATACCCATAACCACTTCTTCCCAACTCGCCAAGATGTGAAAAATCTCTTCGAATCGTTGCAGGCGGTACTTGCGTAATCTCACTAAATTCTTTTGATTTGATGCGAACAATTCCTGAATCATCCAACATCTTTAAGTAACGTAAGTATAACGGTAAACGTTTTGCTGTTGCTTTTGGTAACGTTTCAGATTTTTTCAACTCTCGCATGTTCAAAGCTCCTTGTTCATATTTTCACATATTTAGTGTATCATGTTTGAATCGTTGGAACAAGCTTTCATCCCAATGAAAAAAGCAAAGGACAATAAAAATCATCCTTTGCTTTCTAGTTAGTCAATCCATTAATCATCTAGTTCTTTGCTATTTTTAAAAAAATACCTGCTTGTTATTATTTGATTTCGAAGTAACCCCTCGAAATTACTCATAACTGTTCAAAAATATAAAAACTATTTTTGTCAGTTATTCATTATTTTTGGGAGCTGGAAGTTTTGCGCCACAACCTTATTT